>NZ_JAWHTP010000004.1:0-448459 GCF_033052815.1 Chromohalobacter sp. HP20-39 | reverse complement strand
CTTCGTAAGTTCAGGCAGACCTCAGGGTCGCGAGCTGGTGCGCCAGCCCGGTCGCGCCTCGTTGCCCGCTCCACTCCCTCTTCGTAAGTTCAGGCAGACCTCAGGGTCGCGAGCTGGTGCGCCAGCCCGGTCGCGCCTCGTTGCCCGCTCCACTCCTTCCTTGCGATTTCATCACGCCAGAAGAGTCACTGCATTGCGACGTGATCGCATGCTAGACTCGCCACGCACATTCGACTATCGCGTCACCACACCATGCTCCTTTATTTGCTGGTTTTCGCCGTCTGCTTGACAGTCCTGGTCGGCACCGTGGCGATGCTGATGCTCAGCCGCACGCCTCGCTATCGGACCGACCCCGAGCACCTACTCGCGTTGTTCGACAAAACGCTGGAAAAGCGCGTCAGCGTTGCCGAATGGCATACGCTGGTCGATTATCCGATTCGCCACGATGCCTATCTCGAAAGCATTCGCCGCCGCGCTCAGCATGTCATGGAGGAGCACGGCAGGCCCTGGCAAGTCGCACAGGGCGGCTGCCTGCTATCGCGTGTCGGGCGCGACGAACTCGAGGCAATACGCGACCATTTGCGCGCGCGCCTGGCACTACAGAAGCCTGAACTAGAGGCCTGAACATTGCGCCTCACGCACCATGGGCGTGTATGGTAAGCTCACTGCGGAGTTCAGGAGAGTCGCCATGAGCAGTAGCATTCGTCTGACGCCGCTCGACAACACCGTCAAGCATCACGGTCATGCCTTCCATCAGATCGTTATCGGCCTGGCCGGCCATGCTGAATTCGAGATCGAGGGGCTCGGCGGTTCCATCGCCCCCTTGTCAGGCTGCATCGTCCCGATCAATCATGTGCACTATTACGAAGGGATCGGTGACAACCGCCAGTTGATCCTCGACCTGCCGGATGACTCGCCCTCGCTGACCGGAGGCCATCGCGAACTGGCCAGCCTGTTCGATACCCCACGCTATTTCACGCTCGACGACCCTCTGCGCAATTATCTCAACTTCGTGGTGCAAGAAATGTCGCAGCCACGCCATGCCGATGGCGAATTGCTCGCCACCACGTTCTTGAGCTGTCTGCATGCCCGTCTGGCCGCACCGACGACGCTTGATAACGGACGCGCGTTGAATCTCGATACCATCGATCGCTACATCGATAACCACCTCGCCGAACGCGTGACGGTCAAGGATCTGGCGCGCCTGGCCTGCCTGAGCGAGGCGCATTTCGGCGAGCGCTTTCGGCGCCATACAGGGCTCACGCCTTACCAATACTTGTTGCGTCGCCGCCTCGAACGCGCGAGCACTTTGCTGCGAACCGCTGGCGCACCGCTCAGCGAAATCGCGGCACGCACGGGATTCGCCAATCAAAGCGCCTTGTCACATGCCTTCCGACGCCACCATGGCCAGTCTCCCTCGCAGTGGCGCCGGGGTGCCGCCGCCTCCGTCATGACTACGCCGCCCATCATAGACTAAGGTCTAAAGTTCAACCCCTTCTCGTCTTCTATCGTGTTTTTTGACACAAACACCCGGGAAATTGGCAAGACCGGGCACGCTGACCCACTCTAAAGTCGACGCTATACAATATAACCAGGACGCCAATACCGGCGCCGACTCCGCACGCCCACTTTCATTATTGCGTCGCCGATCATCACGGGGTCATGACATGCAAAATGCCAACACCATGCTGGAAACCGCTACCTGGAACGACGAGCTCGACACGCTGTTCGCGCGTGTCAGCGATTATTACAGCGTCGAGGAAGACGCCTATGTCGCCGAGTTGGTCGCGTTCTTGCGTACCAACGAGGAAGACTTCAAGCGCATCGCTACGCAAACCGCCGAGCTGGTGCGCGAAGTCCGCGAGATGGATACGGCGGTCGACTCCATCGACGAATTGCTGCAAGAGTACAGCCTCGATACTCATGAAGGCTTGATGTTGATGTGCCTGGCCGAGGCCATGCTGCGTATTCCCGACAAGGCCACCGCCGACGCCCTGATCGAAGACAAACTGGGGCCCGCCGACTGGAAGGCACACGTCGGCCAGAGCGAGTCATGGTTCGTCAATGCTTCCACCTGGGGGCTGCTGATGACCGGTCGCGTTCTGCAACTCGACCAGCCCCACGAAGGCAAGCCCGCCACCTTCATCAACAAGATGGTCAACCGCATGGGCGAGCCGGTGATTCGCCGCGCCATGTATCAGGCGATGAAGATCATGGGCAAGCAGTTCGTGCTGGGACGGACCATCGACGAGGCCCTGAAACGCTCGCAGCCGCTTTTCGACAAGGGCTACACCTACTCGTACGACATGCTCGGTGAAGCGGCGCGCACGCGGCCCGACGCCGATCGTTATTTCGACGATTACGCCCAGGCTATCAAACGAGTCGGTGCCACCAGCCGCAAGCTGGACGCCAAGACCCCGGCGCCCTCGGTGTCGATCAAGCTGTCGGCCTTGCATCCGCGTTACGAATTCGGACGCCGCCGCCAGATCCTAGCGGAACTCACCGACAGCGTCCGCCGACTCGCCTCGCTGGCACGCGAGAACAACGTCGCCATCACCATCGATGCCGAGGAAGCCGACCGCCTTGAATTGTCGCTGGAAGTCTTCCGCGACGTTTTCGAAAGCGAGGTCTGTCGAGGCTGGGGGCACTTCGGGTTGGTGGTGCAGGCCTATTCCAAGCGTGTCTTGCCGGTTCTACACTACATAAATCGCCTCGCCGATCAGTGTGGCGACGAGATTCCCCTTCGCCTGGTCAAGGGCGCCTACTGGGATACCGAAATCAAGGAAGCTCAACAACAAGGGCTCGACGGCTATCCGGTCTTCACCCGCAAGGCGTGCACCGATGTCACCTACCTTGCCTGCGTGCATTTCCTGCTCTCCGAGAATACCCGGGGGCGCATCTTCCCGCAGTTCGCTACGCACAACGCCCACACCATCAGCACCATCCTAGAGCTCGCCAACGCGGGAGATCGTCATTTCGAGTTCCAGCGTCTGCATGGCATGGGTGAAGCGCTCTACGACGCCGCACTCAAGCGCGCGCCGCAGGGTACTTACTGCCGTATCTACGCACCGGTGGGCGCACACAAGGACCTGCTGCCCTACCTCGTGCGGCGCTTGCTGGAGAACGGTGCCAACTCGTCCTTCGTTCACCAGTTGGTCGATCCTCGCGTGCCCGTGGAAAGCCTCTGCGAGCACCCGGTAGAAACCTTGGCGCAATACGACACCTATGCCAACCCACGAATTCCGCTGCCACGCGATATCTATGGGGAAAAACGCAAGAACTCCAAGGGCGTCAACTTGAACATCAACAGCCAATACCAACCGCTGATCGACACCATGGCGACATTCATGGATAGCGAGCATCACGTCAAACCGCTGCTGGCTTTCGACGTGGACGACGATGCCGCGCAGCGTCACGACGTGCTCAGCCCTTACGATACCCGCCAGCGCGTGGGCAGCGTGCAGTGGACCACGAGCGAGCAGGCCCAACGCGCCGTGGATGCCGCCTGGGCGGCCTTCCCGCGCTGGAGCGACACGCCGGTCGAGGAGCGTGCGGCGATTCTCGAGCGTTTCGCCGACTTGATGGAAGAGCACCTCGCCGAACTGATGACGCTGTGCTCCCGCGAGGGCGGCAAGTTGCTCACCGATGGCGTCGACGAAATCCGCGAAGCGGTGGACTTCTGCCGCTACTATGCGATGCGGGCCCGCGAAATGTTCGGCGCGCCGATCCCGCTACCCGGCCCGACCGGGGAATCCAACGAGCTGATCCTGTCCGGCAAAGGCGTCTTCGCCGCCATCAGCCCGTGGAATTTCCCGGTGGCGATTTTCTGTGGCCAGATGGTCGCCGCCGCCGTCGCCGGCAACCCGGTGCTCGCCAAGCCGGCCGAGCAGACCTCCCTGATCGCGCACCGCGTCGTGGAGCTGCTTCATGAAGCCGGCATGCCGCGCGACGTAGTGCAACTGCTGCCCGGCGATGGTCCCACCGTGGGCAGCGTGCTGACGGGTGACGCTCGCATCACCGGCGTCGTCTTCACCGGCGGCACGGACACCGCACAAATCATCAACCGTGCTCTCGCGGACCGCGAAGGCGCCGCGCTGCCGACCCTGATCGCCGAAACCGGTGGCTTGAATGCCATGATCGTCGACTCCACCGCGCTTCCCGAGCAGGTCGTCGCCGACGTGGTAGCCTCGGCATTCCAGAGCGCCGGCCAGCGTTGTAGCGCCTTGCGCGTGCTCTACATCCAGGAAGACGTCGCCGACCACGTCATCGAGCTGCTCAAGGGCGCCATGGCAGAGCTGCATATCGGCGACCCGCGCGATCTGGGTACCGACGTCGGCCCGGTCATCGACGAGGACGCTCATCGTCAGCTCAGCGATTACATCATGCGCCTCAAGGAGGAAGGCCGCCTGGTGGCCGAGGCGACACCCGACGCCGACACCACCGCGCACGGCCACTTCATTGCGCCGACCGCGTTCGAGATCGAAGGCATCGACACACTGGAGAGCGAGCAATTCGGGCCGATATTACACATAGCGCGGTACCGTAGCGCGGAGATCGACCAGGTCATCGATACCATCAATGCCAAAGGGTATGGACTGACGTTCGGCATTCACAGTCGCAACGAATCCTTCGCCGCTGAAATAGCGCGGAAAATTCGAGTGGGCAATGTGTATGTCAATCGTAATATCATCGGTGCCGTCGTGGGCGTACAGCCTTTCGGTGGTCAGGGCCTGTCAGGCACTGGTCCCAAAGCGGGCGGACCGCATTACCTGCAACGCTTCGCCACGGAGAAAACCCGCACCATCAATACCGCCGCTTTGGGCGGCAACGCATCTCTACTCGCGCTGGGAGACGAGTGATCGTCACTCGTCATCAAACAACAAACGAAGGGAACTCCCTCATGGTTAAAACAACGCCGCTATCGGCTTCACCTCCGCGCGTTGCCTGTTCATGATGCTCGTCATCAGCGTTCTGGCCCGTATGCGTAACGACAACCTGCCGGAACCACTCCGGCCTAATAACTAAGATAATCAAGAACAGGAGACGTTTTTATGGCTATTGGTGTTTGGATCAGCCTATTTGCTTACTTTGCGCTCATGATCGGCATCGGCCTTTATGCCATGCGCAAATCCACGTCCACGTCTGAAGATTACATGCTGGGTGGTCGAACCCTCAGCCCCAAGGTGGCGGCCCTGTCGGCCGGCGCTTCGGACATGAGCGGCTGGTTGCTGCTGGGTTTGCCCGGGGCGCTGTTCGTATCCGGCTTGGGCTCGGCCTGGATCGGTATCGGCCTGTTCGTGGGTGCATTCTTCAACTGGGTTCTGGTCGCACCACGCCTTCGTGAGCAGACAGTTCACTATGGCAATGCGATAACCATTCCAGCATTCCTGGCAAACCGATTCCCGACTCGGGCGATGTCGCTGAGGACGGTATCCGCCATCGTCATCGTCGTCTTCTTCGCGGTTTATACGGCATCAGGCCTGGTGGCAGGCGGCAAGTTGTTCGAAAGCGCGTTTTCCGACGTTATCAACATCGGTGGCCTGAGCGATTACGCTGCCGGCGTCGTCATCACCCTGGGCGTGGTACTTGTCTATACGGTTGTCGGCGGCTTTTTGGCAGTGAGCATGACGGACTTCGTGCAAGGCTGCATCATGATGCTGGCACTGGTGATCATGCCGGTAGTCGTGATCTTTGGCGAAGGTGGCGGTGGCTTCACCCAAGCCTCACAGACCCTGAATGACGTCGACCCCACACTGCTATCGTGGACGGCGGGGCTGACCTTCATCGGCTGGCTGTCTGCGGTGGCCTGGGGCCTGGGGTATTTCGGGCAACCGCACATCATCGTGCGTTTCATGGCCATCCGATCGCTGAAGGATGTGCCGGTTGCCCGTAACATCGGCATGAGTTGGATGTTCATATCCCTGGTCGGCGCGATTTCGCTGGGGATCTTCGGTCGGGCCTATGCAATCCGCAATGGGCTGGATGTTCAGGACCCGGAAACGATCTTCATTATCCTCGCGGGCCTGCTGTTCCATCCGCTGATCACCGGCTTCCTCTATGCCGCACTGCTTGCAGCAATCATGAGCACCGTCTCCAGTCAGCTTCTGGTGGCATCTTCATCACTGACCGAAGACTTCTACCGCCTATTTCTGCGCAAGGAAGCAACGGAGAAGGAAAGCGTCGGCATCGGCCGGATTAGTGTCGTATTGGTTGGCTTGGTGGCGGCCTTCATTGCATCTGACCCGAACTCTCAGGTCCTGGGGCTGGTCAGTAACGCCTGGGCAGGCTTTGGTGCGGCGTTCGGCCCATTGATCATCCTGTCGCTGATGTGGTCACGCACCAACGGCGCTGGCGCCATCGCGGGTATGGTCGTGGGTGCCGTCACCGTCATGATCTGGATTTCACTGGGCTGGAACGCAGCGTTCATGGGCGGTCCCGGTGTGTATGAGATCATTCCTGGCTTTATCGCTGCCTTCATCGCCATCCTGGTGGTGAGCAGTATGACCAACGATGCTGGGGAATATAAGCACATTTCCCGCTGAACAATGTGCGCATACCGCGCTGAGTGATCGTTCAAGGGCTCCCACGGGAGCCCTTTTTCAATGCGGCTCGCGAAAGGCCCAGAAGCGCGACGCCAAATACGTCAGCACCGGCACCATTAGTGTCGCGATCGCCACGGCCAGAAAGCCGCTTAGCGGGGTCACGGCCAACAAGGCAGCCAATACCCCGTTGTTAAGGGCGAACCCCAGCGCCGCCACCAGGAAGAAACGCCTTGCCCGGCCACGCCGACGAAAAGTAATACGCCGATGCCCGATCAATGACACCTGAAAAGCCGCCAAGAACGCCATGAGATTCGCCGCGAATTCGGACATTTCCGACCAGAAGCCGAGCAGTACACCCGCCACCAGCAGATGTACTGCCGTGGCGATACCCCCGACGAGACCGAAGCGCGCGGCGGTACTGGCCTCGCCCACCAGCCGGCTCATGGCGCGCTGTGACCTCGCTGGCGTGACGTTCGTGGCGTATCGCTATCTTCAGCGACCAGGTACAACGGGCGCTGCTTGGTCTCGATGAACAGCCGCCCCACATATTCGCCCAGAATGCCGATCGACAGCAGTTGCATGCCACCGAAGAACAAGATCGCGGTCATCAGCGACGCATAGCCAGGCACATCGCTTCCGAACAGCACCACGCGCCCCACCAGGAGCACGATGTAAAGGAAGGCAATCAGCGCGATCACTGCGCCGCAGTAGGACCAGATTCGCAGCGGCCAGGTGGAAAAACTCACCACCCCATCGAGGGCGAAGTTCCACAGCTTCCAATAGTTGAACTTGCTGGTCCCCGTCTCGCGAGTGGGACGTGCATAGCGTACGCCAGTGGTGCGATATCCAGGCCAGGAGAACAGCCCTTTCATGAACCGGCTGCGCTCCGGCAAGCGATTGAGCGCATCGACCACACGGCGATCCATGAGCCGGAAGTCCCCGGCATTGTGCGGGATCGGCGTATCCGACAGGCGATTGAAGAAGCGATAGAACAAGCCGGCAGTGGCTCGCTTGGTATGCGTGTCCTCGTCACGGGTACCGCGCACGCCATAAACCATGTCATAGCCTTCCTCCCGCCATAGGCGCACGAATTCGAGAATCACGTGCGGTGGATCTTGCAGATCGACGTCCATAGGCACGATGGCATCGCCGCATGCGTGTGCCAGCCCCGCCGTCAAGGCCGCCTCCTTGCCGAAGTTGCGCGTCAGCGACAGGTAGCGTACGCGATTATCCGCGACGTTGGCGTCCCGCAGAGTATCCAGCGTCGCATCGCGAGAGCCATCGTCGACGAACAGCACCTCCCATCGCGCGATATGAGCATCAAGGGCGTCACGCACCGCTTGAAGAAAGCCCGGAATGGCAGCTTCTTCGTTCATGACCGGCACCACAATGGACAGCAACCACCCCGTATCAGGGCCTTCTCCCTGTGCTGCCTCGCTTGCCGACGATGATCGTTCCATCTTTGCCTCCGCTTATTAGCTCACCACGACCAACCATGGACTCAACGTCGCCATTCCCAGCCAACACGCCAGCAAAAGCGCCCCAGGCACGAGGCAGTGCTCGACAATGCACCGGATTCAGCCCACCGCCGCCCATCGTAATGGGCTTACAGGAAGTTAAGAGGTTTTTCGACGTTTAGCGAGTTTAAGCATGACGATGGCATGACAGGCGCGTAATACCGAACCGCCCCTTCATGGTGGATCGCCCTCGCCCAGCGTAAAAAACAGCGTTCTAAAATTCTTCTGGACTTAAAAAACACTGTTTCCTATACTGCACGTGTTGATACGAAAACGCTGTTCGATAAAGCGCTAGAACTCAAGGAGCCACATCATGACCAAGACCAAACTCTTTTCTGCACTGGTAATTGCCGGCACTTGTGCGTTCGGTACCCAAGCCGCTCTCGCCTACAATGCTGGCGACTTCTTCGTCCGCGGTGATATTGCCAAAAGCGATATCGATGATAGCCATGTCGACGACGAGAATGGCTTCATGGGTAGCGTCGGCTACCTCTTCCACGACAAGCTGGGTGTCGCCCTGAGCTCCAGTGAAAAGTTCGAGCACGACTTCTCGACCATTGGGGCTGCGGGCAAATTCGAGCAGCGGCCGATCAATCTGACGCTGCAATACTACCCACTGGGTGGCACAGGCTCGCGCGTGCAGCCCTATGCCGGTGCCGGCGTCAACTACACCAAGTTTTCCAGCGAAAACCTCGGCAATGGCATGAGCGCCAGCATGGATGATTCCTGGGGCGCCGTCGGTGAACTGGGTGTCGACCTGTTCGTGACCGATAACCTGGCTCTCAACGGCTTTGCCAGCTACACCGACGTGGACTCAGACATCGACATCAACGGTGCTTCAGCCGGCACGGTAAGCCTCGACCCGGTCACCGTGGGTGGCGGCCTCAGCTATCGCTTCTAAGCAGAACACATCAGCACGTTGATTCAACGCCGGGCACTCGCCCGGCGTTTTCGTATTCATCCCCCTCACGCCTCAGTAACGATCCGATCCACTTCGGCCACGGCTTCGGTGACGACGCGACGTACGCTGGGCGAGGCATCCTTCAACCAGGTCTCCACGGCGGGTGCGACATCGCAGGATGCCGGCAACGGTGACTCGGCTTCGGCCAGCGTTTCAAGCCGCGCCACGAAGACATAGCGCAGCCACTGCGGCATCACCATGGTGTCGACGCAAAAGGGCTGCTGGCTGGCGAAAGCCGCTTCGGGCGGCTCCGCCACACGCCACATGTCGACACTGCGCAACGTCGCAACCAGATTTTCCAATGCCTCTTTCAAGGCGTCATGAGCCGTCATCTCGTCTCCCGGAAAAGCGTTGAGTTAATCTGCCATTATCGCGTTCACCCCAGGCGCTTGACCACCTTGCCAGCGTTTTCTCCCCAGCCTCGCGTTTACCCACAATTCATTGGGACGGGATTGTGGATAAACGTGGGACAACCTTCGCTTGACCCTGGTTGACGCCGGCTGGCAGCAAGCGTTTATTTTTTAACCAACCAGGGGCTGGTCAGCGCCATCCTTGAACGCTACAGTGCCGGCCTCGATCCCGGAGGCAGCATGCAGTCGATCACCACGCTTAGCGAATTTTTCCACCGCACCGGTGCGGACGTACGCCTTTTCGACATGGGGCGACGCGTCGCGCCCTTCGAATTCTCACGGCTCACCGAGTTCGAAGCCGGAGACGCCCCCTGGCCCCTGCCCTGGAACGGCCAGGCGCGTCTGGCATGTGCGTTCCGTCTCGGCAGCGATATCGCCAGCGAGCCCTTGATCTGGTTTTTGGCCTTACCCTTGGATGAACAAGGCATGCTGGTGCCTGGGCCACGCGACGCCTTCCTCGAGCGCCTCATCGAGACCCTCGGGCGTACGGTGGAAAGCGTAGGACGCGATGACGCGCCGCATATCGATAACTTGATGCGCGATAACCCTTTGGCCTTTACCCCCGAGCTTACGCAGCAGGCCATGTTGCATGCCCAGGCGGCCCGCGACTTCGCGCAACCGACCAGCAAGCACCATGCCCTGGCCCACGCTTACCTGCTCGATGCCGACGCCAGCGTCAATTGGCAGATGCTCGGCCTGCAGGGAATCGCCGATCTCATAGCCCGCCTCGAAAGCGCGCAAGAAGCCCAGCTTGCCGAACGCATTCCTGCGCTACCAATCGAGGTCCTACGACCGCTCTGCTATTGTATGGAGCATCGAGACGTGGCCTCGGCATGTGTAGCACCTCTTTGCGAACGCGCCGAACAAGCCGCACGCTCAGGAGATCTCGAAACCTTGTGTGCAGTGATTCGCGCGCTAGGGGGCAGTTGCGATTCACGCATAGGTGCCTGGTACGATACGCTACTCGACGACCCGGCGGCCTGCGGGCCCGACGTACTCGCCGCCATGGCGGCGCGTGGCTGGACGCATCTCGAGGATGAGCAACGCTTGCCGAGGTTTCTCACACGGCTCGCGGAAAACCCGAAGGCGAACTTCACCGCACTGGTACGCGACTTGGCGCTTGTGCCACGCTTGCGCTTACCGGTATTAATGACGCTGCGTCAGGCGAGTGCCGACTCCTCTATCGGCCAGCGCCTGGCCGAACTGGATCGTTGACGCATGAAAGCACTGCCCTATCAAGCCAAGGCCGTCATCGGCCGGCGCGAAATGGTCACCCTACCGGAGCTGGACCTGACGCTGTGCGCTAAAATCGATACGGGCGCGCGCACGTCAGCGCTGCATGCCGAGGACATTGAGACGTTCGAGCAGCAAGGACACCTTTGGGTACGCTTCATCACCCGTAGCGGCGGCCCCGAGGCCCCATCGCACACGCTGGAACTGCCGCTATACGACCGCCGCAAGGTCAGGAGTTCCAATGGCATCGAGCAAATGCGTTACGTGATCCGCACACACATGCAACTCGGTGGGATCGACTATCCGATCGAACTAACCTTGACCGACCGGCGTAACATGCGCCACCCCATGCTGCTTGGGCGACGTGCGTTGCGCCGCCTTCTGGTCGCGCCCGGCGCGGCCTTCCTGCACGGCGAGCCCTAAGTCCGCCGGCATCGCCATCGAGTGGAGACGACCATGCATATCGGCATTCTTTCACGCAATCGCAAACTGTACTCGACGCGGCGTCTGATCGAGGCTGCGGAAGCGCGCGGACATACCGCCCGTGTGGTCGACACGCTTCGTTGCTACATGAATATCGCCTCACACCGGCCGTCGATCCACTACAAAGGCGAGGAAATCGAGCCGTTCGACGCCATCGTGCCACGCATCGGCGCGTCAGTGACGTTCTATGGCTGCGCCGTGCTGCGTCAGTTCGAGATGATGAGTACCTACGTGCTCAACGACTCGGTGTCGATCACGCGCTCGCGCGACAAGCTCCGCTCGTTGCAACTGCTATCGCGCAAAGGGCTAGGGCTGCCGGTCACCGGCTTCGCGCACTCACCAGACGACATTCCTGACCTCATCACCATGGTCAAAGGTGCGCCGCTGGTCATCAAACTGCTCGAAGGTACCCAGGGTATCGGCGTGGTACTGGCGGAAACCAACCAGGCTGCCGAGTCGGTCATTCAGGCCTTCATGGGCATGAAAGCCAACATCATGGTTCAGGAATACATCAAGGAGGCCAAAGGCGCCGATGTCCGCTGCCTGGTGATCGGCGACAAAGTGGTCGCCGCCATGAAACGCCAGGCGCTCGAAGGCGAGTTCCGTTCCAATCTCCACCGTGGCGGCACCGCTAGCGTCATTCGTATCACACCGGAAGAGCGTTCCACTGCCATCCGTGCCGCCAAGGCGATGGGCCTGCGCGTCGCCGGGGTGGATCTACTACGCTCCAACCACGGGCCCGTGATCATGGAGGTCAACTCCTCGCCAGGGCTACAAGGCATCGAAACCGCCACGGGCAAGGATATCGCCGGGCAGATCATCGACTACATGGCGAAAAATGCCGTCGCACCACGCAAGGCCCCCCCCAAGCCCAAGGGCTAAGCGACGCTGTCGAGAAAAGACGCTGTAGCGAAAGACTTGCCATACGGGGAAATTTTCTTACAACGGGGTGGCAAAACGCTGTTTCCACCCGCACAATTTGCGTCACCGGAGGAGGTGACCGCCCATGTTTCTCGATAATCGCCAAGTGGCGATGGACAGCGTCCTTGAAGCGCTGGCCGACAGTCTCGATTATTTCCAGGACAATTTCGAGCGCCTGCGCCCTGCCCTGCGTGATCGTCTGAAGCCGCTCTATGAAGAACGCGGCAAGGCCATGCGCGAGTTGCAGAACTTGTCCAAGGAACACCTCGACATCCTGCCACGCGATGCCGATGTCGAGCGCGACGACTATCTCTGGCTATGGAGCCGTATCAAGAGTTTTGTGGGCAACGACAGCCAGGTGTTGCTGGGCGAGCTGCTCGAGCAGGAGCGCGTGCTGATGCAGGCACTGGGCACGGCCTTCACCCATCCCCTACCGGACGCGCTGGAACCGGCGCTGGAGCGTTGCTGGAAGAATTGCCGCGCGCTGATTCGCGAGCTCAATGCGCAACACAAACGCTGAATCGCGGCTCACTCTTCCTTGATCTCCTTGAAAATCGGCAATGTCACTTGGGGGCCGAGGAAGTACGGGTCACGCCCCCACAGATAGAGATCACCGACAGCTGCCGCGCGTGCCAACCACTCACGCAGCCACAACTGCCACTCACCTGCGATTTGCCCTTCCGGCACTGCACAGCCTTGTGCCTTCAAGCCGATGGCATCGGCAATGAACAACGCACGCGGCAAATGCCATGCTTGCGATATCAACAAGACGTGTTCAACCCCAAAGATTCGACGGGCCCGCACCACGCTGTCGAAAGTGCTGAAACCGGCATAATCGAGGGTCATATCGTCGGTGCCGACGTTGCGGGCGCGCAGCGCTCGCCACATCGAAACGGGTTCGTTGTAGTAGCGCGTGCTGTTGTCGCCGGAAAGCAGCAAATGCTGAATACGCCCCAGCCGCAACAATTGCGCCGCGGCCTCCATGCGCGCGGTGAAATAAGGATTGAGTCCTCCACCACGCAGCCCCTCGGCGGTCCCGAAGACCAACCCCACCGGCTCCGAAGCGCACACAAGCGGATCGTGCTGAATACGACCGGCCGTCTTGGCAAACACCCAGATATTGAGTGCCACCACCACGGCGAACATGAAAAGCACACCAAAAAGGCCCCACTTGAGCAGCCGCCACCCCAATCGGGCAAGCCCCCGGCAACCGTTTTCTCGCGGCATGCTGGTCTCCAACGAATAAGGGGCGTCGTACACGCCCCACCATGAGAAAGAGAGCTACGAGGGCCTAGGCCCTAGAACATGCCCAGTTCCAGCCTCGCCTCCTCCGTCATCATCTCACGGCTCCAGGGCGGATCGAAAACGATCTCGACATGCACCTTGGACACTTGCGCAGCGCCCTGGAGTTTACGTCGAGCGTCTTCGGCGATCACCTCGCCCATGCCACACCCCGGCGCGGTCAATGTCATGCGGATGGTCACCATGGTCTCGCCGCTCAGCAAATGCTCGATACGGCATCCGTAGACCAGGCCCAGATCGACGATATTGACCGGAATTTCCGGGTCGAAGCAGGTCCGCAATTGCGACCAAATGAAGGCCTCGAGCTCCTCGTCGCTGGCTCCCTCGGGCAGGGACGCACGCGACACGGCCTCGAGCCCCAAGGCATCGAGGTCGTGCCCCTCGATCAGGAACATGCGTCCCTCGAAGCCGACACTGACCGTTCCACCTTTGGCCTGCATCACCGAGACGATGCTATCCTCGGTCAAGGTCACGCTCTTGCCGAAGGGAATCGAGATCGCCTCGACATCGCGCTGCAAGGGCATTTCCTGCCCCTTGTAGAGGCTTTGCAGTTGATCCATGCCGTCTCCGTTAGCGCACCATGGCGATGACTTTCTGTAAGGCCTCGACGAATGCATCGACCTCTTCCGGCGTGTTGTACGCCGCCAGTGAGGCGCGGCAAGTCGCGTCGAGTCCCATGCTGGCAAGCACGGGCTGGGCACAATGATGCCCGGTACGGATCGCCACGCCAAGCTGATCGATCAGCAGGCCGATATCCTGGGAATGCGCGCCGTCGACCACGAACGACAGCACACTCACCTTGTCCGGCGCCGTGCCGATCATGCGCAGGCCATCGACCTCCGTCAGCTTATCGGTGGCACGCTCGAGCAGGTGATGCTCCCACGCCGCCATCCGGTCGATGCCGGTATCCGCAATCCAGTCGAGCGCCGCCCCCAAGGCAATCACTTCCGCGATAGGCGGCGTGCCGGCTTCGAACTTGTGCGGAATCTCGCTGTACACCGTGCCCTTCTCGAAGGACACGCGACTGATCATCTCGCCACCGCCCTGCCAAGGCGGCATCGACTCGAGCAAGGCCTCACGGCCATAGAGCGCGCCCACGCCGGTGGGACCATACGCCTTGTGCCCCGAGAACGCATAGAAGTCGACATCCAGTGTCTGCACATCGACGCGCTGATGCGGCACCGCCTGGGCACCGTCGACAAGGATCAGTGCACCATGCTCATGCGCTGCGCGCGCCATGTCCGCTACCGGATTGACGGTGCCCAGCGCATTCGAGACGTGATTGACGCACACCAGACGCGTGCGCTCGCCCAACATGTCTCGGTAAGCCGATTGATCGAGCACGCCGCGCTCATCGACCGGAATCACCTTGAGCGTGACACCCAGTGCCTCGGCCAGCATCTGCCAAGGCACGATATTCGAATGGTGCTCCATCAACGAGACGATGATCTCGTCACCCGGGCGCAGGTTGGCCCGCCCCCAGCTATTGGCGACCAGATTGATCGCCTCGGTGGTGCCACGCGTGAAGACGATCTCGCGATGCGACGCCGCCCCCAGCCAGGCACGTACCTTCTCGCGCGTGCCCTCGTAAGCTGCCGTGGCCTCATCGGCCAGGGTATGCAACCCGCGATGGATGTTGGCGTTATAGCGCCGATAGTAATCGTCCAGCGTATCGATGACCGCCGTCGGCGTCTGACTGGTCGCCGCGTTGTCCAGATAGATCAACGGCTTACCGTGGACTTCCCGTTCGAGGATCGGGAAGTCACGACGCACACGCGCCACATCGAGCATCGTCTCGGCAAAGGCATTCATGGTCTCAGGCCTCCTCAAGCGCGTCGGAAACCTCGACCAGATCCGCGAGATTGAAGCGCTCGGGCAATTTCCCCGCCACCGCACGCTCGACACGCTCAGCAATGATAGGCAGACGCACCTGATCCATCACCTCGCCGGCGAACGCCAACGTCAAGAGACCACGCGCCATCTGCTCGCTGATGCCGCGTGTGCGCAATGCAAAGACGGCCTCCTCGTCGAGCTGGCCGGTCGTCGCGCCGTGCGAGCACTTGACGTCATCGGCATAGATTTCCAGTTCAGGCTTGGTATCGATCTCGGCACGGTCGGACAACAGCAGGTTGGCGTTGTTCTGATACGCCTCGATCTGCTGGCTATCGCGCTTGACGATGACCTTGCCGTTGAACACGCCGCGGGCACGGTCGTTGAGAATGCCCTTATAGTTCTCATTGGAGAATGTGTTCGGCGCGTTGTGGTTGACCAAGGTGTGATTGTCGACGTGTTGACGGCCTTGGACGAAAAACAAGCCATTGTAATTGGTCTCCGCACCTTGCGCGTTGAGATCCGTGACCAAGTCGGTACGCACCAGCGCGCCGCCCAGGTTCAAGTTGAACGACGTAAAGCGCGAATCGCGGCCCTGCTCGACATGGATGCTCGCCACATGCAGATCCTCACTCGAGGCCTCCTGCAGCTTGTAGTGATCGACGATGGCACCGCGTTCGAGCATGACTTCGCTGACCACGTTGGTGAAGTTAGCCGCGCCCGCCTCGCCGGCGTAATGCTCGACCACCGTGGACTGGCTACGTGCGCCGGCCATCACCAACACCCGAGGATGACTCATCCGCGCCGATTCATTGGCACGCGAGGCGAAGACCACATAGATCGGTTTGTCGACCACGACGCCCTGACCGATGCGCACGACCGCACCTTCTTCGGAAAGCGCCACGTTGAGCGCGGTGAACGGCGAGAAATCGACCCCCGCCAAGCGCCCGATGGCACCGCCGATGGCCTCGTGATGGGTACGCATCGCCGTGGTCAAGGGCTCGATGGAAACGCCCTCGGGCAGCTCCGTCAGGTCGGACAAGGCCGCCGAGAAGACGCCATCGACGAATACCAGGCGATGTGCATCCAGCGGCATGCCAAGTGCTGCGAAACGCGCTTCGCTGAGCTCGGCATCATCGGCCAGCGTGAATTCGCCTTCGGCGATGCGCCGAACGTCGGTATATTTCCAGGCCTCGTCACGCTTGGTGGGAAACCCCAAGGCTTCGAAGCGTGCCGCCCCGGCCTGGCGGCGTGCCGCCACCCAGGTCGGCTCGTCATCGACTCGCTCGCCGAACCGCTGTAGAAAAGCGTGTGCTGCACTCATGCCGCAGACTCCTCCAGCACCCATTCATACCCACGAGCTTCGAGCTCGTTGGCGAGGTTCTTATCGCCGGACTTGACGATACGACCGTCCACCAGGACATGGACGTGATCCGGCACGATATGTTCGAGCAGACGCTCATAGTGCGTCACCATGAGAATCGCGCGATCGGCATTGCGCAGCGAGTTGATGCCCTCGGCGACCACTTTCATGGCGTCGATATCAAGCCCCGAATCGATCTCGTCGAGCATCGCCAGCTTGGGCTGCAACACCAGCATCTGCAGAATCTCGTTGCGTTTCTTCTCGCCGCCCGAGAACCCCTCATTGACCGCACGCTGCAAGAAGCTGCCGTCCATCTTCATGAAGCTCAACTGCTCGCGAACCAGCTTCATGAATTCCGGTGCCGGAATTTCCTCTTCTCCACGCGCGACGCGCTGAGCGTTGAGCGCCGCCTTGAGCAGGTAGATGTTCTTGACGCCCGGAATTTCCACGGGGTATTGGAAACCCAGCAGAATACCGGCCAGCGCGCGCTCTTCGATTTCCATTTCCAGCAGGTTCTTGCCTTCGAACAGCACCTCCCCGCTAGTCACCTCGTAACCGTCCTTACCCGCGATCACCGCCGACAGCGTCGACTTGCCCGCCCCGTTGGGGCCCATCAAGGCGTGAACCTCGCCGGGATTGACGGTCAAGTTCAGCCCCTTGAGGATTTCCGAACCTTCCACCGTGACATGCAGATCTTTGACTTCGAGCATCTTGATACCTTGCTTGCGTTCGAGTCGCCCGGCGACTCCGATACATGGATTGAGACCTTGACTGTGCGCCTGGCGGCATATCGGGTGCGTTACCCGACCGCCCCTTCCAGCGTCACATTGAGAAGCGCCTCGGCTTCCACCGCGAATTCCATCGGCAGCTCCTGGAAGACGTCCTTGCAGAAGCCGTTGACGATCATGTTGACGGCGTCTTCTTCGGAAATGCCGCGTGACTGGCAGTAGAACAACTGATCCTCGCCGATCTTCGAGGTGGTCGCCTCGTGCTCCACGGTCGCCGAGCTATTGCCGATTTCCTGATACGGGAAGGTATGCGCGCCACAGCGGTCACCGATCAACAGCGAATCGCACTGCGTGAAGTTGCGCGCGTTCTTGGCTCGCGGACCGACCTTGACCAGGCCACGATACGCCTGATCACTGCGTCCGGCGGCGATCCCCTTGGAGATGATGGTGGAGCGCGTTCCTTCGCCGATATGAATCATCTTGGTGCCGGTATCGGCCTGCTGGCGACCGTTGGTCACCGCCACGGAATAAAACTCGCCGACACTGTCCTTGCCGCGCAGCATGCAGGACGGATACTTCCAAGTGATCGCCGAACCGGTCTCGACCTGCGTCCAACTGATCTTGGAGCGATCGCCTCGGCAATCGCCGCGCTTGGTGACGAAGTTGTAGATACCGCCCTTGCCGTCCTCGTCACCGGGGTACCAATTCTGGACCGTCGAGTACTTAATGTTGGCATCTTCCAGCGCCACTAGCTCGACCACCGCCGCGTGCAGTTGGTTCTCGTCGCGCTGCGGCGCGGTGCAGCCTTCCAGATAGGAGACTTGGGCGCGCTTGTCACAGATGATCAGCGTGCGCTCGAACTGGCCGGTATTCGCCGCGTTGATACGGAAATAGGTGGACAGCTCCATGGGGCACTCGACACCTTCAGGCACGTAGACGAAGGAGCCGTCGGTGAACACCGCCGAGTTGAGCGCGGCGAAGTAGTTATCGCCCTGAGGCACCACGCTGCCCAGGTACTGACGCACCAGCTCGGGATACTCGCGAATCGCCTCAGAGATCGAGCAGAAGATGACGCCCGCTTCCGCCAGTTTCTCTTTGAAGGTGGTCGTCACGGAGACGGAGTCGAACACCGCATCCACTGCGACCCCGGCCAGCGCCGCGCGCTCGTGCAGCGGAATCCCCAGCTTCTCGTAGGTTTCCAGGAGCTTGGGATCGACCTCGTCGAGGCTCTGGGGCTTGTCCTCGTCGCGCTTGGGCGCGCTGTAATAGGAGATCGCCTGGTAATCGATGGGCGGATAATCGAGATGCGCCCAGGAAGGCGTGGTCATTGTCAGCCATTGGCGATAAGCCTCCAGGCGCCATTCCAACATCCACTCGGGCTCGCCCTTCTTGTTGGAGATGAAGGCGATGGTGCTTTCATCCAGTCCCGGTGGGACGGTATCGCTTTCGATGTCGGTCACGAACCCTTGAGTATATTCGCGACTAACAAGCTCTTCCATTTCCTGACTTGCCATGGTGTTTCCCCTCCGAGCGGTATGCTCTCGGCTCGTGGCCATCGCCACGGCCCCGATATCGTGTAATCAAACCTCGGCGCGACTCGCCAAAGTCACGCTCTGTATGGGCAATTGAACGGGCAGTTTCAGCGGTGACTCTTGGGCTAGATGCGCCAGGGTCACGCTGTCGAGCAAGGTGCGAATCGCCAGCGAGACTCGCTGCCAGTTATCGGCGACGCCACAGGTGGCGACCAGGTCGCAGTCGCCATCGGCGTGGCTGCACTCAGTCATCGCCACCGGCCCTTCGATGGCGCCGATGATATCGGAGGCAGTAATGGACGCCGCCGGTCGCGCCAGCCGATAACCACCCAACGAGCCACGCCGCGATTCCAGAAGTCCGGCCCTCACCAGCATCTTCAACGTCTTGCTGACGGTGGGGTGTGGCAACTGCACCGCATCGGCCAGTTCTGTGGCAGCGTGTGCCTGCTCCGGGTAACGCGCGATCTGCGCCATTACCACGGCGGCATAGTCGGTTAGCTTGGAAAGCTTCAACATGCCCTCACTCCACGGATGCTCTATTGAGGACCATTTTAGTCCTCTATGGATTCGATGTGAAGAGAGCCGACGAGTTCGCGTTTGCGAACGCTATGTTAGCGTCAAGATAACGACCGTTCGCATCAATAATGACAATTGTTACCATTTGAGAAGACTATCGCCTCTTGCCTTAGGCACGATTCACCCGCACATTCGAAGCAGAACTTCAGTCGGATACCGTAATGCGACGTCACCTGACCCAGGAACTGCACAATTTCATCGAGCGCGGCCGCGACCGCCAACTGCGTCTCGCCGTCACCGGCCTTTCCCGGGCCGGCAAGACCGCCTTCCTCACCTCGCTGGTGCATCAGTTACGCCATGCGGGGCTGGAAGCACGTCTCGATTTGCTGCGCGCCGCCCGTGAAGGCCGTCTGCTGGGTGCCCAACGGGTCGCTCAGCCCGATCTCGGCGTGCCGCGTTTTCCCTATGACGCTGCCATGGCCTCCCTCGACGGCACACCACCGCACTGGCCGGCGCCCACGCGGGGCATCAGTGAGCTGCGCCTGACCATCAAACATCGCACGCGGCGGGCCCGGGGGCTGCTGGGCGATACGGCGACGCTCACCCTCGACTTGATCGACTATCCCGGTGAATGGTTGCTCGACCTGCCTCTGCTGGAGCATGACTTCCTCAGTTGGAGCGAGGCGCAGCAGACCGCCATGGGAAGCGAGCGCAAGCGCCTCGCCGCGACCTGGTTGAGTGCCGCCGAGGCCCTGGCCCCGGACGACGAAGCCGACGAAAGCCAACTCGCCGAGATCGCCGGGCATTACGCCGATGCCTTGCGCGCCTCCCGCGAGGCCGGCTTCGCTGACTTGCAGCCGGGGCGCTTTCTACTCCCGGGCGACCTGGAAGACGCGCCGGTACTGCAATTTTTCCCGCTACCCGGCGTGAACGAAGCCAACCGCGCCGAGCTCGACGCTTTGCCCGAGACGAGCGTCTACAAGACGCTCGCTCGACGGTTCGACCATTACCGCCGCCATGTGGTCAAACCGTTCTACCGTGACCATTTCCGGCGTTTCGACCGCCAGATCGTGCTGGTCGACGTGCTGGGCGCGCTCAACGCCGGGCCGGAACGCTTCGAGGATCTATCCCGGGCGTTGAGCACGCTGATGCGGAGTTTCGACTACGGCAAGCGCAGCCTGATGAGCCGACTGTTCTCGCCACGCATCGATCGTCTTGCCATCGCCGCGACCAAGGCCGATCACGTCACGCCCGAACAGCATCCCAACGTCGTCGCCCTGCTCGAATCCCTGCTCGCCGAACCACTCAAGGACCTGCGCTATGCCGATGTGCCGGTGAAAGCCCTGTCCTTGGCGGCGGTGCGTGCCACCGAGCCACGCGAAGTGGACAATGACGGCCAACGCCGCGCCGCCCTGCGCGGCACCACCCTGGACGGCGAAGATGTGCTTCTATTCCCCGGCGACGTACCGCCCCGCTTGCCAGAGCGCGACTTCTGGGCCCGCCAGGGATTCGACTTCACCGCGTTTCGGCCTCCTCTGCGCAACACGCCCGAATTGCCGCATGTACGCATGGATGCAGCGCTCGACTGGCTAATTGGAGATAAATTGAAATGAGCGAGCCGCGCCCTGGACAACGTTTTCGCGTCGACCCCGCCCCCCGCTTTACGGCCGCCCCCGAACCGGGGGAGCGCTTTCATCCGGACAGCGTTTCTCAGCCGCTTGCCGCCCAGGACATACCACTCGAGGCCAGCTTGGGCAAACCCCGCAAGCGCCGCTGGGGGCTGGTGACGCTGCTCGGCGGCTGTCTAGCACTAGGCGGCGTGGAAGTGGCGCACCATCTATATACCGCCACTCTGGGCGGCGACTGGCTGGCAGGTGCCTGGAGCGCGCTAGGCCTCTTGGCGCTGGGCTTGGGTGCCGTGGCGCTATTACGCGAACTATGGCGCCTGAGGCGTTTGAAGCGGCACACCCAGTTGCGTGACCAACTCGATGCCTCGGAAGAGACCACGCCCCAGGACATGCAGGCGCTCGCCGAACGCTTACGACGCCAGATGCAACTCGGCGACGACGACCCTCACTGGCGTGCCTTTCAAGCCGCTCACCAGCCGCACCACGACGCTCCGGAAACACGCACCCTGCTGGCGCATCATCTCCTGGCCCCGCGCGATCGCCAGGCACGCCGCCTGATCGCGCGCATGTCCGGTGAAACCGCCGTCATGGTCGCCGTCAGCCCGGTGACTTTTTTCGACATGGCCTTGATGGCATGGCGCAACATCGGACTGATCGATCGTCTCGCCTCGCTCTACGGCCTGGAGCTTGGCTACGCCAGCCGCCTGCGCCTGTTCCGCGCGGTGCTCTACAACATGGCCTTCGCCGGCGCCAGCGAGATCGCCACGGATGCCGGGATGGACCTGCTCTCGATGAACGTGGCCGGCAAGCTCTCTAGCCGCGCCGGCCAGGGGCTCGGCGCAGGCCTGCTCACCGCGCGGCTCGGCCTGCGCACGCTACGCATGACGCGCCCGATCCCCTTCGACGAAGGCGAAGCTCCACGCCTCGCCGATCTGCGCCGCGAACTCTGGCAACGCCTGCGCCGCCTGGAAACACAAAACGATAATCAATAATCCACGTCATCTTGATCCAGGTCACGATTCGGCACATGCGCAACAACTAGGCTAGATTGAGTGCATACGCGATCGCGTACAAACGCATCGCGAGTGCCGACTCTCATAATGCCAGCACATACGGAGGTTGCCATGTACTCAACCATCGTGGTTCCCGTCGACGGATCGGAAGCCGCCAGCACGGCGCTCGATATCGCCTGCAAGCTGGCCAGCGCCGACGGTGCGCGCCTACATATCCTGCATATTCCCGAATCGCTGGCCCACGACACGCTCCTCGTCTGGGGCGTGGGCGCGGTGCCAATGGAGGCCAGCGCCGAGAAACTCGAGCGCGCCGGCCGGCAACTGCTCGATGCCGCCACTCAAGCCGCCAACGAACGCGGCATCACCAATGCCGAAGGCTCGCTGCATCAGGGCGATCCAGCCCGAGTGATCATCGAACAGGCCAAGAAGTTAGACGCCGACGCCATCGTGATGGGCAGCCGTGGCTTGAGCGACATCGCGGGGCTCGTCGTCGGCAGCGTCTCGCACAAGGTTTCGCACACCGCTCCCTGCCACGTGATCAGCGTGCATTAACCCGCCTGCTGTCCGCCCACTACTGCGAATCAATGCCAGCCACCTCTATTTGTCGGTGGCTGGCTTGGGTGTTCGCTCAAGCGCATGTCCCCTCTGCTCCAGCCAGCCTTTGACATACAGGCGATGGGTGAGAACCATACCTAGCACGACCAGCGGTTCGGCGACCAACACGCCTATTAGACCAGCAACTAACCCCAGCCACACTTGCATCACCAACAAAAGCCCGGGTGGAATGCTAACCGCTTCGCGCTGGATGAGCGGCGTGACCAGGTAACCTTCCAGCGCCTGGACACCAGCGAAAAGCACGCCAACATGCAACATCGCTGTAGAATCGATCGAAAACGCCACCAGCAAGGCGGGAATCGCCGAAAACAGCGGTCCCAAGTAGGGAATGAGCGACAACAGTGCCGCCAGCAGGCCGAGTGACAATGCCATGGGAATGCCCAACATCCAGAGGCCAATGCCAACCAGCAATCCCACGACGGACATGGACGTGAGTCGCCCCAACAGCCACCAGGCAAGCTTACGCTTGATGACATCCAGTAGATCGGCGGCGCCCTCACGCCGAGAAGGCGTAATGAGCCGCAATACGCCGGCTTTATAAATCGCCGGATCGAACGCAATGAACAACCCGATGAACACCACCACCACAACGTTGAGCAATGCGCCCAACGTGGTCGAGAAAACGGTGGAAACCCGTGCGGACCAGTTGCCCAGCACGCCCTCAGACGCCGAATTCTCGCTTATCCGTTCGATAAACTGCGATCCCAGCGGCCACTGACTTATCGTTTGTTTCAAGTCGTCCAGCGAGCTGGGCAACGTCTTGGCGAGCTGTTCGAATTGCTGGCTGATGCTAAAGGCGAAGTTCACACTAAAGGCGGCCAACAAGCCGGTGAGGACGAGCAACACGACCAGCAATGCCCAACGTCGAGAGAGAAAACTGTGACGGCACAGCCAGCCCGCCGGCAGCGAAAAGGCCAAGGCCAGCAACAGCCCGACGAAGACCATCAGTAGAACTCTGAAACCAAACCAGAGCGCGGCCATTATCGCCATGGTGGCAGCGATGATGCCGGCCGCGACCCAGACTTTGCGCGCATATTCGCTCATGTAGTGGTGCGTCGGTTCTCCCACGATGACACTCCTTGTCATGGGTACATGAATGAAAATCGGCTTACGTGGCGGTGACCTTCAGCTCGAAGAACTCCCGCAACCGCTGTGCAACACCGGACGGATGATGGTGCCCGATCCGTATGGCATCGGGCACGCGTCCCGGCAAGTCGGGATGGGCGTTTTCCATGATGAAGCCATGCCCGGCCAGCGCCAGCATCTCGGCGTCATTGAGATTGTCGCCGAACGCCAGGCAATGCGTCGCGGGTAGCGCGAGATGCGTCAACAGACGCTCCAGCGTGGCGCCCTTGTTGACGCCTTCCGCCATGACCTCCAGTGAATGGGCCATCGAATAGGTTATGTGCAGTCGCGTGCCGAATGCTTCGTTGATGCTCTGTTCCAACGACGCCAGCGCGGCGGGATCGCCGATGCACAGCACCTTGCCCACCCCGTTGCCATCGTGGGCCTCCAGATCAGCAACCCGGTAATGAAATCCGGTATGCACGTGCAAGGCCTTCAACTCAGGGGCCGACGCATCGATCAACCACTCGTCGCCGGTATAAAGATTGAGCCGGATATCGGCATCGCGCGGCAGCTCTATCAACGCCCGCACCAATTCAGCCGGCACCCACTGCTCAGCGATCAAGCGATCGTCGGGCGCGTAGAGATGCGCGCCGTTGGTGCTCAGGATATAGGCGGGCACGCCCAGCCGGCGGCGAAATGCGGTGATATCGTGAAAGTGACGCCCCGACGCCAACGCAAAACGGTGGCCCTCGGCGGCCAGTGCCTGAAAGGTCTCGATGGTCAACTCATCGAGATCGTGCTCGGCATTGAGCAGGGTGTTATCCAGATCCGTAACAATCAGATGAGGCTGCATGCGGCTTCCCGGTTGGTTCGCGACCTCCCAAGGTTACCGCATATCGGCCTGGAGTTGGGGACTGGCGTTAGCGCCACGCACTGTGGGTCAAGGTGCATCTCACAACAGGACAGACCCATAGCAGAACGCGCGATATCGACGACTCCAACGCCAGTGTGGTCGATCCTTACGTGCTTTTTCCTTGAGTCGCCCAACTGTTCAGCATGTTCGTCGTGCGGCGCATGGCGGATAGATGCTGAACAGTTAAATGCCTAGAGCGAGCTATTCTCGTCACCTTCATCGGGCTTCGCCGAGCCCTGGTGTTCCAGCGGCGTGGCTCGGTCGAGACGCGGATGGTTATTACGGAACTCCTGGTGCGGATCGTCGAGGGCATCCAGCGCCTGGATGGTGTAGGTCAGCGCATGAATCGCCGCGAGCACGTCCTGGGTATTGCCGGTCTCGGAGATGGTGTGCATGTTGCGGATCGGAAAGCCGATCGAGGTGGCGGCGCAATCCACCGCGGCGAGTACCCCGGCCATACCGTCGGTGCCGGTGTCGGCGCCGACCATGTCGCGCTGCATGGGAATGTCGTGCTGCTTGGCGGTGCTCTCGATGATCCGATTGAGCTGCTCGCTGGCGATCGCGCCCACCGCCATGGTAAAGCCCTTGCCCATTTCCAACGGCTGCATGCGTCGGTCGCCGATGCCGGGCGCCGCTACGTAATCGTGGTTGACGTCGACGCCAATCAGCACGTCCGGCTCGAGTTCCCCGGCCAGTACCCGGCTACCAAAGCGGCCGATCTCCTCGTAGCTGGCGATGGCGAACAGCACGCGCACCTGCCGAGTGCCGCCCGTCTCGGCGATCAGCCGCGCGACTTCGCTGGTGACGAAGCAGCCCAGGCCGTTGTCCAGGTAGGCGCCGTAGAAGGTATCGGGGCTGAAGCCGGGGCGGATGGGGCGATCCATGATGATCGAGTCGCCGGGGCGCACGCCGAGGTTCAAGACCTGCTGCTTCTTGTTCTCGCCATGGATCTGCAGATCCAGGTAGATTTGCTCCTTCTTGATGCCCCGGTCGCCGGCGCGCACCGCCGGGTCGGCGAAATGAATGGCGCCCAGCGCTTCCACCGTGCCGCCCTGGATCACCCGGTAGCTGCCGGGATTTTCCGGGTCTTCGCTGAACAGCTTGACCTCGTGGCCGATCAGCACGGTGGGCAGGAAGGAATCGCTGTTGATCCAGATCTTGCCGTCGTCGCCGATCGAGCGCACCTGCATGCGGATCTTGTCGGCGTGGCCGATCAGCATCACCTTGAACATGTCGTCGCGACCGGGATGGGTATCCAGCACCACGCCGGCATGGCCCTGATACTGGTGCAGATGCCAGTCGCTGGGCGCGAACGACTCGAACTGCGGCTTGAGCACGCCATAGGTCATTGCGCCCTCCAGCCCGACCGGGCTGGGTGCGTCGAGGATCTCGCGCATCAGCTTGAACTGCTGCTCCGGCATGGGCCGGTTCCAGGGTTGGTTGGTCTCGCTCATTGCGCTCACTCTTTGTGCATTCAGTGTCTATAGAAGACTAGTCTGGCAGATTTCAGGCCACGAACTGAAGCCCAACATCACGATGCTCTGCGCGTCCGGTAGGCTCGAGGCATCCGGCGCGTCAGCCCGTTTGTGAGAGCAGCGCGGCGCGCAGCTCGTCCGACAGCGGCGGTTCGGCCAGCCAGATACCGAAGTAGGCACGCGCCAGTTCGCCGTCGTCCGACACGAAGCGCGTATCACCATTCAGGCTCAAACTCAGTCGGGGCACGCGCGGATTCCAGTCAAGCCGGTAGCGATCACCCTCGGTCACATCGACCATGGCATTCTGGATCGCCTCGATCTTGGGACGGAGCGCCTCCCGGGTCTTCTGCTCGTACTGGTCGTCCAGAGCGGCCCAGGTCGCCTTGCGAATATCCTCAACGCCCACATCGCGCCGATACTCGAGCATCAGGCTCATCGGCACCTCGGCGTTGAGGATGGCCTCGCGACTGGCGCTGGCCGGTGCGTAAAGAGCGGCGTCATACACATCCCAGAACATATAACGGGCAGTGCCCGATCCCTGCAGGACGAGCTCGCTATCGCCCAGGGTGGTCTGCGTCGAAAACGACGCCGCAAGCGCCGAGCCACCCCCCCAGCCGATCATCGCCGCCAGTACCAGCCCCTGGACGAGGCCGCTTAAAACAGCGCGTATCGTCATGACGACTCTCCGTCTGGATTAGTCTTGGTGAAGAACAGCGTCACCTCTCCGACCCGGATACCGAATTTCGTCACGGTCGCCCGGTTGATTACCACGTTCTCGCTCTGGCGGACCATCCAGTCATCGAAGGTGACATCGATGGTCGAGTCGTCGTAGGGCAGCCGGAGCTCGTAACGCCAGTTCAACGCCTGCCCCACTTCCCGGCCCTTGGCCGTGCCGATGATATCCTCGGCGCGGCCTATATAACGGCCCTCGTCGGTGGGTGTGATTCGCCAGGTGCGCTGGTCGGTCTCGCCGTCATCGTAGACAAAATCTTCATCGAGGATGAATTCCTCGCCCTCCCAGTAACCATCGATCTCGACGCGGAACTGCCGCTTGATTTCCCCGCCCCGGCTCTGAAATACCCCATACCCCCAGGTTTTCCCCTCGAAATAGTCCGTCAGCGCGAATGCCGGCTTGGTCCCCCGAAACTGCTCGAGGGTCATGCTACTGCACCCCGCCAATAGCAGGGTAAAGGCAACGAGCGTCGCCACCATGAAGCGTCGAATCATGAGATGGTTCCTCGCGGTTGCGGTTCGATATCGACCCACTGACACAAAATCTGCCAGACGTCGGCAAGAGGGCCATACAAACGGACCAGAGACAGAAAAACCGAGGTGGTCAACTCACCGAAATCGTACCCGTTATTGCTAGAGTATTCTCTAGATCTCTGCGGTGTCAGTAAAAGCTGATAGCGAAAACGGATGATCATCGCCGCAGGAAAGTCACGGCCTCGTCAACCGGGCCTGTCTCCGGTTAGATTCGTCGCTAGTGACATTCGCCATCGACAACCCGGAGCTCACTCATGTCTCGTGCTATCGAAGTCCCCGCCGCCGACGGCACCATCGACGCGCATATTTTCACGCCCAGTCACGCTAACGGCCCTCTGCCGGCCGTGGTGCTATTCACCGATATCGGCGGCCTGCGCCCCTGCTATCACGAGAAAGCCCAGCGAATCGCCGATAGCGGCTATGCCGTGTTGATGCCCAACGTTTACTACCGCGATGCGAGCGGGCCCGTCGTGCCGGAGGGGAAGTCCTTTCGCGATCCGAATGTGCGGCCAACGCTACTCGAATATGCCGACCACCTCACGCCCGAGGCACAATCCCGCGACTTCGTCGCCCTACTGGACTGCATCGACAACGAGGCCGAATTCGCGGACGGCAAGATAGGCGTGGTCGGCTATTGCATGAGCGGGGCCTTCGCGCTGCGCATGGCGGCCGAACACGCAGGTCGTGTCGCGGCTGCAGCCGGATTCCACTCAGCCCGGCTCGCAGAGAAAGACGACCCGGACAGCCCCATTCATGGGGTCGGCAACATCCAAGGACGCGTCTATTTCGGTCACGCCGACAAGGATGAGCTACTACCCCCCGAGCAGATCGCCCGCATGGACGAAGCGTTAGCCGCCGCCGGCGTGCACTTCACCACCGAACTCTACAAAGGCGCCGCTCACGGCTTCACGGCCAAGGATGCCCCCTCCTACGATGCAACCGCCGATGACCTGCATCACAAGCGACTGGCCCTGCTCCTGGAAGAGACCCTGTGATGGGGCCGCACCTCTCATCGTGGCCCCATTGTATGGCCGCGATGAGAGGCGTGGCTAAGGACTCAGGGAAATAAGTCGAGCAAAATCTCCACTAGCACCGGAGTGTTGGCGTGTAGTGAAATTCTCTCTATAAAATAGAAATAGACAGGGCGAGACGGGAAATTTCATGCAAATCCCGCCTCAACCCTGCCTACCGTAACCACGATGCTAGGTGGAAGCCTGAGCGTCTAATTTTCAGATTACTTCGTTGCCGTCACTTTTCGGTTTCCATAATTGATAGGTACCCACTCATATCCCTCTCCGACCTTGCGAATATGACCGACACCCGGGAACGGCATATGCGGCACGGCCACTAGGTCCCGATGCTTGGCAAAGTCGGCGAAGGCTGCTGTGCGGACTTTCCTCGCCTTCTTCTGATCGACGTCATAGGCAATCGTCACGGACGGATCGGGGAGTTGGACAGCCGCCACATGCACGATATCGCCAATGAAGGTAAGGGTCTGCCCCTCGCTTTCCAATGTGAAGAATGCACTTCCCGGCGTATGCCCCGGATGAAGGGAGGCGGTCAGGCCTGGCAGTACTTCGGTAGTTTTATCGAAGGTGTCGATCTTCCCGGCTTTGACATAGGGTTCGAGGATCGTTTCAGCCTGGTCAAAGTAATGCTGGTCATAGTTGATCTGTTCTGCATTTTGAGGATCCAGGAAAAAGTCGACATCCGGTTTACCAACATGGACCGTCGCGTTGGGAAAAACGCGCTGGTCATCACGGGTTAGTCCGCCCATATGGTCGGAATGGACGTGGGTCAGTAAGACATCCGTGATCTGTTCGGGTTTTACGCCGGCCGTCTGCAAGCTCTCGATCAGCTGACCACCGAGTTTTGAACCGAAGAGTTGACCTACGCCGGTATCAACGAGGACAAGCTTGTCCCCTAGCTCTAGCAAAAATGCATTGATGGAGACCTCGACGGGATTGGTCAGGTACGCCTGCGCCAAGCGTTCGTCGATCTCCTTGTTGGTGATACCGTGCAGAATCTTGTGAAGGTTCTGCGGTACGGTGCCGTCGGAGAGAGCCGTTACCCGGACGCTGCCAATAGTGAAGGCATAAGTATCGGCGCCTTCATCCTGTTGGGCGATCCCCGGGGAGTGATTCAGAGTGGCGGTAGTGGCTGCAGAGACGGGGCCTGCGGCTGAAAGGCCCAGCAGTAGGGTGGAAAGTATGAGTGAACGTATCATCATGGGTCTGTCTTCCTGTTTAAGGTAGGTGTCAGAGGCAGATCATAGGGGCGATTAAGTCTGGCGAGAAAACGATGCCGGTTATACCTTGCATAACCCTCACGAATACTCATGCCCACGCTCGAAGTGAGCGAGGCTCCACAGAAGACGTGCTTTCATGCCCGACCGTTTGAATGATATCGATATTGGTCTGTTGATGGCCTTCGAAGCCCTGATCCAGGAGCGCAACGTCAGCCGCGCCGCAGACCGTCTAGGAATCAGTCAGCCGGCCCTTTCAGGGCGATTGACCCGTCTGCGGGCATTGTTCGGCGATCAGCTTTTCGTACCGGTGGCGGGTCGGGGTGTCACGCCGACGCCTCGTGCCGAAGCACTTGGCGAGACGTTGCCCCCGCTCTTGGGACATCTGCGCGAGTTCATCGGGCATTCTCCCCATTTCGATCCGTCAGAGAGCGACCGGACGTTCGTGCTGGCAGCTTACGATAACCCTGCCGTCATGATTGGCCCCGACCTTGTTACGGCCTTGAAGCGGGCGGCGCCCCATGCCCGGATTACGTTCGTGTTGCCGGATCCCGAAACGATCACCCCGGCGCTTGATCGCGGGGACGTGGATATGGTCATCGGACTACCCCGTACGGCAGACGAGGGCCTGATTGGCCGGACGCTGTTTTCCGATCAGTTCGTCACGGCACAGCGCCGGGGTCATCCGCGGGGAAGTCAGCCGGTCACGCTGGACGAGTTTTGCGCCGCTGAGCATGTAGTGGTGTCGAGCGAGGGCGGGGGCTACGCGGGGCCGGTGGATCGTGCATTGGAGGCGCTGGGTCGGAAACGGCAGGTTAGTCTATCGGTCCAGAGCTATGCCCTAGCGCCGATTATCATGGCGGACAGCGATCACCTGTGTACGTTGCCCGGTCGCTTTCTCCGGCGCTTTGAATCCATGTTGGACCTGTTCACGCCACCGATGGAGATGGGTTCATTTGAGCTTTATGCGCTTTGGCATCCACGCATGCGGGACGATCCAGCTCATCGGTGGTTTCGCGACCTGGTCGTTGAAGTCAGCGAGGGCATGAGCGATCGTTCCGCGACAAGATGCTAACCATACACTTAAGGGCATTTCTTGCCGGGTGGCGACGCCATCGATGCCCTGGAAACATGCCTTGTACTCGTCTGTGGCAAGCAGCTGTGAAAAGGCCCCAATGGTGGGGCCAGGCACGAACAGTATGCGTATTATCCTCGATGTTCGTTTAGCCACCGCTGTATATGCCCTGCGACTTCCACTGGCGCTTCCAGCGGCAGCAAGTGGCCGATGCCCGCCAGTTCATGTGTTTCCGGGGTCGGTAGAAAGGGCACGAGCCGGTCGGCGAGCACGGCTGGAGGATCCACTCGGTCGCACTCACCGATCAACAGCAGCGTCGGCACATCGATCCGTCGTGTCGTTTGGCTGATATCTTCGAGCATGCCAATGGCAGGCCAGGCGGTCTTGGCCGCCGGATCGCCGGCCAAACTGTCGGCAATGGCGCGTTCGCGCACCATCCCGGCGAGCGGCGTCTCCGTGAGCATATTATCGAGTGTCTCTTCGACACTCGCGCGGCTGTCATAGGCCGATTGCATGGCAAGACGCTGAGGCTCCGGAACATCCATTGGCAGGGCCGGGGACGATGCCACCAGCACCAGTTCCTTCAGCCAGGCCGGCCGCTGGCCCGCGAGATACTGGGCAATCTTGCCACCCATGGAATGACCGACCAGTACGACATCACGGAGCTCACGTGCTTCGATCATCCCGCCAACCGCCTCGGCCAGATCCGCAATCCGATATCCACTGCGCGACGGGCCGGATTGACCCCAGCCTGGCAGATCCGGCATGAGGCAAAGGTTCCGCTTTCCAAGTGCCGTCGCTACTTCCATCCATGTGCGGCCAGAACCGCCCCAGTAGTGAAGAAACACGAGCGTGCGCTGCCCAGCGCCATGCTCCGCAACGTGAAGAACGGTGTTGTCTGTTTCGATCGTCATGGCTTGTACTCCGAATAGGTAAGCGGAGCCAGCATCATGAATGCGATCGCCAGATGATAGAATGAGATGAATATGAGTTGGCGTCGATCATTAAGCGATGGAATGAACGGCATGGATCGTTTTCGACAAATCGAGATATTGTTGCGGCGGTCGAGCACGGCAGTATTGCTGCGGCCGGCAGAGCACTGGAGTTGTCGCCGGCCATGGCCGGCAAATACCTGAGCGCACTCGAATCGGCACTGGCAACGCGACTCTTGCACCGCAGCACCCGGGCGTTGTCGCTAACCGATGCCGGCCAGCAATATCTGGCGGCATCAAAACGGATCATGGAGGCGCTGGCCGAAGCGGACGCCGAAGCACGCGAGGGCCGCAGCCAGCTTGCCGGGGAGATCCGACTCGGCGTACCCCGCGCCTTCGGCACCCAAAAGCTGGCGCCGATGCTGACTGCGTTCTGCAGGGCCCATCCACAGATTACGTTGAACCTGCACACGGATGAGCGTTACGCCGATCTGATCGATGGCCGGCTGGACCTTGCCGTGCGCATCGGAACACTCTCCGATTCGGCTTTGTATACCCGGCCACTCGGCAGTGTTCGCATGGGCCTTGGCTGCGCGCCCGGCTTGCTCGGCGCTCATGAACGTCAAAATGTCTCGCTAATCCGCCGGCTACCGCGACTGGTATTTACGGCCGCCCGATCGCCCGGCGACTGGATGGTGAGCAATAGTGACAATCGCGCGTACGCTATCGACGGCCCAACCGCTATGCGCTCGGATGACATCACCCTGCTGGTTCGCGCGGCGACCGAAGGCCTGGGTATCGTGTACGCGCCCATGTTCGCGCTCGACGAGCCGCTGGACGACGGCCGTCTGATACAAGTATTAGCCGATCACCAAACGACACGACTCGACCTGCAGATCGTTTACACCGACCGCCACCATCAGCCTGCGCGAGTTCGCGCCCTGATCGACCATCTGGCAGCCTGCTTTCAAGAGACACGGACTTGATGCAGAAATACGCGTTGGCACAGGCTTTTACCCGCCGCAAAAAGGCCGGACATTACTATCCGGCCAAGCTGTTCAGCTTTCACGCGACAGTACGTTCAGCGATCCCCGAGGCTGGCGGCGACGCCAGGGGCGCGCTCGCCGAGCAACACGTGAACTAGTCCACCGTCGATGCGTTGAATGCCTTGCGCGCCGAGTGTCTTGAGTGCGGCTTCGTCGAGATTCGCGGCATCGGCGAGGCGTAGTCGCAGGCGTGTCATCGCCACGGCGGTGGCTTCCTGGACGTTGCCACGTCCGCCCAGCGCGGCCAGCCAGTGATCGAGCTGTTCGGCACTCAGTCGCACCACGCTGGTTGCATCCGAGCCAGTGCCCTCGCTGACTGCTGGCGCCTCACTGGGCGCGGCGCCTTCGGCACTCATGGCGGCGCGGATCTCGTCGGCGACGCCGTCGGCTATCGGTCCCAGGATCACTTGCAAGCCGCCGCCGCGCAGATGCAGCACGCCACGTGCGCCGAGTTGCTTGAGTGCCGGTTCATCGATCGCCTTGTCGTCGACGAGCACCAGCCGCAGTCGGGTGGTACAAGCGCCCACGCTGGTCATATTGGCCGCCCCACCCAAGGCATGCACGAAGGCCGGGCCGCGCTCCCCGAGATCGACCGGGGCGCTGGTGGCGCCTGCGGTTTCCGGCTCACGCCCCGGTGTCGGCAGATCAAAGCGCGCAATCGCCCAGCGGAACACCGTGTAATACAGTGCGAAATAGCAAAGTCCCACCGGGATCATCATCCAGCCATTCGTCGAGAGCCCGTAGGAAAGTGCATAGTCGAAGGCACCCGCCGAGAAGGTGAAACCGAGCTTCACGTCGAGCAGGTTCATGATCACCATCGACAGCCCGGTGAGCAACGCATGCAGCACGTACAGAAATGGTGCCAGAAACATGAAGGTGAACTCGATCGGCTCGGTCACGCCGGTCAGAAACGCGGTCAACGCCAGCGACAACAACAACCCGCCGACCTGGGCACGCCGTCCCTTGGGTGCGGCGTGATACATCGCCAGCGCCGCTGCCGGCAAGCCGAACATCATCACCGGAAAGAAGCCCGCCATGAAACTGCCCGCACTGGGATCGCCGGCGAAGAAGCGGTTGAGGTCACCGGTCGCGCCGTCGAAGCTGCCGAACACGAACCACACGAAACTATTGAGCACGTGATGTAGCCCGGTGACGATCAGCAAGCGATTGAGCACGCCATAGACGAAGAGTCCCAGGTTGCCGGCGTCGATCAACCATTGCCCGAGGGTATCGATACCGGTCTGCACCGTCGGCCAGATAACCCCGAAGACCATCCCCAGGATGACCGCAGCGAGTCCAGTGACGATGGGAATGAAACGCCGCCCGCCGAAGAATGCCAGGTAGTCGGGGAGCTTGATGTCCTTGAAGCGGTTATAGAGCAGGCCCGCCACGGTCCCGATGATGATGCCCGACAGCACGCCCATGTTGATGTCTTCGTTGAGCGTATGCAGGACCGCATCGAGCACCAGATAACCGACGACACCCGCCAGCCCGGCGGCACCGTTACTGTCGTTGGCGAAGCCCACCGCCAGACCGATGGCAAAGATCAATGCCAGGTTGGCGAAGATCGCGTCCCCGGCATTGGCGATGAAGGCGATGTCGAGCAGGTCCGGCTGTCCAAGCCGCAGCAGCAGACCGGCGACCGGCAGCACCGCGATGGGCAGCATGAGCGAGCGCCCCAGCTTTTGCAGGCCACCCATGATATCGAGTTGCATGATCGTTTCTCCCACTCTTGTTGTTGTCCCGGATGTTGTTATCCCGAACGTCAGGCAGCGACCGGTGCTTCCAGCCAGGTTTTGACCCGCTCGCGCACGGCGGCGCCGTCGTCCAGTTCCAACCAGGTCGGCAGCTGTTCGGCGAGTGCCGCGGCATCTAGCTCACGCAGCGCGGCCTTGACCGCCGGCACGCGGCTTGGCTCCACCGAGAGCTCATCGACGCCCAGTGCCACCAGCACGGCCAAGGCCAGCGGATCACCGGCAGCGGCGCCGCATACACCCACCGGGCAACGCCCGGCGGCGCCTTCGACGGTGGTCTTGATCAGCCGCAATACCGCTGGATGCAGCACGTCGAGTTGTGCCGCGAGTCCGGGATCTTCACGGTCCATGGCCAGGGTGTACTGCGTCAGGTCGTTGGTGCCGATCGACAGGAAATCGGCCTCGGCGGCGAGGCTGGCGGCGCACAGTGCAGCCGACGGCACTTCGATCATCACGCCGAGCTGCGGCAGTCGGCTCACGCCCAGTTCCCCGGCCAGCGTTTCGAGCCGTTGGCGCAACGCCCGCAGCTCTCCGACGCCACTGACCATCGGCAGCATGATGCGCAACGCATCGAGCGGTTCGAGCGCGAGCAGCGCTCGCAGTTGGCTGTCCAGTAGTTCGGTATGACTTGCCCACAAGCGGATGCCGCGCACCCCCAGCGCCGGATTGGCCACGCTGGGCAGCGGCAAGTAGTCGAGTTGCTTGTCAGCGCCGATATCCAGCGTACGTACGATCACTGGCTTGCCGCCCAGTGCATCGAGTGCGGCCTGATATTCATCGCGCTGCTCGTCGACGCCCGGCGCGCTGGCACGATCGAGAAACAGGAATTCGCTGCGCAGCAGGCCAATACCGTCGGCGCCCTCCTGGGCGGCGATAAGTGCCTCGGCGCCGCCGGCGACGTTGGCGCAGACCTCGATAGTGCGTCCGTCGCGGGTCTTCGCCGGCTGTCTGGCCGCCTCGCGCGCGGTGCCGTGGGCCCGCTCGCGTTCGGCGATGCGCGTGCGCATGGCCTCCAGGCTGGCGCTATCCGGCTGCGGTTCGAGCAGGCCGCGCTCGGCATCGAGAATCGCCATCTCCCCTTCGACCGATGTCAGCGCCGCCCCCATCGCCACTAGGCACGGCACGCCCCGAGCCCGGGCGAGAATCGCCACGTGCGACGTGGTACCCCCCGCCACCAGACAGATGCCCACTGGGCGCTGGGCGGCCAAGGCCGTGAGTTCCGAGGGCGTCAGATCGTCGGCGATGACGATGGCGTCAGCCGGCACCTTTGGGGCGCTCGACGCCGACCCCAAGCACGCCATTACTTGGCGCTGTAGATCGCGCAGATCGGCAACCCGCGCCGCCAGCAGTTTATTGCCGGTCGCCTGCAGACGCGCCGCTTCGTCATCGAGGGCCTCCTTCCAGGCCTGCCCGGCGCTGCGTCCGCTGTCGATGTAACCCTCGGCGGCCTCGCGCAATGCCGGGTCGTCGAGCCAGGCCAAGTGCGCCTCGAGGATCTCGGCCTCGCTGCTTCGTGCGCTGCGCTTGGCTTGCACCAGCGACGTCTTGAGTGAATGCCCGACGCTCTCCAACGCTTCGCCAAGCGCCACACGTTCCCAGGCTGGATCGTCACCGGCTTGCGGTACCGTAGGCAACGCCGCCACATAATGATGCAGCGGCCCGACCGCCAGCCCTTGGCTGGCGACGAGCCCGGCCAACTGCCCTGCCCCAGCCTCGGCGGTAGGCAGCTCGGCGGCGCTGGAAGCCGGATCATCGACCTCGGCTTCGCTCAGCAAACGCTCGGCAGCATCCAGCGCCGCCGTGGCACGTTCGCCGCGTGCGATCAGCGTCACGCGATCGCCTTCCACCAGCCCCATGTTCATCAACCGGCTCAGGCTGCGTGCCTCGACGTGCGTCTCGCCGTGGACGAGTTCGAGCTCGACATTCTGCTCATGGGCGATGGCGCGTAGCCGGGCCGCGGGTCGTGCGTGCAGTCCGGCCGCCAGACCCAGGGCCACCTCGCGGGAGGACTGAGGGCCCGATGCCGCGGGTGTATCCACGCCGGTCGTTTCTAGCGGCGCCTCGAGACGCATGATCGCCTCGCCCTGGCGCACGCTGTCACCGCTGCGCTGTGCGTCGCGAGACGTCAGACGCCAACCGGCCGGTTCGGCGATAATCAATGGCGTGATCAGGCTCATCGCCTGCCGGGCGACCTGGTCGGCGTCGAAGCGCAGCAACGGCTCGCCGGCCGCGACTCGCTGGCCGACCTCGACCAGCAGTTCGAGCCCCGCGCCATCGAGATTGACGGTATCCAGCCCCAGATGAACGAGCAGTTCGACGCCGCCCGCACTGCGCAGCGTCACCGCGTGGGCGGTACGTGCGCAGTGTACGATTTCACCGTCGCAAGGCGCATGCAGCGTGCCACCGAGCGGGTCGATGGCCAGGCCCTCGCCGAGGGTACCCTCGGCGAAGACCGGGTCGGGCACCGCGTCGAGGGCGACGAGGACGCCGTCCACCGGTGCCAGGATGTCTAAGGATGAAGCCATGTTGCCTCCGGCGTTGTTGTTGTCAGGAAAGCTGCTATTGGAAAAGGAATCGAAAAGCGCTCAGCGCGTACGGGTTACCTTCTTGAGGTGGCGCGGCTGGTCGGGGTCGCTACCCCGTGCCACCGCCAGTTCGGCGGCCATGACGTAGAAGCTCTGGATCACCGACAGCGGTTGCAACGCCGCATGGCCGGCATCGATGAGCGTCAGCTCACGCTGGGCGACACCTTCATCGGCGGCCAGCAGCACCCGCGCGCCAACACTTTCAAGCCATTCAGCAAGTTCGAGCAGGCCGGCCTGTTCGGGCCCCGGCGGAGCGAACACCAGCACCGGATAGCCGGGGCCGATCAACGCCATCGGACCGTGCTTGACCTCGGCGCCGCTGAACGGCTCTGCCTGGAGGGCGCAGGTTTCCTTGAACTTGAGCGCCGCTTCCTGGGCGACGGCCAACCCGGCGCCACGCCCCACCACCATCAACTTGTCGGCGTCGCGTAGTGCCTCGATAGCCGGTGACCAATCCTGCTCGGCCGCCACGCGCAGCCGTGCGGGTAGCGCCTCGAGCGCAGCGAGCAATTCACTGTCCCGGTTCCAGTGACCGAGCAGCTGCGCGCAGGCCGATAGCGTGGCCAGGTAGCTCTTGGTCGCGGCGACGCTGCGCTCCTCACCGGCCTGCAGCGCAATCTCACGGTCGCTGACCTCGCCCAACGGCGACTGCGGTGTATTGACCAACGCCAGCGTCTGCGCCCCGCCGGCGGCCAGCGCCTTCTGGGTCTCGATCAGGTCGGGGCTCTGGCCGGACTGTGAGATCGCCAGCGCCAGTTGACCATCGAGCTTCCACGGCGCCCGCGTCAGGGTGGTCAGCGACGGCGGCAGCGAGGCCACCGGTATGCCACGGCTCTGCATGCACAGATAGGCGAAATAGCTGGCGGCATGGTCGGAGCTCCCTCGCGCCACGGTGACCACGCCGTGCGGATCGCATTGGCGCAACCACTCGCCGAGCTCGGCCAGCGGTTCTGCATTGCGGGTCAGTTGATCGGCGATGCGCTCGGGGGCATCGCGCGCTTCGCTGAGCATCATCGAACTCATGCGTCGTCTCCTGAGCAGAGCGTTGGGGCATTTTCGGGATCCTCGCCAGCCACGCGCCGGCCCTCGACATAAACACAGTCGACGGCCAGATCGCGGTCGAGCACCACGACGTCGGCGTAACAACCATCGGCCAATCGGCCGCGGTCAGGCAGGCCGAGAAAATCGGCGGGATGGCGCGATACGCGTTCGCTGGCCTCGGCCAGCGACAGACCGATAGCGACCAGGTTGCGCAGCGCCTGATCCATGGTCAGGGTGCTGCCGGCGAGCGTACCGTCGGCCAGGCGCACCCCGCCCAGGCACTTGGTCACCGCCTGCTCACCGAGGCGATATTCGCCATCGGGCATGCCGGCGGCGGCGGTGGAATCGGTGACCGCGTAGAGGCGCGGAATGCTCCGCAGTGCGACGCGAATCGCCCCGGGGTGAACGTGCAACAGGTCGGGAATCAGCTCGGCGAAGTCGGCATGTGCCAGCGCCGCGCCGGCCATGCCGGGATGACGGTGATGCAAGCCGGTCATGGCGTTGTAGAGGTGGGTAAAACCGCAGGCGCCGTGTTCCATCGCTGCCACGCCCTGTTCGTAGGTGCCCAGAGTATGACCCAGTTGCACGCGCACACCGCGCTCGCTCAAATGCCGAATCAGCGCATAGTGGCCGGAGAGTTCCGGCGCCAGGGTCACCAGGCGGATCGGCGCCAGCTCGCACAGCGCGTCGATCTCGGCGATCTCGCCAGGCCGAGCGTGGGGTGGCTGGGCGCCGAGTTTGCCTGGGTTGATATAGGGCCCTTCGAGGTGCACGCCGAGAATGCGTGCACCCTCGCCGGGTGACTGGTCCATCAAGGCACCGATTTCGCCAAGTACTTGGCGCACCTCGGCGTCGGTGGCGGTCATCGTCGTCGCCAGCAGGCTGGTGGTGCCGAAACGCGCATGGGTACGCGCCAGCGTCGTTACCGCCTCGCTCCCTTCCATGGTGTCGGCGCCCCCGCCGCCATGCACATGCAGGTCGATGAAGCCGGGCAGTATATAGGGCGCATCGTTTGTCGCGGGATCGACCGGCGCACCATCAATGCGCGCGATACGCCCCTCGCGCCAGTCGATCTCGCCCAGGTGCCAGCCTCCGGGTGTCAGGATATTGCCGTAATGCATTGGCTTGCCTTTTCCTTTTTATCGAGCCCGATGAAGCTCGACCATGAAGTCGTAGTAGTCAGTGCGGCAGTAAGTGATGGTCAGCTCCGCCGGGCTGCCGTCGGCGAGGTAGCCGAGACGGGTGACCTTGAGCAGCGCCTGGCCCTCGGGCACTTCGGCCAACGCGGCGAGTTCGGCGTCGGCGTTGACGGCGGTCAGATGCTGCAAGGCGCGCTCCACCGTCTTGCCGCGTGCATCCAGCGTCGCGTAGAGCGACTGCCCGACATCCTCCGGCGCGGGCAGCACCGCTTCGGGCAGGCAGCTTTCCTCGACGGCCATCACCACGTCGTCGGCCAGTCGCAGGCGCTTGAGACGCGCCACCCGGGTGCCGCCATGCAACCCGAGGCGCAAGGCCTCTTCGGTACTCGGCATAGCCAACTGGCGCGACAGCCAGCGCGAGCGGGGTGTGAAGCCACGCTGCGTCAACAACTCGGAGAAACTCGTCAGACGTGTCAAAGGCTGATTGAAGCGGGGCGCGATGAACGTACCCGAGCCGTGGGTGCGCCGAATCAGGCTCTGCTCGGCGAGTCGCTCCAGCGCCTTGCGCGCGGTGATGCGCGAAACCTCCAGCGTCTCGGCCAGGGCACGCTCGGAAGGCAAGGCCTCGCCGGCCTGCCAGGCCCCCGCCTCGATGGCATCGCCGAGCTGCCGCGCCAACTGATGATACAGCGGCGTCGCCAGATCGGGATCGAGAGTAATCCGGGCAAAGCGTGGGTCCATGACGGCGCTCTCTCCTGTCGGGTTCTTGATAACCAATATAGATCCTCTTTAATACCAGTCAAATACCAATTGGTCTTGCCGTGGTATCTATGCCGAAGGAGAACGTGAAGGGGGAAAGAAAAAGAAGGGAGAAGGGAGAAAAAGGAATGGAGGGCAAGGCCGGTAAACGAAAACGTCGCTCGGGCTTGATTACTGCCGCCGAGAACCGCATGCAATGGTCATCGGCAACAGCCTGTGCAAAGCAATCACACGGCAAAGATAACTCTCAGGAGAGCCTCATGAAGACGCTGGTAATCGGTGCCAACGGCCAGATCGGCCGCCAGTTCTGCGAACTCGCGCATGAAGCCGGCGTACCGGTTCGGGCAATGATCCGCGATACCTCGCAGCAGGCATGGTTCCAGGCGCGAGGCATCGAAACGGTACTCGCCGATCTGGAAGACAATTTTCGTCATGCCTTCTATGGCTGTGATCAGGTGGTCTTCGCGGCGGGGTCGGGCCCGCATACCGGTCCCGACAAGACGCTGATGATCGATCTCAATGGTGCGCTGAGTGCGGTCGACCTGGCCGCGTCGCTGGGTATCGGCCGCTTCATCATGCTCAGCGCCATGCGTGCCGACCGGGTCCTCGAAGCACCGGCCAAACTGCGCCCCTACATGGCCGCCAAGCATGCCGCCGATGCGCATCTGCGTGCGTCCCGCGTGCCTTACGTGATCCTCAAGCCGGGCCGGCTGACCGACGAGGCCGCGACGCAACGCGTCACCACCGATGTCGCCAATGCCGCCGACAACCGCATTTCACGCGCCAATGTCGCGCACGCATTGCTCGAGATTGTGAGCAACCGTGAGCTGCGCCAGCGCGAGTTTTCCCTGCTCGATGGCGATACGGCGATTGCTGAGGCGCTGCGCTGATCCAGCACTCGGCAAGGCGTCGCGTTTATCCCTCGCCTCTCCCCGCCAGGCGTTGGTTGGCGGGGGATACGCGAACCCGTATAGTATCGGCCTACTCCCCCCAACCGAATGTGTCTCGATGCTGCAGAACAACTCCGCGCTTGCCCAGCTCAAGCAACAGATTCGTGAAACCACCCCGCGCGTCCAAGGGGTGATCAAGGCCACCGACCGCGGCTTCGGCTTTCTCGAAGCCGAAGACGGCACCTCCTATTTCGTTCCGCCCCCCGCCATGAAGCAGGTACTGCATGGCGACCGCGTCGATGCGCTGATCAAGCAGGAGGGGGACAAGACCTCCGCCGAGCCCGATACGCTCCTCGAAGCCGGGCTCGACCGCTTCGTGGCACGACTGGTCAAACGCGATGGACGTCTTAGCGTGGTACCCGACCATCCGTTGATCAACAACCAGTTGCGCGCACGCCTCAAGAACACGCTCGACGAAAGCACGCTCGGCGACGGCGACTGGGTGGTGGCACGCTTGGTGCGCCACCCGCTCAAGCCCGACGACCGTGGGTTCTTCGCCCAGGTCGACGAGCTCGTGGTCAAGGCCGACAACCCCGCTGTGCCGTGGCGCGTGACCCTGGCGCGTCACGCGCTGGAACAGGCCTCGCCGCAATTCGGCGAGCAGTGGCCGCTGCACGATGAAGGTCTCGAGCGCGAGGACTGGACCGCGACGCCCTTTTTCACCATCGACGGTGAAAAGACCCGCGACATGGACGACGCTCTGCACATCGAGACACGCGAAGATGGCTGGCGTCTCAGCGTGGCGATTGCCGATCCCACGGCGTACGTGCGCGAAGGTGATCCGGTCGACCTGGAAGCGCAGACACGCGCCTTTACCGTGTATCTGCCGGGCCAGAACGTCACCATGCTGCCGGAAACGCTGGCCAACGAGCTGTGCTCGCTGAAGGAAGGCGAGGCGCGCCCGACCCTGGTTTGCACATTGGATATCCAGCGCGATGGCACCCTCGGCGATTATCGCTTCTTCGCCGCCAATGTCCGTTCGCATGCGCGCCTGGTGTACGACCAGATCTCCGACTGGCTGGAAGGCCAAGGCGATTGGGCCCCTGCCGACGACACCATGGCCACGCAGCTCAAGGCCTTGGCCGCGATGACCGAGGCCCGCAACGCATGGCGCGAGGAACACACACTGGTGTTCAAGGACCGCCCCGACTATGCCTTCGACGTCGATGACTCGGGCAACGTGCTGGCGGTGCGTATCGAGGAACGCCGCACCGCTCAGCGCATGATCGAAGAGTCGATGATCGCGGCCAACGCTTGTTGCGCCGACCTGCTGGCTTCGCACGTGGGCCATGGCATCTTCAACGTGCATCAGGCGTTCGAGCCCGAGAAGGCCGATCAGGCGATCGAGTTCCTGGCCACTCAGGACATCAGCGTGGAACGCGAACAGTTGCTCGAACTCTCGCGCTATCGCGAGCTGCGCCGCGCCCTGGAAGCTCGTGAGGACGCCTGGCTCGATGCACGCCTGCGGCGTTTCCAGGGCTACACCAATATGTCCGCCCAACCCGGTCCGCACTTCGGGCTGGGGTTGCCGGCATACGCTACCTGGACATCGCCCATCCGCAAGTACGGCGACATGGTCAATCACCGCTTGATCAAGCGCGTACTCAAGGGCGAAGACGCACCCGCCGAGGCCAGCCAGGCATTGACCGAGCAGCTCACCGAGCGGCGGCGTCTCAACCGCATGGCGGAACGTGACGTCAAGGACTGGCTCTACGTACGCTACCTCGGCCCCTCCGCCGAAAACGGCGAGGTCTTCGATGCCGAGATCATCGCCATCAACCGTGGCGGTATGCGGGTGCGCTTGACGGCCAATGGCGCCACGGCGTTCGTCCCGGCACCGTTCATGCACAGCGATCGCGACAAGGTCGCCATCGACGACAAGGAAGGCCGCATCCAGGTCGAAGGCGAACCGCGTTACAAGCTCGGCGATAGCGTTCAGGTCGCACTGGCCGAGGCCGTCGAGACGACACGCTCGCTGGTCGCACGCCCCGCCGTCTGAAGCCGGCCATGCCTTGCGTCACAAGCAGTGGACGCAAGGCATGGCATGTGCCAGCGTAATCTCATGACAGCGCGGTGACATTCCTACGACAAGCCCGTCAGGGCCCGAGCGGTCACTCCGTAACCAACCGGGAAGGTTTCAAGGAGTCACGCCTTGCATATCGCCGATATCACGATGTTCTACGCCCCTGCCAGCGGCGGGGTGCGGACCTATCTCGAAGCCAAGCGCAACCGTTTGGCACAACTGCCTGGAGTGAGGTCCAGCCTCTTGGTCCCCGGCGCGCGCCATGCGATCAGTGAGTCCATTCATGAAATCCCCGCACCACCGCTCCCCTTCGGCCAAGGTTATCGTTTTCCTCTAAAACGCGAGGGCTGGCGACGCGAGCTTACCCAACTGGCACCGGATCTCATCGAGGCCGGCGACCCTTACGTCACCGCTTGGGCCGCGCTCGACGCCGGTCGGACCTTGGATGTGCCCGTGGTAGGGTTTTATCATTCCGACCTGCCTCGCCTGATCGGCAATCGTCTCGGAAATTGGACACGCATGGCTCTCGAGCGCTATGTCGAAAACCTCTATGGGCGTTGCGATCGCATCCTCGCGCCGAGCCGCGTCATCGCCGATAAACTGCGTGGCCTCGGCCTCGACAATGTCGCCCTGCAGCCGCTAGGTGTCGACTTGAAGGCTTTCTCGCCCCAGCGCCGCCAAGATACCTACCGCCAGCGCTTGGGTCTCGACGATGATACCCGCCTGCTGATCTTCGTGGGACGCGGCTCGCGCGAGAAGAACCTGCCGGTCCTGCTGGAGACCGCTAGGCGTCTCGGCAAGGGTTACCACCTGCTGTTGATCGGGCCACAGATGCCGCAACGCGTTCCCGACAACGTCAGCGTCATCGGTCACTATACGGCCACCGCCGAGGTCGCCGAATGGCTGGCCAGCAGCGACATGCTACTGCATGCCGGTACCCAGGAAACCTTCGGCCTGGTCGCCCTGGAAGCCATGGCGAGTGGCATTCCGGTCGTCGCGGCGCGTGCCGGTGCCCTGGCCGAGAACGTTCCCCTCGGCTGCGGGCTACTCTGTGAGCCCCACTCGGTAGAGGACATGGCGCGTGCCGTGCATGAACTCTGCGCCAATGCGCCCGAGGAACAAGGGCGCCGTGCCCGCTTACATGTCGAACGCCATCACGATTGGGATATCGTGGTCTCCAGCCTGATGCATCATTATCGTGAATTGACCGGACAACGCGTCAATACCGAGAGTCTTCAGCATGGATGATCGCCACCTTGCCCTCGTCCTCCACGATGTCGCGCCGGAAACCTGGCCCGACTATGTCGATTTCGTGGCCAAGGTCGACGCCCTGGCACGTCGATACGGCCCAATCCCGATTACCTGGCTGGTAGTGCCTGATTTTCACCATCGCAGCGATTGTCGCCGCGATGGCGCCTTCCTCGAGCACTTGCAACACCGCCTCGCGATGGGCGATGAACTGGCGTTGCACGGCTATTACCACTGCGACGATTCGCCCTCGCCGCGCACGCCTCGCGACTGGTTCATGCGGCGCTTATACACGTGGGAAGGCGAGTTCTATGCCCTCGACGAACACGAGGCGGGACGGCGGCTGGACAAGGGCATAGAACTCTTTCGATCCCAGGGCTGGCCACTCACCGGCTTCGTGGCGCCGGCTTGGCTCATGAGCCAAGGGACGCGTCGAGCACTGGCCCAGCGCGACTTCTACTACACCAGCGACCCGCAACATCTATATACGCTGCCCGACTTCACGCGCCTCGAGGCACCGGGCCTGGTGTGGAGTGCCCGTAGCGCTTGGCGTCGTGGTCTGTCACGCCTGGTCAGCGAAACGCAGCGCTGGCGGAGCCGCCAGGCGCCGCTACTGCGCCTGGGACTGCATCCTGTGGACATGCGCCATGCCAGCGTTCAGGCATACTGGCTCGCTGTCCTGGAGCGCCTGATCCACGAAGGACGGCGCCCCATCACCAAGTGCGATTGGGTGGCGGGGCAACGCCGGAGGGAGCAGCACGCCGCATGAAGCGCCTGGTGATATTGCTGGTTATCGGGTTAGCGGCGGCCATCAGCATTCCGCTGTTATTCGGAGGGCGCGCGCTTTTCGGCGAGCTCGCCGCGTTTCCCTTGCAGCAACTGGCGTTCATGCTGCTGCTGATCGTCATCTGCTGGAACATCAATGCCTTGCGGCTTCGCTTGCTGCTGGCTGGGCGGGCCGGGCGCCTCGGCCAGACGCGCGCGGTGGGCATCGTGATGTCTACTGAGTTTGCCATCTGCGCCACCCCCGGCGGCACTGGCGGCTTGCTCACGCTACTTGCCTTGCTGGCCCGGCGCGGCGTTCGTCCCGCGCAAACCACCGCCATCTTTGCCGTCGATCAGCTCACTGACTTGCTGTTCTTCCTGTCCGCACTGATCGGCGTCGCACTCTATGTCGTCATCGAGGCCATTGACCTCAAGCTCGGATGGATGGTGGGCCTGCCGTCCTTATTGCTGGTGTGCGCTTTCTTACTGCTGTGGCTGATCATACGCCATTATACGCGTGTGCTGCAGGTAACCGGCGGTTGGCTCGAGCGTCTCAATGTTCGTCGTAAGGCTCGTTTTGGTTTAGCCCGGCGGCTACTGCATTTCCGCAATGCTTTGATTGAGACGCTACGCCTCCCTCGCCTAACGCTGCTGGCGGTCTTCGCCTTGTGTTGTGCACACTGGATGCTGCGCTATAGCGTACTTTACCTGGCCGTGAAAGGACTCGGCGCGCATATCGACTGGGCCTGGACCTTTCTGGTGCAAATGGTCTCCATGGCGGCCGGACAGCTAAGCTTTCTCCCAGGCGGTGCAGGCGGCGCCGAGTTGACCTCCACTGCACTACTGACGCCGTTGATCGGCACGCAAAGCGCCGCTGCAGCCGTGCTCATCTGGCGCTTCGTGACCTACTACTTCTACCTCATCGCTGGCGCACCGGTCTTCCTGGCAATGGCCGGGCGAACCTTCGCCAGACTGTTATCGCGTCGGTAATCACTCTCCTTTTACGAACGACTGCCTTTTTACGAACGACTACGGCCGTTTTCGTACAGCACCTGAAACGACGAAGGGCATCCCCGTGGGGATGCCCTTCGTCATGCTCGCCGCCCGGCCGCGTATGCGCCGCCGGGACTGGAAGCGACTTACCAGCCAGTCGCTTCCTTCAGCGCATCGCCGATCTCGGCGAGCGAACGCACGGTCTTGACGCCCGCAGATTCAAGCGCCGCGAACTTCTCGTCCGCCGTGCCCTTGCCACCCGCGATGATGGCACCGGCATGGCCCATGCGCTTGCCGGGAGGCGCCGTCACGCCCGCGATGTAGGAGACCACCGGCTTGGAGACGTGCTCCTTGATGTACGCCGCGGCTTCTTCCTCGGCGGTACCGCCGATTTCGCCGATCATCACGATGGCTTCGGTCTGCGGATCCTGCTCGAACTTCTCGAGAATATCGATGAAGGTGGAGCCCGGGATCGGGTCGCCGCCGATGCCCACGCAAGTGGACTGGCCAAAGCCATGATCGGTGGTCTGCTTGACGGCTTCATAGGTCAAGGTGCCGGAGCGCGACACGATGCCGACCTTGCCGGGCTTGTGGATATGCCCCGGCATGATGCCGATCTTGGTCTCGCCCGGCGTGATCACGCCCGGGCAGTTCGGACCGATCAGGCGCACGCCCAACTCGTCGCACTTGACCTTGACGTCGAGCATATCGAGGGTCGGAATCCCCTCGGTGATGCACACGATCAGCTTGATGCCGGCATTGGCGGCCTCAAGGATGGAGTCCTTGCAGAACGGCGCGGGCACGTAGATCACGGAGGCTTCGGCACCGGTCGTGTCGACGGCTTCCTTGACGGTGTTGAACACCGGCAGGCCGAGGTGCGTCTGGCCACCTTTGCCCGGCGTCACGCCACCCACCATCTGGGTACCGTAGGCAATCGCCTGCTCGGAGTGGAAGGTCCCCTGGCCACCGGTGAAGCCTTGGCAGATGACCTTGGTGCTTTTGTCGATCAGGATACTCATTACTTGCCCTCCGCTGCTTTGACGACCTGCTGGGCCGCGTCGGTCAAGCTGGTAGCAGCGATGATATTCAGTCCACTGGAGGCCAATTTCTCGGCACCCAGCTCGGCGTTGTTGCCCTCGAGACGCACCACGACCGGTACGTTGACACCGACCTGCTCGACGGCACCGATGATGCCCTCGGCGATCATGTCGCAACGCACGATACCGCCGAAGATGTTGACCAGAACGGCCTTCACGGAATCGTCGGAGAGGATGATCTTGAAGGCTTCACCGACGCGCTCTTCGGTGGCCCCGCCGCCAACATCCAGGAAGTTGGCCGGCTGCCCGCCGTTGAGCTTGATGATGTCCATGGTGCCCATGGCCAGGCCGGCGCCATTGACCATGCAGCCGATGTTGCCTTCCAGAGCGACGTAGTTGAGTTCCCACGCCTGGGCGTGCGCCTCACGCTCGTCTTCCTGAGACGGGTCACGCATGGCTTGCAGATCGGGATGACGATACAACGCATTGCCATCGAGGCCGATCTTGGCATCCAGGCAGTGCAGGTCGCCACTGTCGTTGATCACCAGCGGGTTGATCTCGAGCAACGCGAGGTCTTTTTCCTCGAACAGCTTGGCCAGGCCCAGGAAGATCTTGGTGAACTGCTTGATCTGTGCGCCTTCCAGGCCCAAGGCAAACGCCAGTTCACGCGCCTGATACGGCTGAGCGCCGACCAGCGGATCGACTTCAGCCTTGAGGATCTTCTCGGGCGTCTCTTCGGCGACCTTCTCGATTTCAACGCCGCCTTCAGTGGAGGCCATGAAAACGATACGCCGCGTGCCGCGATCGACGACGGCGCCCAGATAAAGCTCGTTGGCGATATCGGTGCAGTTTTCGACCAGAATCTTGGTGACCGGTTGACCCTTTTCATCAGTCTGGAAGGTCACCAGGTTCTCGCCCAGCCATTTTTCGGCGAACGCCTTGGCATCCGCGGCACTTTCGACCAGCTTGACGCCGCCCGCCTTGCCACGGCCACCGGCGTGAACCTGGGCCTTGACGACCCACTTGTCACCGCCGATCTTCTTGCACGCATCGGCAGCTTCTTCGGGGGTATCCACGGCGAAACCCTTGGACACCGGTAGACCATAATCGGCAAACAGCTGTTTGCTCTGATACTCGTGAAGGTTCATCGTGTCATGCCATTGGTTGCATGTGACTCGAATGGTGGCGATAGCCTCGACCTTTTACGGCCTCAGGCCATCGCCACCCCTGTTCGCTTCCGCCTCGGCGGTAAGCGACGCGTCTCTACGCTGAAACGCTCCTCGAAGCGCTTATTTGCGCTTCTTGCGGTTGGCCATGTGAATGGCGTGACCATCCACTGCCAACGCCGCTTCGTGCACGGCTTCCGAAGTGCTCGGATGCGCATAGCAGGTCAGGGCCAGGTCTTCGGCACTGGAGCCGAATTCCATAGCGATGACGCCTTGCGCAATGAGTTCCCCGGCATGCTGACTGATGATGTGCAGCCCCAGGATGCGGTCGGTCTCGGCATCGGCAATGACCTTGGCCATCCCTTCCGACGCATTGTTGGCCAGTGCACGTCCGTTGGCGGAGAACGGGAAGGAACCGGTCTTGACCTCGATACCGGCTTCTTTCGCGTCCTGCTCGTTCATGCCGACCCACGCGACTTCCGGCGAGGTATAGATCACGCTGGGGATCGCATCGTAGTTCATCTCAGCTTTATGACCGGCGATGATGTCGGCCACCATCACGCCTTCTTCAGAGGCCTTGTGCGCCAGCATCGGCCCGCGCACCACGTCACCGATGGCATAGACGCCCGGCACGTTGGTACGGCATTCATCATCGACGAAGACGCAGCCGCGCTCATCGAGCTTGATGCCGACATCATCGCTGAGGATGCCCTCGGTGTAGGGACGACGTCCCACACACACGATCAGCTTGTCGAAGGTCTGCTCCTGCTCGCCGTTAGCGTCGGAGTACTTGACCACGACTTCTTTATCCTTGATCTCGGAGCCCGTCACGCGAGCCCCCATCTTGATGTCCATGCCCTGCTTCTTGAACAGCTTCTGGCCTTCCTTGGCAATGTCCTTGTCGACCATCGGCAGAAAGGCATCCATCGCCTCTAGGACCGTGACTTCACTGCCAAGACGATTCCAGACACTGCCCAATTCCAGACCGATGACGCCGGCACCGATCACGCCGAGACGCTTGGGCACTTCGTCGAATTCGAGCGCACCGCTGGAGTCGACGATCAGGCCTTCAGTCAAGGGCGTCGGCGGAATCTCCACCGGCACGGACCCGGACGCAATCACGATGTTCTCGGCATCATAGGTGGCCGTCTCGCCATCTTGACCGGTGACTTCGACCTGCTTGGCGGAGACGACCTTACCGGCGCCTTCCAGCGCCGTGACGCCATTGGCCTTGAACAGCGCGCTGATGCCGCCCACGTTCTTGGCGATGACGCCTTCCTTGAACTCCTGCATCTTGGCGATGTTGGGAGTCGGCTCGCCCACGTCGATGCCGATCTCCGCGTAATGATCGCGGGCTTCGACGAACTTGTGAGAGGTTTCCAGCAAGGCTTTCGAGGGAATGCAACCCACGTTCAGGCAGGTGCCCCCGTGGACGGTCTTGCCTTCCTTGTTGACCCACTTCTCGACGCATGCGGTCTTCAGGCCCATTTGAGCAGCGCGAATGGCCGCCACGTACCCGCCAGGCCCGGCACCAATAACGATCACATCGAATTTATCGGCCATGAAATCATCCTGTTCGAATTCATTTAATTAGTCGCAACGCATTGTTCGGCGACAGCCATCACACGTCGAGCAAGAAACGTGCGGGATCCTCGAGCAGTTCCTTGATCGTGACCAGGAATTGCACCGCGTCCTTGCCGTCAATCATGCGGTGGTCATAGGAGATGGCGAGATACATCATCGGACGAATCTCGACCTTGCCATCGACGGCCATCGGACGCTCCTGGATCTTGTGCATACCCAGAATCGCGGTCTGCGGCGGATTGATGATCGGTGTCGACAGCAACGACCCGAAGATACCGCCGTTGGTGATGGTGAAGGTACCGCCCTGCATATCTTCAATGCCGAGCTTGCCGTCGCGACCGCGCTTGCCGAAGTCGACGATGCTCTTCTCGACATCGGCGAGCTTCATGCTGTCGGTATCACGCAGTACCGGTACGACCAAGCCACGCGGCGTGGACACGGCAACACCGATGTCCTGATAGCCGTGATAGACGATATCGCTGCCATCGATCGATGCGTTCACGTCGGGGAAGCGCTTGAGTGCCTCGGTGCACGCCTTGACGAAGAAGCCCATGAAACCGAGCTTGGTATCGTGCGCCTTCTGGAAGGTTTCCTTGTACTGACTGCGCAGGTTCATCACCGCACTCATGTCCACCTCATTATAGGTGGTCAGCATGGCGGCGGTCTGCTGCGCCTGCACCAGACGCTTGGCGATGGTCTGTCGCAAACGGCTCATCGGCACGCGTTGCTCGGGACGATCACCTTCGACGGCGGGCGCCGGCGCGGCGGCGGCCTTGACGTCACCGCCCTCGGGCTTGGCACTTTTCTTGGCGGAACCGTCCTTGACGGCCTTCTGGACGTCCTCCTTGAGGATGCGACCGCCCTTGCCGGTGCCATCGATCTTGTTGACGTCCAGGTCATGCTCGGCGACCAGCTTGCGTGCCGCCGGCGCGAGAATCTTGTCGCCGACCTTTTCGTCACTGCCACCGGTGTCTTTCGACTCGCTTGCCGTGTCGCCGGATGCGGCAGATTCGCCCCCCCCCGCATCACCGCCAGCGCCTTCGGCGAACAATGCGAGCACTGCTTCGGATTCGACCTGCTCGCCTTCCTGCACCTTGATCTCGCTCAGGGCACCATCGGCCGGGGCGACGACTTCGAGCACCACCTTGTCGGTCTCGATGTCCGCGAGGATTTCGTCGCGTTTCACCGCTTCGCCTACCTGCTTATGCCAGGTAGCCACGGTGCCTTCCTGAACGGATTCCGGGAAGCTCGGCGCCTTGACGTCATGCTGCTTGCCGGACGCCGCCGGCTTGGCATCGTCGGACTTGGCGGCGGCCGCGTCCTGCTTATCGCTGGTCTCTTCTTTTTTAGAGCCCTCAGCGGATTTAGAGTCCTTGGCGGGCTTTTCGCCGCCACCTTCACTCGCGGCGCCCAACATTCCGAGCACCTGTTCAGAGTCGCACGTATCGCCTTCTTCCACCTTGATTTCGGTCACGGTACCAGCGTCCGGCGCCACGACTTCGAGAACGACCTTGTCCGTCTCGATCTCGACAATCAGCTCATCACGTTCAACGCTGTCACCGACCTTCTTGTGCCAAGTAGCGATGGTGCCCTCGGCAACGGACTCCGGGAAATTCGGCGCTTTGATCTCAGTAGCCATGTCGTTTCCTTAGTGTTTTCTCTCGATCCCGATGGAGAACGCCTCAGCCAGTAATGGCGTCTTCCACCAGCTGACGCTGCTGTTCAACATGGACGGACATATAGCCGGATGCCGGCGCGGCGGATGCCGGACGCCCTGCGAACTTCAGATCACGTCCCAAGCCTTCCTTCACCATGTCGGCTACCAGACGCATGTGATGCTGGCTCTGATACCAAGCGCCCTGGTTGAGAGGCTCTTCCTGGCACCACACGACCTGCTCGAGGTTCGGGTAGGTCTTGAAGACCTCATACAGCTCTTCCTTGGGGAAAGGATAGATCTGTTCCAAACGCACGATCGCGACATCGTCGTTGCTATTTTCGGCACGATAGTTCGCCAGATCGTAATAGACCTTGCCTGAGCACAACACCACGCGTTTGACGTTCTCTGCATCGCGCTTGCCTTGATCCGGCAACACCATTTCGAAACGGCCGTTGGACAGATCTTCCAGCGTCGACGTTGCTTCCTTGTGACGCAGCAGGCTCTTCGGCGACATGATCACCAGCGGCTTGCGCAGCGGGCGAATTACCTGACGACGCAGCAGGTGGAAAATCTGAGCAGGGGTGGTCGGCATGCAGACCTGCATGTTGTGTTCCGCGCACAGTTGCAGGAAACGCTCGAGCCGCGCCGAGGAATGCTCGGGACCCTGCCCTTCATAGCCATGCGGTAACAGCATGGTGAGACCGCAAAGCCGTCCCCATTTCGTCTCACCGGAGGAGATGAACTGGTCGATCACCACCTGCGCTCCATTGGTGAAGTCGCCGAACTGGGCTTCCCAAATGATCAAGGCCTTGGGCGCGGTCGTAGAATACCCATACTCGAACGCCAATGCCGCTTCCTCGGACAGGAGGGAATCGCGAATAGTGAAATTCGGCTGGTCTTCCTTGATGTACTCCAGCGGTACATAGGTCGAACCGTCTTTCTGGTTATGCACGACGGCATGGCGGTGCGAGAAGGTGCCGCGCCCCGTGTCCTGCCCCGTCAAGCGAATCGGATGACCTTCATCCAGCAAGGTGGCATACGCCAGTGTCTCGCCAAAGCCCCAGTTGATAGCCAGGTCACCAGCGGCCATCTTGCGGCGATCCTCGTAGATCTTGGCCACCTGGCGCTGAACCTCGACTTCCTCGGGGACCTCGCACATCTTGGCGGCAAGTGCCTGCATACGCGTCATGTCGATCGACGTATCGGCGTCGCCAGTCCAGGTGTGCCCGAGATAAGGCGTCCAGTCGACGAATAGCTCGGTATTGGGCTCCTTGACCAGCGCATTGGCAACGTGATTGCCCGCCACCAGATCATCGCGATATTTCTCGACCATGGCGGCTGCATCGTCATCGCTGAGCATACCTTCTTGTACAAGGCGCGCCACATAGAGTTCGCGAGAGCTCTTGTGCGACTTGATCTTCTGATACATCAGCGGCTGGGTGCCGGAAGGCTCATCAGCCTCGTTGTGGCCACGCTTGCGGTAGCAGACGAGATCGATCACCACGTCCTTGTTGAACTGGTAACGATAATCGACGGCCACCTGGGTGGCATGCACAACCGCCTCGGGGTCATCACCGTTCACGTGGAAGATCGGCGCCTGGACCATCTTGGCAATATCGGTGCAATACTCCGTGGAGCGTGCGTCATCGGGCCGTGACGTGGTGAAACCGACCTGGTTGTTGATGACGATATGCACGGTGCCGCCGGTCTTGTAGCCGCGAGTCTGGGACATCTGGAATGTCTCCATGACCACGCCCTGGCCGGCAAAAGCGGCATCGCCATGCACCACGACCGGTAGCACCTTGGTGCCCTCGCCGTCTTCACGACGATCCTGACGGGCACGCACGGACCCTTCGACCACCGGCGAGACGATCTCGAGGTGCGAGGGGTTGAACGCCAATGCTAGGTGAACCTCGCCCCCTTCGGTCATGACGTTGGAACTGAAGCCCTGGTGGTACTTCACATCCCCTGAGCCTTGCTGGATGACTTTCTTGCCATCGAACTCGTCGATAAGTTCCGACGGGCTCTTGCCCAGCAAGTTGACCAGCAGGTTGAGGCGACCCCGGTGCGCCATACCGATGACGACTTCCTTGGTGCCATAATTGCCAGTCCGCTGGATGATTTCGTCAACCATCGGGATGAAGGTCTCACCGCCTTCCAGGCCGAAGCGTTTGGTGCCTGGATACTTGGACGCGAGATAGTTTTCCAGCCCTTCGGCAGCCGTCAAACGCTCGAGGATGTGCTTGCGCACCTCGACGCTGTAGTCCGGCTTGGAGCGCACCGATTCGAAGCGTTGCTGCAGCCAACGCTTCTCATCGGTGTTGACGATATGCATGAACTCGCAGCCAATACTGCGGCAATACGTCTTCTCCAAGACATCGACGATTTCCTTGAGCGGCGCCTGGTCCTTGCCCAGGAACAGTGAGCCGGTCTGGAAGGACGTCTCCATGTCAGCGTCGGTCAGCTGATGGAAGGAAAGATCCAGATCAGGAATCGGGGTCGGGCTGCGCAGCCCCAGCGGGTCTATATCGGCACGCTGATGGCCACGAAAGCGGTATGCGTTGATCAGTTGGAGAACCTTGACCTGCTTCTTGTTCTCGCTACTGTCGGCGACACTGGCGGCGGGTTTGCCACGCTGGTTTTGGGCCAACTGGTAGAACCGATCTCGAATCGGACTGAGAGGAACGTCGTGAGAGGGGGCGCCTTCCGGACGAGGTAACTGATCGAAATAGTTACGCCATTCGTCGGGAACCTCAGTGGGATCGACGAGATATTGCTCGTAGAGCGCTTCCACGTAGTGGGCGTTGCCGCCGCTGACATGGGAAGTGCGCCACATCAACTCCATTATGCCTTCTTGCATCTCTTGGTCACCCTATGCACTGATGGGTGTTCTTGGCGCTGGCACGCCCGGACGTGCCGGCGTCACTTGGAACCTGCGGGGCAGGTTGGCGTCACATGCGACGCCGGGGTCCACTTATCGTCAAAAGCCGGTGCACCAGGCACCGGCTACAACGGTCGCGGGACCAGCTCCTGCGACGCCATGCCGCAGGAGTAGGCTTGTTGCCAATGATAACAAGCCACGCGGCGCGATTTAAGTGGCATTAGACAGTAACATCTCACGAATCTTGCCAATCGCACGCGTCGGATTGAGCCCTTTAGGGCACACCGCCACACAATTCATGATGCCACGGCACCGGAACAGGCTGAACGGATCTTCGAGCCGCGCCAGGCGCTCACGCGTTGCGGTATCACGCGAGTCGGCGAGGAAGCGATAAGCCTGTAGCAAGCCGGCCGGACCTACGAACTTGTCCGGGTTCCACCAGAAGGAGGGGCAGGCCGTGGAGCAGCAGGCGCACAGGATGCACTCGTAAAGCCCATCGAGTTTTTCGCGCTCTTCCGGCGACTGCAAACGTTCGGTGGCCGGTGGATTGGTGTCGTTCTGCAGGTAAGGCTGGATGCTCTCGTACTGTTTGTAGAACACCCCCATATCGACTACCAGATCACGGATGACTGGCAAACCGGGAAGCGGGCGCAGCACCAGCTTGTTGCCCTTGACCACCTCGGACAACGGCGTGACGCAAGCCAGGCCATTCTTGCCGTTCATGTTCATGCCATCGGAACCGCAAACACCTTCGCGGCAGCTACGCCGATACGCCATGGAACTGTCCTGCTGCTTGATCATTTCAAGCGCGTTGAGAACCATGATGTCGCGGCCCTGCGTGTCCAGCTCGAACTCCTGCATGTAGGGCACGGAATCGGTTTCCGGGTTGTAGCGATAAATGGATATCTGAAGCATAGACATCTTGGACAACCCCTTAGTAGGTGCGAATTTTCGGCTCGAAGGTCTCGACGGTCTTCGGCGCAAAGTTCACGTCACGCTGCCCTAGCCGCTTCTCGACCGGGAAGTACATGGAGTGCTTGAGCCAATTGGCGTCGTCGCGATCCGGATAGTCGTAGCGCGAATGCGCGCCGCGGCTTTCCTTGCGGTCCAGAGCGGAGATTGCCGTGGCTTCCGCCACCTCGAGCAGATTGTCGAGTTCCAGCGCTTCGACACGCGCGGTGTTGAAGGCATTGGATTTATCGGCCAGATGCGCGTTACCGATACGCTCGCGGAGATCGGCCAGCTTCTTGACGCCCTCCTGCATGGTATCTTCCTGGCGAAAGACACCGAAATCGTTCTGCATGACCTCCTGAAGTTCGGCACGCAGATCAGGAATTGCCTCGCCACCGCTCGATTCATCCCAGCGGTTAAGGCGCGCCATGGCACTGTCAATATCGGACTGAGCCGCCTCGAGGTAATCGACCCCTTCATTGAGCGCTTCTTCGATGAACATGCCGGCGGCACGGCCGAAGACCACCAAGTCTAGCAGTGAATTGCCGCCCAGACGGTTGGCACCGTGTACGGAAACACATGCCGCCTCGCCGCAGGCAAACAACCCGTTGACGATCTGATCGTTGCCATCGGCGTCCTGCATGATCGCCTGGCCGTGGACGTTGGTCGGCACGCCGCCCATCATGTAATGGCACGTCGGCACGACCGGAATCGGGTCTGTGGCGGGATCGACATGGGCGAAGGTCTTGGATAGCTCGACGATGCCCGGCAGACGCTTACCCAGCACCTCTTCACCCAGGTGATCGAGCTTGAGCATGACGTGATCACCGTTTTCACCGCAACCACGCCCTTCGAGGATTTCCATGACCATGGCGCGGGCCACGACATCGCGGCCGGCCAGATCCTTGGCGTTCGGCGCATAACGCTCCATGAAGCGCTCGCCGTCCTTGTTGATCAGGTAGCCACCCTCGCCACGACAGCCTTCGGTGACCAGGACACCCGCCCCGTAAATGCCGGTGGGATGGAACTGCCACATCTCCATGTCCTGCATGGGGAAGCCGGCGCGAAGCGCCATGCCGATACCGTCACCGGTATTGATCAGCGCATTGGTCGTGGACGCATAGATACGGCCCGAGCCGCCGGTCGCCAACACCGTCGCCTTGGACTTGATATGCACGATTTCGCCGGTCTCGATGCACATGGCGATACAGCCAACCACATCGCCATTGGCATTCTTGACCAGATCCACCGCGTACCATTCATTCAGGAACACGGTATTATTTTTCAGGTTGTTCTGATAAAGCGTATGTAGCAACGCATGGCCGGTACGGTCGGCTGCGGCGCATGTACGCGCGGCCTGGCCGCCCTTGCCGAAGTCCTTGGACTGGCCACCGAAGGGACGTTGATAGATGCGGCCGTTATCGAAACGCGAGAACGGCAGTCCCATGTGTTCCAGCTCGAAAACCGCCTTGGGACCTTCGGAACACAAATACTCAGCGGCATCCTGGTCGGCGATATAGTCACCGCCCTTGACGGTGTCGTACATGTGCCAACGCCAATCGTCATTGGGATCGGCGGAGGCGATGGCACAGGTGATGCCGCCTTGGGCGGAGACGGTGTGCGAGCGCGTCGGAAAGACCTTGGACAGCACCGCGGTCTTCTTGCCAGACTTGGCCAGCTCGAGCGCGGTACGCAGGCCGGAGCCACCGCCACCGATGATGATTGCGTCGAATGTCAGGCTACGCATATTGGACATGGATTAGGCTCCCCAAAGGACTTGAACGCCCCACACCAGAAAAACGAAGATGGCCAGCATGACGACCGCTTGAAATGCAAAGCGTGCACCCGCCTGCTTGAGATAGTCGGTGGACACCGTCCACAACCCGACCCATGCGTGCGCCGCGATGGAAATAAAGGCCAGCAGGGAGAAGATGCGCATCCAGGTCTGCGAGAAGAGACCGCTCCACGTGGCGTAATCGAGCCCCGGATGGAACAGTAGATACAGGACCATGAAAACGGCATAGACCGCCAGAATGATGGCCGAGACGCGCTGAATCAGCCAATCGGACAGGCCACTACGACCGAGGTTCGTGATGTTGGTTACCATACCCAGACTCCTGCCAGAACCACCAGGATGGCACTGATCACGACCGTGATCTGCGCCTTGCGATGTCCACCCTCTAGATCCACGCCAATACCTGCATCCATCAGCAGATGCTTGATGCCGGCCACGAAGTGAAAGCCCAGCGCCGAGAGCAATCCCCAGGCGATCAGTTTGGCGAGCACGTTGTTGGCGAGGGTGTCACGCACTGCTTCGAATCCTTCGGGAGACGAGAGTGACGCGTCGAGGGCCCAGAAACCGAAGATCAACCCTACGAAGAGGATGACACCGGTAACGCGGTGGGCAATGGAGGTCAATGCGGGAAGTGGAAATTTTATCGTCGTCAGGTCTAAGTTTACGGGTCTTTTGCTATTCACGGCTCATCACACTCTCTTGGCCCGCCAGCGGCTAGGGCTGTACCCGATGCGGGCGGTGGTTTGAGGGGGAGGTCTTGGTCGAGGGATTACAGGACCAAGCCATGCTCCTGCCAGTCGCGCGGGATAAGATTATAAGGACCGGGGGGTGTCATGACAAATGAGATAGCCCTTGCAGCCATCCCCATGGACGCGTCAAATAGGGTGGCACTTCCAGATAGGAACCTTGCTCGCCCCTTTTCTATCGCCACGCTGGGACACGCCATGCGCGGCGGCGCCATGGCCACAGGCGCCCTAGGCCCAATTGACAATCCACCGCGTGGTTCTATAGTAGGCGCATTATTTTCGCTGGCATGGCAAGCAAGACAAAGACTTAGGTAAAAAGAGGAGGCCATAATGGCTGACAGGAAAGCGCAGTTGACGGTAGAAGGGTTGGACAAAACGATCGAGTTCCCTGTCTACTCCGGCACCGTCGGGCCTGATGTGATCGACGTCCGCAGCCTGACCAGCGAAGGCCTGTTCACATACGACCCAGGCTTCGTCGCCACCGCCTCCTGCGAATCAGGCATCACCTACATCGATGGTGCTGCGGGCGTATTGCTCCACCGCGGCTACCCCATCGGCCAACTGGCCGAGCACTCCAATTACGTCGAACTCTGTTATCTGCTGTTTTTCGGAGAGCTCCCCAGCAAGGCCCAATACGACGACTTCGCGGCCACCGTTAGAAATCACACCATGGTCCACGAACAACTCGTCAACTTCTTCAAGGGTTTCCGTCGCGACGCTCACCCGATGGCGATCCTGTGCGGCGTCGTCGGTGGCCTGGCCGCCTTCTACCACGACAATCTGGACATTACCAAGGAAGAAGAACGCCGTGTCAGCGCGATTCGCCTGATCGCCAAGATGCCGACCCTGGCCGCGATGTGCCATAAGTACAACATCGGCCAGCCATTCAATTATCCGCGCAATGATCTGGATTACGCGGAAAACTTCCTCTACATGATGTTCGGCAACCCGTGTGAAAGCTACGAGGTCAATCCAGTTTTCGCCAAGGCCATGGATCGGATCTTCATGCTGCACGCCGACCATGAACAGAACGCCTCCACCTCCACGGTACGCCTGGCGGGCTCCACGGGCGCCAACCCCTTCGCCTGCATCAGCGCCGGCATCGCAGCGCTGTGGGGGCCGGCACATGGGGGCGCCAACGAAGCCGTGCTCAACATGCTTGACGAGATCGGTGATGAATCCGAGGAGAACATCCAGCGCTTCATCGACCGTGCCAAGGATAAGGATGACCCGTTCAAGCTGATGGGCTTTGGCCACCGCGTCTATCGCAATTTCGATCCGCGTGCCAAGGTCATGAAGGAAACTTGCGACGAGGTATTGGGCGAACTCGGTATGGCCGACGACCCACAGCTCAAGATCGCCAAGCGACTCGAGCAGATCGCACTGGAAGACGACTACTTCATCGAGCGCAAGCTCTACCCGAACGTCGACTTCTATTCCGGCATCATCCTCAAGGCGATCGGCATTCCAACCAACATGTTTACCGTCATCTTCGCCATGGCCCGCACGATTGGCTGGACGTCTCACTGGAACGAGATGATTAGCGGTAGCTACCGCATCAGCCGCCCGCGTCAGCTCTATATCGGCCATTCCAAGCGGGACTATCCAGCCACGTAACTTGCTAGCTAAAAACCCGGCCGAGCAACGTCTCGCCAGATTACTACGGCACGCAAGCATCACGGACCGCCTTCAGGGCGGTTCGTTGCGTTTGCCCCCGTCTGCTCGCCCCTGGAACCTTTCGCTCCCACAACCTTGTTCTTCTGCTCCCCTGAGGCCGCTGAGCGTTTTCCACACTTTCTGTGGATAAACCTGTTCAAAACCTTTAGGCAGTTCGCCAGAAACACCATGACAAGGCGGTTACGCTCAAATCGGTCAATTTTTAACCTAACATAAGTGGTTGAAAAAAAGCACTTTTTCCAATAACGCGCAACATGACGGGCCTTGGCCGGTGTTATACACAACACGAAGGTGAAGACAGGCGGGCAGTGGACAAGGTTCCGGAGGTGTCAAGGGGGAAAACGTATAAAAACGTCTAATAACGAACGGGAAGCGGAGACAAAAAAAGACGCTTTCGCGTCTCCGATATCGTCATTGCTGATTCTGATAGGCAAGAAAAAGTGGCGTCCCATAGGGGGTTTGAACCCCTGTTACCGCCGTGAAAGGGCGGTGTCCTGGACCACTAGACGAATGGGACGCATAGTCTTGAGCTTGGTGGAGCCTAGCGGGTTCGAACCGCTGACCTCAACACTGCCAGTGTTGCGCTCTCCCAACTGAGCTAAGGCCCCGCGCCTCAAGACGGTGCGTAGAATACTCACTCCCCCCGGCTTCGTCAATATTTTTCGAGAAGGAAGAAGGAAGGCAGTATCTGGAGTTTTCTTCCCTCTTCAAGCTGCATAGCAGCGTTCTTCCTTCTTCCAGGCGCGCAGCGCCGCTCTTCCAGCTCCGGGCGAAGCCCGGAAGCTTACAGCGCCCGATATTCTTTCTCGAAGCGCTTGGCCTGCTTCTTGGAAACGCCCCCCAGCACCTGAGTGGCATGGCGCAGACGTGCTCTTGTCATATCCGAACCGAGAATCGCCATGGCATCCAGCACCGAGGTAGAAGTCGCGCTCCCCGTCACAGCGATGAAGACCGGCGCCAGGAACGCCTTCATCTTCATGTCGAATGCCTCGGCCAGGAACTTGACCTCGTCGAGCAAGGCGTCCTTGTGCCAGCTGGAGACGCCTTCCAGGCGCCAGGTCAAAAACTGCAACAGCTTGAGCAGGTCCTCATGCTCGAGCTTAATGCCCTCGAAACTGGAAGCCTCGAGTGGCGGCACCCCCGAAAAGAAATGCCCGGCCAGCGGCATGACGTCGGAGAGCGTCGCGATTCGCGGGCGTACCTGTGGCAGGATCTGGTGGACGTAACCCTCGTTGAAGGCCCACTCACGCAGCGCCTGGAGCAGCGCTGCATCGTCTAGATCCTCACGAATATAGACGCCGTTGAGCCAAGTAAGCTTCTCCAGATCGAACACCGGCCCACCCAGCGACACACGCTGGATATCGAAGTTCACCATCATCTCTTCGAGGGTAAACTTCTCGCGGTCATCGGGCATCGACCAGCCCATGCGGCCCAGGTAGTTGGTCACCGCCTGCGGCAAAAAGCCCATGCGTCGATAATAATTGATCGAGGTCGGGTTCTTGCGCTTGGAGAGCTTCGACTTGTCCGGGTTGCGCAGCAATGGCATATGGCACAACGTCGGCATCGGCCAATCGAAGTACTCATAAAGCAGTTTGTGCTTGGGTGCCGAGTTGATCCACTCCTCGCCGCGCATGACATGCGTGATGCCCATCAGGTGGTCGTCGACGACATTGGCAAGGTGATACGTCGGCATGCCGTCGGACTTGAGCAGGATCTGGGCATCGACCTGAGCCCATTCGACTTCGATCTCACCACGCAACATGTCGCTGACCACGCAGCTCCCCTCACTGGGCACCTTCATGCGCACCACGTAAGGCCACTGTTCGCGCTCACGACGCGCGGCTTCTTCATCGCTAAGCGCTAGATCAGCAGGCTTGAGCGCCAAGTGAAGCCCCGCCGCCTTGCGCGTCTCACGCAGCTCATCGAGCTCTTCGCTGGTCCGATAGCACTTGAACGCATGCCCGGCGTCGAGCAGCTGCTGCGCATATTGCGCATAGATATCGCCACGCTCGCTCTGCCGATACGGGCCATGAGGACCGCCAATATCCGGGCCTTCATCCCACTCGAGTCCCAACCAGCGCAGGGAGTCGAGGATCATCTGCTCCGACTCGGCCGTCGAACGCACCCGGTCCGTATCCTCGATGCGAAGGATGAACTGCCCACCATGCTGACGCGCGAAGCATAGGTTGAACAGCGCGATATAGGCCGTGCCGACATGGGGATCGCCGGTCGGCGACGGCGCGATACGTGTACGTACGGTCATGAAATTCCCGATCATTGGTGACTGACGATGGCGTCATTATACGCATGCACCTCCCCGGCATCAGTACCGTCAACACCTTCTTCACAAGGCCAGGTGCTCGCGAAACCACTCCGTGATGAAATCCAGGTAGGCACGGGTCTTGTCGGGCAGGTATTTGCGCGAACGAAACAACACCAACATGCTGCCGTGCTCATTCCAATACGGCTGCAAGAGCGGTGTCAGCTGCCCCTCCTCCACCGCCGCGCGTGCCGCGAATGTCGGCAGATAGGCCAAGCCGAATCCCGCCTTGGCCGCTTCGACGACGCCCAACAGATTATTGATCACCAGGCGCGAATTGGGCTCGATATCCAGCGGCTGCCCATTGAGCGAAAAACGCCAGTGAGCGCCGAGATCGTAATTGCCATAGAACACGGTATCGAACTCGGCGATGTCCTTGGGATGCAGCGGCCGCCCCATGCGGGCCAGATAATCCGGCGCGGCGTACAGGCCATAGACCACTTTGCACAGCGGGCGCGACACCAGGCTCGAAGGCGGCATCGGCCCCATGCGAATGGCCAAGTCCACTGAATCATCAATGGGCTCGAAACGCTGATCCTCGAGCAGGATTTCCACCGACATCTCGGGATAGCGGCGCATGAAGGCCGTGGTCGGTGCCGCCAAGTACATGAAGCCAAAGCTCACCTGGGCACTGACCTTGAGTTGCCCCCGAGGTTGCGACGTCACCGACTGCACCTGCGCCTCCGCCGTCTGCAACTCCTCGATGACCCGCAATCCATGTTCGTAATAGATCTGTCCCGCTTCCGTGAGGCGCAGCGAACGCGTCGAACGATTGAGCAGGCTGACGCTCAACTCATCCTCGAGCGCAGCCACACGCTTGGAAGCCAACGACTTGGAAATACTCAGACGCCGCGCCGCTGCGGTAAAACTGCCCGCACGAACGACCTCGACGAAGACACGCAATGCATCCAGTGTCGTCACGTTGAAGATACTCCGGCCACTAGTTTCCAAATTAGAAACACTAGTTTTCGATTGTACCCTCTTATTACGCAAAGGCCGACTGCCTATACTGGCCGCGCTCGGACAGGCGATGTATCGCTCCCGACATGCGTGGCCTTTTCTCAGCGAAATTGCCACGCGCACGCTAACGGCGTCAGGCGGCTTCGGCTTTCCTGCGCCGTGTGGCGTCTTCAGTGAAACGAGCTTTTCTTGGCGCCACCAGGCTGTTCTCCGGGACGGCCGGCGCTCTTTTCTTCCTCATTCTCTCCGTCCCCACAATGCAATATGGGTCCGGCACGCGCACTGCATGCTGTTCATAACCCCCAACCCGAAACATACTTTGCCATTGGCTGGATATGCTAACGCGTTCACCTCATGGCGAGATGTCTACATGGACGCACTGGGACCCCGAATCAAGCAGCTAAGGATAGACGCCGGCTTGAGCAAGGCCGCCTTGGCCAGACGTGTCGGCGTATCGGACGTCACGATTTCCTATTGGGAATCCGGCACGATCAAACAAGTCGGACACGAGCGACTCATCGCGTTAGCCGATGCACTGCATTGCCCGCTCGAACGACTACTCGAAGATAGCACTGCCGTCGCAACACCCACAGCCTCCCAACGCATCACCGAGGATGCGCCCGGCAATGCACGTCTCTTGGCACTACACGCCATGCCCCCGGTGCCGTGGGAAGCGCACACGCTCGCCACCCCTATTCCCGCCTCGGGCACCGCCATCGACGCCCTCGTTCGAGGGTGCTACCTCGTGACACCAGGCGTAGGCGAGACATTCGCCTATCTCGAGGAAGGTGATATCGCCGCCATTCTGCCCACCTCGCACTTCCGGCAAGAAGGGCTTTATCTGCTCGAATGGCGGCACGCACTCACGATCCAGCACCTGAGCCAGCCGGAGCCGGAGACGTTGCGCATCACCGACCCTGCGCACCACACTACCGTCGATCCAGACCAGCCATTCCCCTTTCGAATCGCGGGGCACCTTCAGGCGCGCTGGCAACAACGTGACGACAGCGATTGACGCCTCCTGGCCGATTATTCCGACCCTCTCAGGATTTAATGGATCACGTCTTGGTCCATACTGAGTGCATACCTCATCGACGGGAGGCATCATGATGAAAGCCATTCTGCTGGTGGCACTGTTCGTCCTGGCATGGCCGGTGTTGGCCGATGACGATGGTCAGCAGGACTCGCTCAACGACAGCCGACAACGCAATCAACTGCAACGTGACGTCAGCAGCGACCGCGCCACCATGATCGAGCGTCGCCAGTCACTGAACCGCAGCGAACGTCGCGATGAGCACTTCGATGAGCGTCTACGTAATAAGCGCCAACTCAAGCAATCACAGCGTCGCCTGGAAGACTCGCAACGCGAGCTTCGAGATCAGCGCACCCCGTCACCCTGACACAAAAAAACCCGACCAATCGGCCGGGTTCTTATGCAAATCTGCATTTCCGTGCAGTTATCACGAACGTCCTGTCCGTGCCTCCATGCTTACCTAGGCGTCCTTTTTACCTAGCTTCCTTGCTTTCCGCCCTTCCGTGGCGGACATGATCACCGTGGCAGAAGATATCCAGCAGTAAAAATAACCTGCATTAAACAATGCCAATTTAATGTTCCAGAAAGTAACGCAGACCGCAAAAGTGTCATTACCCCACACAGGCCAACTCGACGCAGGTCCGGAGCGATATTGCCCACTTCCCCGTATGACGTACAATACGCGGCCACTGCATCCGCTATCGTTCTTAGCCAACCTTTTCATCGGAGGCCGTCAATGTTTGAAAAATCAGCGCAAGACTCGCTAGCGCGGGCCCGCCGGTTTTCCATCGCCCCGATGATGGATTGGAACTAAAGCCCTAAACGGCGGGTCTTTCAGACATTCTGTAGCGAATCCGTAGCAACGCCACACAGAAAATGGCTTGATCCACTTTCCCTTTCGAGTCTCGGGCAGCGCCTGCACGGCTGTTCTAAACGTCGCTGGTAGCCTTCACCACAAAACCTCTCGAACAGCCGGCCCGCCGGAATCTGAGCAGAGGTCGCGTCGGCTTGACAATAGGATTTAACCTATATAGCCTTCATCCTATAAGTGAAGGATGAAGCAATGTGGCCGATAGAGCAGACCGAGACGTTTGAAGAGTGGTACTTCTCACTGGACGACATCAACCGGGAGAACGTACTTGCAGCGCTCTTGATGCTGCAGGAAAGAGGGCCGATGTTGCCTCGTCCTCATGCTGACACCGTGAACGGCTCGCAATATCGCAACATGAAGGAGCTGAGGATTCAGAGCCAGGGCCAGCCCCTAAGGGCCTTCTTCGCCTTCGATCCTCAGCGGACAGGCGTCCTTCTCTGCGCCGGGAACAAGAGCGGCAACAAGCGTTTCTATGATGACATGATCCCAGTGGCAGACCGGGAGTACGCTGCCCACCTGGAATCACTGAAGTGAGGTGAAAGCTATGGCTCGTACACTGAACCAACTCGTCGCCAACGAGAATCCGGAGCTCGTCAATCGCGCCAAGGCGAAAGCTGATGCAATGCTCCTGGAACTCCGCCTATCGGAAATTCGCCAGTTGGTCGAAATGACGCAAGCGGATATGGCTGAGGCTCTAGGCGTCAAACAGCCGACTATTGCAGGTATGGAGAAAAGTGGTCAGGATCTCCGGCTGAGCTCCCTCAAGCGTTACGTTGAGGCCATTGGTGGGAAAGTCCGCCTGGATGTAGAGATGCCTGACGGTACACACCGCGGCTTCCACGTGTAACCCTCTCCATCATCAGGGCCGCTGGCGAGCAAGAGTCGCGACCAAGCCATTGACCGCATCAATCGTGTGAACAAGATAGCACCCCGCCGGCCGTCGTCGGCGGGGTGCTAGTGTTTCTATGTGTCGGCGACTTCCGTGGCGGCTTCCAAGCGGCTGGACTTCGTGATGCGCTCCAGCGAGATCTTTAGTTGTCCACCCCAGCCACAGAACGGGTTGGCGCACTGTGCAAGCACTATCGTCGCCTCATTGAGCGGAGCCGGGTCGAGCTTATCCGGATGAGTCTTAAGCCCTTCATTGCAGTGCGGACATCTGGCGCGCATCGCGCTTCCTCCTGGTTGAGGTCGGCACCGACTAGCCTACGGCAATGCCAGTCCCGAGCACGAGCCCAAACAAAAGCGCCGCCCAGATGGGCGGCGCTTTGCTATGTGCGGGATGGGCTTTTCCCTAAGACTTAGAGCCGGAGTCATCGTCACCCGAACCCGTTTTGATCTCCACATAGTCAGGGTCCAAGTGAGGAAAGCCTGGTTCGGCAGTGCCATCCTTGATTTGCTCCATCAGCTGGTAACGGAAGCCTTCCAATAACTTCAGCATCAGTTTGGGCGGCACATCATCGTACATAGCCTCGCGATGCTCCACCTCGAAGCTCTGCTGAAGACGCGCAACGATTTCTGCGTTCATAGAGCGGTTATTCGCTTTCGAGGCTTCTTTGAGAGAGTCCCGCAACTCCGCTGGCATGCGAAGTTTGTACTGAGGGTCGGTCTGCTGTGTCGTCATGGTGTGAATAATGGACCACATAGGTATTGACGGCAACAAACCTAGTAGGTACCTTTAAAGGACCTACTAGGTGCAGAAAGGACCTGACGATGAAACGAACAGACCCACAAATGAAGATCCGGCTAGAACCCGCAGTGAAAGCCTGGATCGAGACAAAAGCGAAAGCGGATGACCGCCCCCAAACCTGGCTGATCAATCAGCTACTGAAGGAAGTCATGCAACACAGCACACAGCGTGCCAGTTAGAAACGACGAGACCCCAGGTGCGCCAACACCCAGGGCCTCAATGTCCGAACATTTTTGCGAAGGATCAGACGCCATGGATATTATCAACTCTCGCCCGGAATGCAATTCCGGCGCCCGCCGCTATTACCGCCAGGTCTCCGCACATCAACGTGCCGTGCACACCATTGGTGCCCGCCTGGTGGCCTATCGAATCAATGGTCGACCAGAGCAGCTTGAAGAGATACTGGGGATGGCTCGCATGGCCCTGACGCTCGGCGCCATCGACCCTGCTACACACACCGAGCTGCTGCGGCTGCTCTACCCGCTCGACGACCCCCACCCTGGAACAACACCCAATCACACCAACGCTTCAACTGCCTCGATGGCTGAGGAGGTGCATTGATGGATGCGCACCTGAAAGCCGCCAAGACACGACTACGCCATCAGCTCCACGCCGAGTTGAAAACCAGCCAGCTCGCCCTTCGCCATCTGGCCAGCACCCTAAAAGAAGAGTGTCGAATGGGCCGTCACATCGACCTCGCTGCAACACGAAGTCACATCGAACTCATTCAAGAAATCGCCGACAACCTCGACAACGTTGGCCACTCACTCAGCGAAAAGGGGGGCAAGTGATGGGACCTACCTACTTTGGCTTGCTCGCCGAATTCGACGGTCGCGCCGAGATCCCGCTCGAGGAGGTGGCGCCGCGCTATTTCGGCGTTAACGCGCGCACAGCCAGTGCCCGCGCCGCCGCTCAGGCTCTGCCTGTGCCCACCTATCGCGCCGCAGACTCCCAGAAAGCTAGGTGGCTCGTCAGCGCTGGCGACCTCGCTGAATACCTCGACCAACGCAAAGCAGAAGCGCGCCAGCTATGGCGAGCTGTCAACGAGTAAGGCAACTGCTCTATGAACCATGAATCTCTACGCCCCTACGCCTTGGGTGACTGGTGGGCTTTCGATCAATCGACGTTGACCCGCCTTCAACACGCCCGTCGCTCGTTGGCATTGGTCCATGACCTGGTCGAAGGTCAGCCACACAATTCGGTCTCGACGGTAGAGCTCAACCAAGAAGAACTCGGGGCCCTACTTGCCCTAGTGGTCGAGAGTCTCGACACCGTAGAGGAAGAAGCCTTCGGAATGAGGCGCTTCGTCGCCGAGCATGCTGAAGATGTACGCCGGGAGGTGGCCTCATGACCCAGCTAACTCCACTGACCTACCAGCTAGGCGACGAGCCCGCGCTGGTAGTCGATGAAGCATGCAGTGCCGAGACCCTGTACGACAATGCCGAAGCCCGCCTCGAAGCGGCTCGCGGCATGCTGGAGACGATCGCCAGCCTGGAGGTCGCCACGCACCTACGTCGTCACGACTTGGCCAACGTTGCTCAAGCTGCCCAGATTCTGGCGGCCGATGCGGCGGACCTCTACCGCGCGTCCCATTACGGGAGACTTCGCCCCAGATAAGCACCCAATAGCCAATTCTCGAATAGGGACAGAAGCGATGTGCCGGCATGGCGTACTCAACTGCGACGACCTGAAAGCAATTACGGGATATCAACGAGCCGGCGATGTCGAGCGTTGTCTTCGGCAGCAGGGGGTGCACGTCTTTTACGGAAAGGCGGGGCCATGGACAACGGTAGCCCTCATCAACAAGGCCGGCGGTCTGGTAGCAGGCAGCCCCTCACCGGATGACGACCTGGATGCACATTCAATCCTATAAATTCGACTTCGAGTGATGGACCGATAGAGCTGCGTTGTAAAACGGCCATCTACAACGCCAACCGCTCGTCAGTGGGACTCACAGGGGCGAACCTATCGCCAAGGTGCCTAAAAGCAGGGAAAGCCGAGCAGAAGCCCGCCAAGGCATCGCTTATTTGTGCGGTAACGCTCGCACAAATCGCCTTGATCGTACTAGTGGCCTCTTGCGGCGACCCTTGTCACCAGGGCGTCCCAAGGGCCTACAAGCAAGTAGTAAATCCTGACCACGCAGCCGGTCAGGACGATGCGGAAGCATGGGGCGGGAATTAGCGAAATCGGTGAGCGACCAGAGGTGTTGAGGCAATGAACGAGAACGAGCGAGTTGAAGAGCAGACAACGGTGCGCCTAATGCGCTGGCCGGAGGTCGAGGAGATTACCGGCTTGTCACGCAGCACGTTAGCCAACATGGCGGCCAACGGCCGGTTTCCTAAACCGGTCCAGGTGTCAGCACATATTACGGCCTTTCTGAGCACAGAAGTAGCGGCGTGGTTTCAGGAGCTAAAAGCGCGCCGCGTCCACTACCAGGGCGCTGGAGCCTGGAAGCGTCATGGCGCCTCCGCGCAGCAAAGCGCCACCCCCATCTGACTAGGAGCCACTATGCGAACTATCCATGTAGACGTCGCCGGCGTCGACCACGAGTGCGACGAAGACGAAGCCGTCGAGATGTTCCTGTCGTTGAAGGAAGGGCTGGAAGGCGCAGGCGTGAAAACCGAGAAGCTGTCGACGATCCCGCGCCCAAAGGGCAGTCAGACCTTCCACCGCACCCCCTTGGGCATGGCCATTGCCACAGCGCAGCTCACTGACTGCTAAGGAGACATCAATGACCACCCCAACCTACAAGACGCTGACTCTGAGCCGTCCAGGCGGCGGAAGCCTCAAGATCCATCCCAGCGAATGGGCGGCACTCAGCCAGGCGGTGACCAATGCCCTGCAGTTGGACGCCGACCCGGCTGTATCGCTGGAGGACCTCCCCCTCGGCGCGCAGCGCGAGGCATCACCGCTGGGTAATAGCCGGCAGTTGATCGCCCGGTTCGATCGCTACGCGGCAGACCGGCCCATGAGTGGGCGCTATGAGCAAAGCGTAAACCCAGTTGAAAGCTAACGATGCCGGAAGGCGAGGAGCCAGCATGGCGAAGCGCGTCATCACCCTGAGCATTCTCAACGAGCGAATCACCTTCTACGCCAGCGACTGGCCAGCGATACAGAAGGCGGTCAACGCGGCCATCAGGACTGAAGGATATTGGCAGCGCACCAAGGGCGAGCATAGCACGCCAGCGGCAAAGGGTTTCAGCGTGGCCAACAAAAGCCGGTTGGCCAAGGGGAAGGGGTTTTAGTAGTGGCCAGAAACGCAAAAGGCCCCGGGGATCGCCACAATCCCATGGGGGCCCATACCGCATTTGATTACGACGCCAAGGTTAGCACAGCCCCAAGGTTGCGCAACCTTTCGCAATGCTCGAGCCGCCTCGATGCGCCTTGGGAGGGTCGCCCATGACTACCATGAAGTGGCCGCTGATGGTCAGCGCCGCCCGTGAAGTCGAACGAACCATGGGGACACCTCAGTGCCGGAAGTTCCGCCGGCAGATCTTCGAGCGCTTCGAGGCCGTCGCCGGCGACCTTGTCTGTGGTGCTGTGGCAGTGGCAACCGTCCATGGCCGTAGTGCCCCCAGCACTCCAGGTAATGCTGAAGCAAATACCTGGCTTCGCATTATGCAAAAGCAACTCATGCTCGGCCCTTTCAACGTGACCCATGAGGATCAGGCTCTAGAGGACTACGCGCGTGCCAAGGCAGACGCTATGGTCGCGGCCCAAGAACGCCATCACCGAAAGGCTCGAGCCGGCTATGCAAAGGCTCGTCGCCGACATTTTTGGCGATTCGCACTGCCGGCAGACACCAGGTTCGCCGGGTTAACCTTCCGCCGCCGTGTGTGGCCGACAAGCCGGGACGCCGAGGTCGAGAGCCTTCGCGAAGGACTCGAGATCGCCCACAAGCACAGCCTGGACGTAGCCCCTGTGGTCGAGCTCAACCGCCTGAGCGGTGCCCAGCGGCGCGTCATGCTGAGCAAGTTGGGATCGGCGCCATGGTGGCGACGTAAGCTGCGCACGCTGGCGAACCGACGCCTCGACCAGTTCATGCGCATGGTCCGCCGAGTTCACAAGCGTGCCGGGATCTATGTCAGCGACATGGTGTTCAAGCGCTGGCAGCGCCGTCAGAACGAGAACCTGGAGATGCTCGAGGGCACCACGGCGGTCAACCAGTTCGAACAGGAGTACACCCTAGCCGAGCTGTCCGCCAAGAGCGTGGGCAACCGCGACATCCGTTTCAAGGAAACGATGATGCGGATTCGCGAGACCGAGGCCTTCGCCCATCGCCATGGGCATCGTGCGGTGTTCGTCACCTGGACCCTGCCTAGTGCTTGGCATGCAGTACTGCAAGAAAGCGGACAGTCCAACCCTAAATACAACGGTTCGACCCCGCGTGAGGCACAGGCTCAGCTCCAGAAGCTGTGGGCAAGCGCCCGCGCCAAACTGAAACGCGACGGTATCGCCTATTACGGCATTCGTACCGTCGAGCCCCACCATGACGGATGCCCGCACTGGCACATGCTGTTGTGGGTCGCCGAGGACCAGATCAAGCAACTGGAGGACTCCCTCCGCCGCTATGCCCTGTCGATCGACCCCGAGGAGGTCGCCGGAAAGGAGCACATTCGTATCAGGTTCGAGCATATCGACCCCGCGAAGGGCAGCGCCGCCGGCTACGTCATCAAGTATGTCGCCAAAAACATCAACTGCACTCAGCGTGGCGACGAGGTCGACCAGTACGGTCGCCCGATGGATGTCGCGGCGCCGCGGATCGCTGCCTGGGCATCGGTCCACGGCATCCGGCAGTTCCAGTTCTTTGGCTTGCCGAGCGTGACGGTGTGGCGCGAGCTGCGCCGCCTGCGCGATCCCGATGACGATTCCTTCGCCACCTCCTGTTTCGAAGACTGGATCGCGGCTACCAAGCCCGACCCAGAGGCGCTGGCCATCCTCCACGACCTACGGCGCGCCGCGAACGGCAGCTGCTGGGACAAGTTTCTGGAGCTGTGTGGCGGTCCTTGCGTGCCCATGATCGAGCGTCCAGCTCGCCCGTGGCGAATGATTCGCCTCGACCCGAAGGGCGAGGCCGTCGACCCAAAGAGCGGCGAGATCCGCGTCGACCTGGAGAAGCTTGGAATCTACGGCGAGCCCGTCGAGACAACCATCGGCATCACTGTCACCAGCGCGACCGGGGAAGCATCCTTCATGACCCGCGTCTATCGCTGGGAAATCAAGCCAACGGGGGCTGGTGGTCAGCGGAGCGGCGCAGCCGCGGAGCCTTGGACTCGTGTGAATAACTGTACGGGGCCTGATATCGAGCCCCGACAGCCAGGCCCACAGGAGGCCCATGAACAAGAAAAGCGATACAAAGCATGGCGGGCCAGCACTGAAGTCAGGGCTGAAATGGAAGGCCTCGAGGAGTATGAACACCAGCTGAGCGCCGCCCTCCACCAGAAGTTCGACCCGCAGCCAGAATGGGGCGCACCTGAGTACTTTCCTCCGGAGTTGGAAAGCTTCGAGGAAACCACTGGGCCGGTCGAAGACCAGGGGCCGGCACCTCAAAACCCCGTCACCGCCGAGTCGCAGGCCCTGTGGCAACTGCTGATCTCGAGCGCCGAGGCTGAGCAGCGCCGCGGACTCGGCATCGACGACGAGACTGCCCTTCGCCTGGCCGCGATGTTCTTCGAGCCCCCCGCCGAACGTCAGGAACGCTCAAATTGGTCAAGCCTAATGCTCGGTATCAACCGCAAGCGTATGCGTAGCCCGCGAGGCGGCCAGATGAGCGCCGAGGAGGCGCGATTGATCGCAGCAGGGCTGTGGGTGGCCCCGGCCCCTACTACCCCTTTTTCCACGCAGCATGCATGACCACCACTACCATCACTGGAGAAGAGACCATGAGTATCGTCCCCGCCCCATATCGCATCGCAGCCACGGCCGGAATCCGACTTGAGACGGCTCGTGCTGAGTACCTGAAGCAACGCGAAGAGCTTCAAGACGCCGCCAAGACGCTCGACCGGTTGAGCAAGCTGGAACAGGCATCTCAGGCGGAAGCCAAGTCCGCTGCCGCCGGATGGCGAGACGCCATGCGCGCCGCCAAGGGCGAGCCCACGAAAGAGGTTCGCGAGTTTCAGGAACAGGAACGCTCCCTGGCCGAGCAGACTAGATACCAGCGTGACATGATCGAGGAACAGGCACCGTTGGTGGAATACCATCAAATCCTGACCCATGGCGCCCGGGCCGCCTATCGCCGAGCTGCCGAGGAACTCCACTACGCCACAGCGCACGAACAGCTTACCAAAGCCGCTGAAGCGGTATTTGCCTCCGGACAAGGCAAGGAGCTGCTAGGCGCGTTACCAGCCATCTTCGGGCGCCTGGAGAAGGATGTTTATAACGATGTGGGGTTCATGGCCACTCACGGCCTCGACGTGTCCTCCTTCCCCGGAAAAGCCATCCGGGGACACTTAACCGAAACTTCACGGCCAGCCGTCGATAAAGAAATCCACCGTCGCCAGGCTATCGCCGTTGGCGAAATCGCTATGAAACACCTCCAGCAGATTCAAGGCGAGGGCATCTCGGCTGGCGACGCCCCGGAGAAGATTGACCCACTTCCCTGCGAGGCTCCGGTATCAGAGATGGGCAACGGCATCAAAATCGGCCGCCGCAAGGCCGAGCTGGAATGCATTCTGAAGAAACAGGCCGCCTGACGGAACTGCTGGGGCCGCACGGTCCCAGCATCGCCACACCACGAAAAGAGAACATGATGCCATGAGCCGCAAGGATTACATGCAGTGCCGCCGTCGTTGCAAGCGGCTGCGCAAGGCGCACCTCAAGGTCGAAAGAAGCCTAGTCTCTCTGGACCGTTCCGGCGAAACCGGGATGGAAGATGTCCGTGAGAACCTGCTAGTCATGCGAGATCGACTCGTGACACTGCTGGAGCTGCTTCAGTTGGATGCTTGGGAGACACGTCAAGAGTGCATGGCAAGTGGCACTTCGCTGCCACCGCCCAGCAAGAGCGAAGGCGAGGGTTTCCAGTCCCTCACCACTGAGGGTCGTCAGCGCCTGAGACTCGACCTAGAGGCCATAACTGACGCGGACACCGAGGCAATGGTCGCCCAAGGAGTCGGATGATATGGCCAAAGATCTAAGTCTCCAGGTAAAGCTTCAGGCGATCGACAAGATCACCAAGCCCCTCAAAAAAATCACCCAGGGCAGCGGCAAAACCGCCGAGGCCCTCAAGGCCAGCAAAGAGCAGCTCAAGACGCTCAACCAGCAACAGAAGGATGTCAGCGCGTATCGTCAGACGCGTTGGGCCATGCGTGGCAACCAGCGGGCTATTCGCGAGCTAACCGAGCAGACCGAGCAATACACCCAAAAGCAAGCCGAGCAGAAAGACCGCCATGAACGCATTCAGTCCTCACTGAAAAGCGCCCGGCGTGAATACGATCACCTGGCCAAGGCCGTCCAAAAAACCACCGAGCCTAATGCCCAGCTCTCCAATGAGCTGGAGAAGGCGCGCATTCGGCTAAATGCCCAGCAGGAAGCCGCCGACAGCTCCGGTAACGAACTCAAGCGCTATCGGGATCGCATCCGACAAGCAAACGACAAAGTAGAACGGCTTAACACGACCCAGCGAACCCAGCAGGAGCGCCTTTCAGGCGTCAAGCGTCGGCTCGATGAGGCCGGCATCGGAACCGACAAGCTCGGTCGCAAGGCTCGCGAGTTGCGCGGAGACGAAGAGCGCCTAAACGACACCCTCGAAAAACAGAAAGATAAACTCAGTGCCGTCGCCCGCAAACAACGCGCCGCCGCCGACGCGGCTAAGCGTTACCAACGTTTGGCCGGTCGTGGTAACGCCATACGTGGTACCTGTGCCACCGGGCTCGCCACTGGCGGTGTCGGTATGGCAGCCATGACCACCCAGGCACTCGGCAACGAAATGGCGGGGTCTCGTCTCGCCGCACAATTCGGCGAAGGTAAATCCGCAGCCGCCGAGTATCGTGAAGTCATCAACAACGTCTACAGCGGCGGACGCGGCAACGGCATGCAGGATGTCCAGCGCGCCGTCGGTGCCGTCGGCGCAGCGTTTGGGTCACTCGAGGAACAGTCCGCATCAAAGATCAAGAGCATCACCAACCAGGCGTTGACGCTACAGGAAGTATTCGGGGTCGACATCACCGAAAGCGTTCAAACCGCCCAGAACATGGTCAAGAATAAGCTCGCTCCCAACGCCACGGCCGCCTTTGATCTGATCGCCAAAAGCTTCCAGGAAGTCCCGGCGGCGATGCGTGATGAGTTGCCCGATATCCTCCAAGAATACGGCACCAATTTCCGGGCGCTGGGTTTCAGCGGCAATGAGGCCATGAGCCTGCTGGTCGCCGCTGCCGATAAAGGGCGCTTCGCGCTCGATAAAACCGGCGACGCCGTGAAGGAATTCACGATTCGCGGTTCGGACATGAGCAAGGCCAGTGTCGCGGCCTACGACGCCATCGGGCTCAACGCCAGCGCGATGTCAGATGCCGTCGCCAGCGGTGGCGATCAGGCACGCGCCGCCATGCAAACCACCGCGAAAGCGATCCTCGCCATCGAGGACCCAGCGAAGCGCGCGAACACCGCCATCGCGCTATTCGGCACGCCCCTCGAAGATCTCTCCGTCGACCAGATCCCGCAGTTCCTCAAGGCGCTCGGCGGCACCAAGGACCGGCTCGGCGATGTCACCGGCGCTACCGCCGACGCGGCTGACACGCTGGACAACAACGCCGGCAAGGCACTCAAGGACGTGTTGCGAGCGTTATCCGGCCCATTCATGACCGCCCTGGAAGACGTGCGCGACGACATCATCGACGTCAGCAAAGCGGTTACTGGATGGATCAAGGAAAACCCCGAACTCGCCGGCACCTTGGCCAAGGTCGCCGTCGTCCTCGCCGGCCTGGTCGCCGTGGGCGGAAGCTTTCTGTTAGTGGTGGGGTCGCTGCTTGGCCCCATCGCCGCGATGCGCTGGGGGCTGGAGATGTTCGGCATCAAAGCCGGTGGCGCCAATGGCAAGCTAGGTAAGCTCGCCAAGGGAGGTATCAAGAAGCTCGGCGGCGGTTTCAAATGGCTCGGGAGCTTGGCCGGTAGCGCTGGCAAAAGCCTCGCCCAGCTCGCCAAAGGCGGTTTTACCGTCATCGGGCGAGCAGGCGGCTGGCTATCGAGTATATTGCGAACAGCCAGTATTCACGTCTACACGCTGGCAACACGAGCACTGCCAATGCTCGGCAATGCGCTAGTAAGCTTGGGTAAAGGATTCATCACGCTGGCCACCGCCATCGGCCGGGCCGGGATCGCCCTTCTGGCAAACCCGATGACGTGGATCATCCTCGGCATCGTCGCCGCCGTGGCGGCACTCGCCGGCGCCGCCTACCTCATCTACAAGAACTGGGGCGCCATCAGCGGCTGGTTTGCCGAACTGTGGGAAGGTATCAAGGCCAAGGCTAGTGCGGCATGGGAATGGTTCAAAACCCTATTCGACTGGTCACCCATCGCTGCCATCAAGGCCGCCTGGTCTGGGCTCGGCAATATCGTCGGCGGCGCTGTGGATCTCGCCAAGGCCGACGCCTCTGCCGCCTGGGAGATGGTCAAGGCGCTATTCGACTGGTCACCCATCGCTGCCATCAAGGCCGCCTGGTCTGGGCTCGGCACCCTGGGCGGCAGCCTGATCGACGGCCTTATCGGCGGGATCGATGAGAAATGGCAGGCGCTCAAGGACAAGGTGAGCGGCATCGGTGACTTCATCACGGGTATCTTCCAGGACGATCAGGAGATCCATAGCCCAAGCCGGGTATGGGCGCGCCTGGGCGGCCACACCATGGAGGGATTGGCACAAGGCATTGATAGAGGAGCCGACGGGCCGCTTCGCGGCGTGGTCAACGTTTCCAGGCAGCTCAAGCGTGCCGGTGCCGGCATGGCCCTCGGCGCCGCGACGCTGCCCGCTGCCGCCGCGCCAGATATTCAGGCGCCTCAGCTACCGGAGATGCCCGCGCTACGCGCCAGCGTCGAGCGCCCGAAACTGCCTGATCTCGGCACGCTCAACGCCCCGCGAATCGAAACGCCGGCCATCGACACCCGGCCACCGCTGCAAGCCCAAGATGGGGGTAGTGTCACCATCACCATGGGCGATATCAACGTTCACCCATCACCCGGCATGGACGAACAGGCCCTCGCCCGCTACGTGCGCGCCGAGGTCGAGCGCGCACTCAAAGAGGCCAGCCGCGACGCCGCCGCGCGTCGGCGCTCATCGTTTCATGACATCGACTGAGGGATAACCGACAGCACCAAGCGCGATCGACTCTTCGCCCCGCAGCTTCGCGGGGCATTTTCATAATTGACCCAGCCCCCTCCACCCCCACTGCGATCCACGCCGCGCGATACACACCCCGCCCCTCCTGCGCGCTAAACATGCCGGTTTTTATGCACTATTGCACCGTAGCGCCAGGCCACGCCGTTGCTGGGCTCGAGGAGGTTTTTGAGGCTGAAAGGAGTTATGCGAATTTATGCACTTTTGGTGCTCAGGGAAGGCGCCGGAGGAGTCACGGCGGGCGCGACAGAGACCTGGCGCCCATTCAAGCGAGTTCGAGGACAAAAAAAATGGCCAGGGCGAGCAAGAAGGCGAAAACGCGTGCAATTTGCGCACTCTTTATGCCCTGCTTTCAGCCGACAGCACCATGTCGGCGCCCTCACCCTTCAACTGAAGGTTTTCGGGACGAAGGTGTGTGTAGCGCTTCAACACATCCCAGCTTTCGTGAAGCGTGAATTGCTGAACCTCGACGATTTCATAGCCTGCCTCGAACAAGCGCGACGTTGCCTCATGCCGAAGGTCATGGAAGCGTAGATCTTCGATGCCACAGGCAGCCGTTGCCGCTCGCCACCGAGTCCCTATAGATTTGCCATTGAAGGGAAAAATCCGCTCCTCACCTGCGGCCCGAGGCTGCCGTTGGATGATGGCCATCGCTTCACGAGTCAGCTTGAAGCGCTTGTGGTTGCCCCATTTCTGCCGAGGATGCTTGGCATCGCGTACCCAGCAAGTCATAGCCTGTTCGTCGAGATCTTCCCAGATGAGCCGAGTGACCTCTTCCTGACGCCTCGAGGAAGCGATGGCAAAGTCCATGATGTCTTCCATGGGGATGATCGCGCTGGGGCGGATCAACTGCGAGCGACGGAAGTAGGCCCGAATCAACTCGACTTCCTCAGCAGTAGGCCGCCGATCGCGAGACCCAGAGCGAGAAATCAGCCCTTTGCTACGTAGTAGCACCTTTGCCGACTCGAACTCATTGAGCTCCACCGGCATCTTCCATGCTGCCGCCGCCGTCTTGAGGATGATGCCCAGCCAGGTGATGTCCTGATTGATCGTCGAGGGCTTAATGCCGCTGTTACGGCGCATGACGGCATGCTCCACAATCTGCTCACTCGTCAGGTCGATAACTTGGGCTCGCGCAAGGGGGAAGCGCTGCAACTGCTGTATGGTGGCCCGTTTCGAGCGGCCGGCGCCTTGGGCGAACTCGTGGAGATAACGCTCGATGGCATCCTCCAACTTCACCCCTCGCCACTTAGCGGTGAGAAGCCCACCGGGGCTCATCAGCTCAAGCTCACGGCGCTTGGCCCACTCTTCCGCCATGGCTTTCTTGGGAAAAGTCTTCCCCTCGGAGTGAGCCTTCTGACCCTTCCGCATAATGCGGACTTGGGCGGTGTATGCGACACTCCCGTCCTTTCGTTTACGCTTACTGATCGTGGCCATTGAGATCGCTTCCGTGTAGCAAATTCACTGGAAGCATCGTAGCAGATTCGTAGCAAGCCATGATGCAAAACATAGCAAAAAACATGTATAAATCGACATATCTGGAAAGGCCTAGTGCCCAGGAAAGCCCATGAACACTGGGAAAACGCGCAAAACGCTAGATAGAACTTTCTCCATCGCCCCGATGATGGATTGGACGACCCGCGACTACCGTGCGTTCGCCCGTACGCTGACGCGTGAGGCGCTGCTGTATACCGAAATGGTCACCACCGGGGCGATTCTACATGGCTCGCCGCGCGAGCGCTTTCTCGGGTATAGCGACGTGGAGCATCCGGTGGCGCTACAGCTTGGCGGTAGCGATCCTGCCGCGCTGGCGGAATGCGCCGCCATCGCCGAGGCCTGGGGCTACGATGAAGTCAACCTGAACGTGGGGTGCCCTAGCGATCGGGTACAGAACAACCTGATCGGTGCCTGCCTCATGGAGCATCCGGACAAGGTGGCGGCGGCGGTCAGCGCCATGCAAGCGGCGGCCTCGATTCCGATCACGGTCAAGTGCCGCATCGGCATCGACGAACAGGACGAAGACGCCGACCTGGCGCGCTTCATCGAACGCGTCGCCGATGCCGGCTGCGGGGTCTTCATCGTGCATGCCCGCAAGGCCTGGCTCGAGGGACTCTCGCCCAAGGAAAATCGCGATGTCCCGCCGCTCAATTACCCACGCGTGCATCGTCTCAAGGCGCAGTATCCCGACCTTCATATCGGCATCAACGGCGGTATCAAGACGCTGGACGAGTGCCAGGCGCAGCTCGAAAAGGTGGATAGCGTCATGATCGGGCGTGAGGCGTATCAGAACCCTTGGTTACTGGCCGGCGTCGATGCCGCCTTCTATGGCGGCGCCTCGCCCGTGAGTAGCCGCCATGCCGCCGCGCGTGCTTTCCGCCCCTACATCGCCGGACGCCTGGCAGAAGGGGCCAAGCTCAACCACGTCACTCGTCACCTGCTCGGCCTGTTCCAAGGCTGCCCCGGCGGGCGTCAGTTTCGGCGCCATCTGTCGGAAAACGCCCACCGCGACAGCGCCGGACTCGAGGTATTCGACGAAGCATTGGCCAAGGTGCGCGAGTTCGACACCGCAAGCGCCGTCGCCTGAGCTGACGCAGCGGGCCAGGCTATAGTTCCTGGCGTGTCTCGAAATCGGAGTGGAAGGTTTCGACGGCGTTCTCGGCCTCTTCGATTTCATCGAAGCGCGCCACATGAAATAGTGCCTCACCTTCATTAGCGAGCGGCAGATTGCTCATGCCGATGACGATGCCATCGGCGTTGGCGAGCACTTCCTGCTCGGCATTACCGAAAGGATCGGCAACGCGCCCCAAAACATCCCCCCGAGCGACGCGCGCGCCCAACCGCGCCCGGGGCCGCAGAATGCCGTCGATGGGCGAGCGGGCCCAACTCGAGCCATTGGCGACCTCCGCAACGGCGGGTGCATGCCGACGCCGGTCGGTGGGTAACATGCCCAGCAAACGCATCACGCGCTGCACACCTCTTACCCCCGGCGCGATCGCCCACTCGTCGAAACGCAGCGCCTCGCCGGCTTCATAGGTGAGCACCGGCACGTCACGCGACTGCGCATATTCCCGTAGGCTCCCTTCGCGCAATTCGGCATTGAGGATCACCGGTACCCCGAACGCCTCGGCCATGGACTGTGTCGCGGGCCGATTCTTCAACTGCGCCCGCACCTGCGGGAGATTGGTGCGATGAATCGCCCCGGTATGCAAATCCACGATGTGCGTCGCCAAGTCGACGATCTGCTCGCGAAACAGCGACGCGACGCGCGAGCCAAGCGAACCAACCTCGCTCCCCGGAAAACAGCGATTCAAGTCACGCCGGTCAGGCAAGTAACGCGTCTGCTGCACGAAACCGAAGACATTGACGATGGGCACCGCGATCAGCGTGCCCCGCAAGCGCGATAGCGACGCCAGACGCAACATGCGACGCACGATCTCGACGCCATTGATTTCGTCACCGTGAATTGCTCCGCACACTAGCAGCACCGGCCCTGGTTGACGGCCATGAACGACCTCGACGGGAATATGCAGCGGTGCATGGGTGTAAAGCTTGGCCACCGGTACATCGATTTGTGCCCGGCTGCCGGGCGGAATACGCGTACCGGCGAGTTCGAAGGGAGCGCGAGCCATGAGTGTTCCTATACCGAAGATGGCGGATTCTTGATACCCGCCATGGCGCCTCATGATACCCCATTCATGCAAGTGATTCTTTGCTTAGCCGTCGATGAAAGGCGCGAGGAATGACAGCAGCGCAGACTTTCGATCACTGTCATGACGCTATACATGAAGCATGCCCATCTCTTGAGCCCCCGTGGAGCCTCGTTGGGCGGCATGCTCTTAAAATATACCCAAGGGGGTATATCACAGGGTTGCCGCCCCTTCGTAACGTTACCCCAAAGATAATGCTCAACTGGTCCGCTTTTAATAAAGGCCAGTAAGATACAACAACGCTTCGGGAGCAAACCGTGCAGGCAACGTCTCATCCTCATTCCTATTATGCAGCGTCAGCGAATGACAAGCGCATGCGTCCGACACTGCAGGGTCACGTGAAGGCAGACATCTGCATCGTCGGTGCCGGCTTTACCGGCATGTCTACGGCCCTCCACATGGCCGAGAAAGGCTACAAAGTGGTTGTCCTGGAAGGCAACCGCATCGGCTTCGGTGCTTCCGGCCGCAACGGCGGACAGATCGTCAACAGCTACAGCCGCGATATCGACTTCATAGAGCGCCAGTACGGCCAAAAGGTCGGCGTAGAGATGGGCCGGATGGCCTTCGAGGGCGGCCGCATCCTCCGCCGCTTCGTCAAAGACTACGACATCCAGTGTGACTTGAAGGAAGGCGGTGTTTTCGCCGCGTGCAACCGCAAGCAGTTCGATGAGTTGGTCGGGAAAAAGAAGCTCTGGGAAGCCCACGGCCACGAGCGACTGGAGCTGCTCGACGAGAATGCCATCCAGCAATACGTGGGGACCCAGCGCTACGCTGGCGGGCTGATCGATCATAGCGGGGGGCATTTCCATCCACTGAATCTGGTACTCGGCGAAGCCGCCGCCGTGGAGTCCCTTGGCGGGACCATCTACGAGAACTCCCCGGCACTACGGATTCATGAAGGCGACAAGCCGATCATACATACCGAGGAAGGCGACGTTGAAGCAGACTACGTACTGGTCGCCGGTAACGCCTATCTCAATGGCCTGCTGCCCAAGCTGAAATCCAAGGCCATACCCTGCGGCACCCAGATCATCACCACCGAGCCCCTGGCCGAAAGTGTGCAGCAGCGTTTGTTGCCGAAAGATAACTGCGTCGAAGACGGCAACTACCTCCTGGACTATTTCCGTCTATCGGGAGATGGTCGCCTGATCTACGGCGGCGGCGTCACCTACGGTGCTCGCGAGCCGGAAAAGGTCGAAACGCTGATCGTACCGAAGATGCTCAGGACATTTCCGGAACTCAAGGGCGTGAAAGTGGACTTTGCCTGGACCGGCAACTTCCTGCTAACGCTGACACGCTTGCCTCAATTCGGCCGCATCGGAAAAAACATCTACTACGCACAAGGGTACAGCGGCCATGGCATCACCTGCACCCACTTGGCGGGCAAAGTAATCAGTGACGCCATTCAGGGTCAGGCAGAACGCTTCGATATTTTCGCCGGCCTGCCCCAGCATTCGTTCCCTGGCGGGCGGATCATGCAAGTTCCGCTGACCGCCATGGGGGCCTGGTACTACAACCTGCGCGACAAACTCGGAATCTGATTGTTGACAACCAACAACCATCGAAATGAATATCGAAAATAGTTTTGTCGTCGTCTCGTCAATACTTCAACAACAATAACAGGATGGAATCTATGCGCAGTACCGTCTCCGATACCCCCGTTTCTTGGTACCGGGCCTCCATCGCCGTCGAACTCGAACCCACCATGCCCCTTGAAGGTGAAACGAGAAGCGACGTGTGCGTGATCGGTGGCGGAGTGACCGGCTGCTCAACGGCCCTGCACCTGGCTGAACGTGGCTACTCGGTGACATTGCTCGAGGCCGGCGATATCGGCCATGGCGCCTCCGGGCGCAGCGGCGGGCAGATCCTGCCAGGGCTGGGTACCGACATCACCACCGTCCAGCAGGCCTTGGGGCTGCCCCGAGCCCGCGAGGTGTGGGAGATGAGCCGCGAGGCCGTGCGCCTCACAGCCGAGTTGATCGAGCGCCATGCCATCCCTTGTGAACTGGCCTGGGGCTATCTCCACGCAGCGATCAAGCCCCGTCACGTTAAGGAACTCGAGGCTTTCCGCGAGCAGATGACCCGTGACTACGACTACGCATCCCTCGAGTGGCTGGAGGGCGATGCCCTGCGCGAGCACGTCGTCACCGACGCCTATCCAGCGGCCCTGTACGATCGGGAAGGTGGCCATCTTCATCCCCTCAACTACACCCTCGGCCTGGCCCGGGCAGCCCAGCGCGCCGGTGTACGTGTGCATCCCCACAGCGCCGCGCGCACGATCCATCGCGGTCAACCGGCCACTGTCACTACCGAGCACGGCAGCGTGACAGCCGATTTCGTAGTGCTGGCCACCAATGCCTATCACGGCGGCCTAGTCCCGGAACTCTCAGGCCGCGTCATGCGGGCCGCCAACTACATGATCGCCACCGCCCCGCTGAGCGAGGCGCAAGCGGCGCAGGTGTTACCGCAAAACGATGCCCTTGCCGATGCTAACTTCGTGCTCGACTACTACCGGCTCAGCGCCGATCGACGCCTGATCTACGGCGGCGAGGTCAGCTACGACGGTCGCGAGCCCCCGCGCCTACAGGCGCGCATGGACACCAAAATAACCCGGTTATTCCCGGTGCTCGAGGGCGTGCCTATCGAGTATCGCTGGGGCGGCGACGTGGCGATCACTTTCAACCGGGCTCCTGACTTCGGCCGCCTAGGCAATAATCTCTACTATGCCCAGGGCTATTCCGGCCATGGCATGGCGATGGCAGGGCTGGCCGGCAAGCTGATGGCCGAGGCCATTGCCGGCCAGAGCGAGCGCTTCGACGTCTTCGCCGCCATGCCACATCGCCAGTTCCCGGGCGGCCGCTCTCTGCGCAAGCCTTTACTGGTGCTGGCGACCAACTTCTACAAACTGCGCGACAGGCTCTGAGGCCATCAACAAGAAAAGAGGGTATCCCATGAGCGAGAACATGACGGCGGAGATTGCCGACCATCCGGGCACTCGCCCGGTCGCCGATGAACGCGACCGGGCGAGCCGCAAGGCGTCCTCGATCGAGATGCAGGGCCTACACAAGCGCTTCGGGCGCGATACCGTAGCCCTGGATGGCGTCGACCTGAACATCCGGGCCGGCGAATTTTTCACTTTGCTGGGGCCGTCCGGCTGCGGCAAGACCACTCTGCTGCGCATCCTCGCCGGTCTCGAGGAGCCGGATGCCGGGTCGCTGGTGGTGGGCGGCAAGAACATCACCGACATGCCGCCCCACCAACGCAGCGTCAATACCGTCTTCCAGTCCTATGCGCTCTTCCCGCATCTTTCGGTACGCGAGAACCTGGCCTTCGGGCTGAAGATGCGTGGCATGCCGGCCGCCGAGCGCCACACCAAGGTCGACGAGATCGCCGACTTCATCAAGCTTGGTGACCTTGTCGATCGCCACGTCGACCAGCTCTCCGGCGGCCAGCGCCAGCGCATCGCGCTGGCTCGGGCGCTAATCTGCGAGCCTGACGTGCTGCTGCTCGACGAGCCACTCTCGGCACTGGATGCCGGGCTGCGCAGCCAGTTGCAGGTAGAACTACTGCGCGTGCAGAAGCGACTTGGCATGACCTTCGTGTTCGTGACCCACGACCAGCAGGAGGCGATGGTCATGTCCGATCGCATCGCCGTGCTCAATGGCGGCACCATCCAGCAGGTAGGCGTGCCGCGTGAGGTCTACGAGCGTCCAGTGAACGCCTTCGTGGCGCGCTTCATGGGCCATGACAACCTCTATCCGATCAGCGCCCATAAAGACGATTGCCTGACCACGGCACTCGGAGAGTTGACCGCCGAGGAGGCCGGCGACGGCGAGCTATTGTTGATCCGTCCCGAGACGCTGGATCTACTACCTGGTGCCGTCGAGGGTCGCAACCATCTGACGGCGACTGTGGAAGAACGGCTCTATCGTGGCAGCCACGCCGAGTTTCGCCTGGCCATCGCCGACACCACCCTGCAGGCGACGGTCAACAACCGCGGCCGTCACCTGCCCGAGGTGGGCGAGACGGTGACGGTGGTGGTGGCGCCGGAAGACCTGGTCACCCTGAGCGAGTGAGGAAGCGAACATGTCCTATTCCGGCATAATGCCCACCGCCCGCAGCCGCGCCATGGTCCGTGAGACCCGCCACCTGCTGTTCACGGTGACCCCGGGGGCGTTCTGGATCTTCATCTTCTTGGTGTTGCCCAGCGCCTACCTGATGGGCGTGGCCTTCATGACCAACGGGCCCTATGGCCTGCCGCAGATGCCTTTGTCGCTGGACTCCTTCGAGCGCCTGGCCGGCTTCGGCTTTCTGGGGTGGAGCCCGGGCAACCTCTACACCCTGCTGCGTTCGCTGTGGCAGACCCTGTTGTCGACGGTGCTGGTGGTGATCGTCGCCTACCCGGTGGCCTACTACATCACCACCTGCCGCGAGAAGTGGCGGCCGATCCTCCTGCTGCTGGTCGTCGTCCCGTCGTGGACCAACCAGGTGATTCGCGCCTTCGGCTGGATGAATCTGCTGGCGCCGGGCACGCCGCTGTCCGACCTCGCCGATGCAATGGGCCTGATTGGCCCCCATATGGGGCTTTACCCCTCCAACTTCGCAGTCACCCTGGGGCTGGTCTACAACTTCCTGCCGTTCATGGTGCTGCCGCTGTACGCCGCCTTCGAGAAACTCGATACGGCGCAGGTGCAGGCCGCTCAGGACCTTTATGCCAGCCCGGTGCGGGCCTTCTGGCACGCCGTCTTCCCGCAGACCCTGCCAGGGCTTTTGGCTGGTACGGTACTCGTGGCCATCCCAGCCTTCGGTATGTACGTGATTCCCGAGCTGCTCGGCGGCGGTAAAGGCATGATGCTCGGTAACCTGGTCGCCAACCAGTTCGCCGGAAGTTCCAATTGGCCGCTGGGGGCGGCCGGGGCAATCTTGATGTTGATCGCGACGTTTATCGGCCTGTTCGCCATGCGGCGGATCGGCAAGCGCCTGGGCGGCGGTGAGGAGGTAGTGATATGAGAAAGCGTACGCTTGCACGCGGCCTCGCCGGTATCTGGTGGGTGACACTGTTCTTCCTCTACGTGCCACTGTTCGTGATCGTGCTGTTCTCCTTCAACTCGGCCAACAGCACGGCCATTTTTGAAAGCTTCTCGCTGGCCTGGTATCGCAGCCTGTTCGACAACGAGCAGATCATCAACGCCTTCGGCAACAGCCTGGTACTGGCGGTAAGCTCCTCGATCATCGCGCTGGTGATCGGTTGTCTGATCGGCTACGGCATGTATCGCCATCGCCACCGCAAGCTGGGTTGGTTGATAGCGCTGATCTACCTGCCGATCGTGCTGCCGGATATCGTCTTCGGCATCTCCGAGATGGCCTTCTTCGTACAGATCCACGCTTGGACCGGCCTGCTGCAGCCAGGGCTCGGCACCATGATCATCGCGCATGTGACTTTTCAGATTCCCTTCGTGGCGCTGATCGTCTACTCGCGCTTCGTTGGCCTCGACCCAACGCTGTTCGAGGCCGCCAAGGACCTCTATGCATCACCGATCAAGCGCGTGGTGCACTTCATGGTGCCGACCATCAAGCCGGCGTTGATTTCCGCCTTCTTCCTGTCGTTTACGCTGTCGATCGACGATTTCGTGATCAGTTTCTTCACGGCGGGACCGGAAAGCGCCACATTGCCGATCTATATCTGGAGTGCCATCAAGAAGGGGGTGACGCCCGAGATCAACGCGATCGCCACCCTGATGATCGGCGCAGTGGCCATGGCCGCGATACTCAGTATGCTGTTCAACCGTCAGGGACGCCGCTAGACGCACCCTGGCACCACAACGTAGCACCGCAGGAGAGCGACACGATGAAAACAATGAACACAAGAATCGCCGCGACACTCGGGGGCCTATTGCTGGCCGGCGGCGTCCAGGCACAGGAAGACAACAAGCTTTACCTGTTCAACTGGACCCAATACATGGACCCCGCGATCATCACGGCCTTCGAGGAGAAATACGACGCCGAGGTGGTTCAGAACTACTACAACTCGTTACCCGAGATGTTCGCCAAGCTGAATGCTGGCGGGGTGTCGCAGTACGACATCATCGTACCGTCTAATTACTACGTACCACGGCTTATCGAGACCGGCATGGTACAGAAGCTCGACAAGTCCAAGATCCCCAACTTGGACAATGTCATGGAACAGTTCAAGAATCCCAGCTATGACCCACAGAGCGCCTACTCGGCGCCCTACCAGTGGGGGGTGACCGGCCTGGTGTACAACACCGAGACGTTCCCCGATGCACCCAAGAGCTGGTCGCTGATGTTCGATCCCAAGCTCAACCCGAGCCACCCCTTCGCGCTGATGGGCGATGGCCAGGTGAGCATGGGCGGCGCCTGCGCCTATCTAGGCCACGGCTATGACTGCACCGACACCCAGGCATGGAAGGAGGCCGCCAAGCTGCTGATCGATACCAAGAATCGTAGCAACTTCAGCGGCTTCGTCGACGGCACGCCAAGCCTGCAACAACTGGCGCGAGGCGTGACACACGTCGCTTTGAGCTACAACGGCGACTACCTGTTCTACAGCCAGGATAACCCGGAGTCGTTCAAGAACATCGAGTTCATGATTCCCGACGAAGGTACCGAAATGTGGGTGGACACCATGCTGATCCCCTCCAAGGCACCCAATCCTGATCTGGCACACAAGTTCATCAACTTCATCCTCGACGCCAAGATCGGCGCTCAGCTATCCAACTACAACTACTACGCCAGCCCCAATGCGGCGGCTCAGCCCTACCTCGACGAAATATTGACCCAGCCCCCGATCCAGCCATCCGAGGAAGACATGAAACGGCTGCACTTCACACCCAGTCTCGAGGGCGAGCAACTGCAGATCTTCCAACAGTTGTGGTCAGAGGTCCAGGCACGCTGAGACGACAGTCCCCGGCCACTCGGCCGGGGCCTCATTTGCAGAGCAAGGAAACCCCATGAGTAACCGTCAGGAACACCCCGAATTCAACGACTGGTTTCAAGCTCGCGGCATCACCGAGGTCGAGTGCCTGGTCACCGACCTCACCGGCATCCTCAAGGGCAAGATCATGCCCGCGGGCAAGTACCTGGGGGGTGGTCGCCCGCGACTACCGGACTCGATCTTCATCCAGACCGTCACCGGCGGCTATCCCGACGACGATGATATCCACTTCTGGAATCCTGCCGAACGGGACATGGAGCTGGTACCCGATCCTAATGCCATCTTCCTGGTGCCCTGGGCCGATGATGCCACCGCCCAGATCATCCACGATTGCCACTACCTGACCGGCGAGCCAGTGGAGCTTTCCCCCCGCCACGTGCTCAAGCGGGTACTATCCTTCTACGAGGCGCGTGGCTGGAAGCCGATCGTCGCGCCCGAGGTCGAGTTCTTCCTGGTCAAGACCAACACCGACTCCGACTATCCGCTGGAACCACCGATCGGCCGCAACGGTCGCCAGGAAAGCAGCCGTCAGTCGTTCTCCATCGATGCGGTCAACGAGTTCGACCCGCTGTTCGAGGAAATGTACGACTACTGCGATGCCATGAATCTCGACCTGGACACCCTGATTCACGAAGAAGGCGCCGGGCAGATGGAGGTCAACTTCCAGCACGGCGACCCCCTGCGGCTGGCCGATCAGGTGGTGATGTTCAAGCGCGCCCTGCGCGAAACGGCACTCCGTCACGGTATGTATGCCACCTTCATGGCCAAACCGATGGCCAATGAGCCAGGCAGTTCGATGCATCTTCATCAGAGCCTGTTGGACGCCGAATCCGGTGACAATCTGTTTGCCGGCGAAAACGGCAAGTCCAGCCGGCTGTTCCAGCAGTTCATCGGCGGGTTGCAGCACTACCTGCCGTCGGCCATGCCGCTGCTGGCGCCCAACGTCAACTCCTACCGGCGACTGATGCGCACCGAGACCAGCGGCTCGGCGCCGACCAATGTCGAGTGGGGCACCGACAACCGCACCGTGGGCCTGCGGGTGCCGGTCTCAACGCCTGAAGCGACTCGGGTCGAGAACCGCCTGGCGGGGGCCGATGCCAACCCTTATCTGGTCATGGCAGCCTCGCTGGCCTGCGGCTATCTCGGCATGCTCGAACAGCTCGAGCCACGCCCGCCGATGATCGGATCGGCCTGGTCCGGCGGCCACAAACTACCTGACGATATCCGTCCGGCGCTGGATATGCTGAGCGATTGTCAGCCGCTGGCCGAGGTCCTCGGCGAACGTTTCACCAACAGCTACCTGGCGGTCAAGCGCGCCGAGCACCGCGAATACTTCCAGGTGATCAGTTCCTGGGAGCGCGAGCACCTGCTACTTAGGGTCTAAGCTTTCGTGACACCGACCGACCACCTCGCCAATCCAGCCAGCCTGGCCTGGCACCATCATCTGGCCCGCCTGTTCCAGGCCGTCGCCGGTAGCGGCTTTCCGCTCCTGTTGGAGCAGACGCTGCGCGAGCTGGTCGGTTTCGATACCATCCTGATCAATACCTATAAAGGACAACGACGACCGCTGCTGATCCACGACAATTATCCGCCGACACGCCGCGAGCAGGGCATCGAACGCTATTTGAACCAGGCCTTTCTGCTGGACCCCTTCTTCAAGGCCGTGTATGACGGGCTGGAGAGCGGCGCGCACCGGCTGCGCGAGCTGGCCCCGGATCGTTTCGAGAGCAGCGACTACTATCATCACTACTACCGTGCCCTGGGGCTCAGCGACGAAATCGGCTTGTTCGCCAGGGTCGATACTGACGTCGTCATGGTGGTGTCACTGGGGTTTCGCGACGATGCCCCGAGGATTACCCGCCGGGATCTGCTGGCGTTACGACACATCTCGCCAGTGCTGGAAGTCCTGCTCAGCGAATACTGGAAGTGGCAAGAACATCGCTTCCACCAATGCCTGGCCGAGCGGGAACCGGTGGAGGAAGCCTTCGACAGCTTCGGGCGGGAGCGCCTGACGGCACGCGAACGCGAAATCGTGCGTCTGCTGCTGGCCGGTCACTCCACCAAGTCGGCGGCCCGTGAGCTGGGCATCAGCGACGGCACCGTCAAAGTCCATCGCAAGCACCTCTATCAGCGCCTCGAGGTCTCCAGCCAGTCGCAACTCTTTCGGCTGTTCCTCGACCACGTGGCGCTGGTCTCGCGGCGCCAGACAGAACAACAGTAGGCCTCAACACGAACTCGACCATAGCGTCATGAGGGGCCCTTCCCTGGGCCTGCTTGCCTTCCTCGGTGGCATTGCAGCCATGCTCACGACGCGGGCGTCAGCGTCATCCACACCGTCTTGAGATCGGAGTATTCCTCCAGCGAGTGGTGGGACTTGTCGCGGCCGTTGCCGGACTGCTTGACGCCGCCGAAGGGCACCGTCTGGTCCATGTCCGCCCAGTTATTGACGAACACCTGGCCCGAGCGCAACCGTCGCGTAACGCGCATGATGCGATCGATGTCCTGGCTCCACAGGCCTGCTGCCAGACCATAGTCGCTGTCGTTGGCAAGCCGCACGGCCTCTTCCTCGGTGTCGAAGCCGAACACCGCCAGTACCGGACCGAAGATTTCCTCGCGGCCGATGGTCATGCTATCGGTCACGCCGTCGAATACCGTCGGACCGATGAACAGGCCTTGGCCGTTCGCCCCCTCGCCGTCCAGCGCCTTGCCGCCGGTACGTAGCGTTGCGCCTTCTTCAACGCCCTGGCGGATATAGTCGAGCACCCGCTGGTACTGGGTCTGATCGACCATCGCCCCCATGAAGCTCGCCGGGTCCAGCGGATCGCCGGGCTGCATGCGTTCGGCGGCGCTCAGCACCTTGTCGACGAAGCGCTCGCGAATGCTGTTTTCGACCAGCAGCCGCGAGCCGGCGATGCACACCTCGCCCTGGTTGTGGAAGATCGCCGCGGCGCCGTGCTCGGCCACTCGGTCCAGGTCCTTGCAATCGGCGAAGACCAGATTCGGGCTCTTGCCGCCGCACTCCAGAAAGACCTTCTTGAGATTCGACTGGCCGGCGTACTGCATCAGTTGCTTGCCTACCCCGGTGGAGCCGGTAAAGGCCAGACAGTCGACGCCCATCGACAGTGCCAATGCCTTGCCCACCGTGTGGCCGAAACCGGACAGCACCTGAAAGACGCCGCGCGGCAAACCGGCTTCACGCGTCAGTTGGGCGAGACGCAACGCTGACAGCGGCGACTTCTCCGAGGGCTTTAAGATGACGCTGTTGCCGGCCGCCAGCGCCGGCCCGATCTTCCAAGCCGTCATCATCAACGGGAAGTTCCAGGGCACGATCGACGCCACCACACCGAGCGGCTCGCGCAGTACCAATCCCAGGCTATCCTCGCCAGTGGGCGCGATTTCGCCATAGAGCTTGTCGATGGACTCGGCATGGTGACGAATGCAGCCGATGGCACCAGCCATGTCCCCCATGGCACTCGACACCGGCTTGCCCATGTCCAGGCTGTCGAGCAGCGCCAACTCGTGCTTGTGCAACTCCATCAGCTCGGCCAGACGCAGCAGCACGGCCTTGCGTTCGCCCGGTGACAACCGCGACCACGCGCCGCCCTCGAAGGCACGTCGCGCCACCGTCACCGCTGCCTCGGCGTCGGCGGCATCGCAGCTGGCTACCTTGGCGAGCGTCTCGCCGGTGGCCGGATTGAGGCTCGTGAAAGTCTCGCCGCTGACAGCGTCAACGAAGGTATCATCGATATAGGCACGCGCCTCGAGGCTCTTTTCGACACTCAGATGCTCGGCCAGTGCCCGCCAATCGGCATGGGTTTCGGGAATTGAAGTCTTGGATTGAGTCATGTCGTTCTCCCCAGGTCAGTACACGCGACTGGCGCGTTCAAGAATGGCATCGCAAAGCACTTGAGTGCCTGCGGCACAGTGTTCCGGCGTGGCGTATTCAGCCTCGTTGTGACTGATACCGTCACGGCAGGGAATGAAGATCATGGCCGTCGGCGCCACCCGAGACACATAGACGGCGTCGTGACCGGCGCCACTCATCATGCGACGGTATTTCAGGCCATGCTCTAGAGCGCCACGTTCCACCGCAGCCACGCACTCCGGCGCGAACGCCACTACCGGCGAGGCCCATATCCGCTCTTGGGCCACCGTGACGCCGCAGGTCTCGCCCACGTCGGCGAGTAGCCCTTCGAAATACGTTTGCAACGCGTTCAGTTCGCTCTCTACCACATGGCGCAGATCGATAGTGAGCTTGACGTCGCCCGGCACCACATTGCGTGACGCCGACACGATATCTAGACAACCGCAGGTCACCTTGGTATCGCCGCTATCGTCCGCCAGGGCATGGGCCTGCAGTCGGTCGATCAGGCGCGCCGCTGCCGCCAGAGCATCGCGGCGATAGCGCATGGGGGTCGGCCCGGCATGGGCCGACTGGCCCGAGAGCGTCACGTCGAACCAGCGCATGCCCTGGACGCCGGTCACCACGCCGATGGGCTCGCCCTCTTCCTCGAGTACCGGGCCCTGTTCGATGTGCAGCTCGAAGAAACTGTCCAGTCGGGGCTCGCCAACCGGCGAATCTCCCGCGTACCCGCAGTCAGCCAACGCTTCACCGAACGTCACGCCATCGCGGTCCTCGCGGGCCAGCGTCGACTCGACGCTGAACGCACCGGCATAGGTGCCGGAAGCGACCATGGCCGGCGCGAAGCGGCTGCCTTCCTCGTTGGTCCAGACCACCAGTTCCAGCGGCCGCTCAGTCACGATGCACTGATCCGCGAGGGTACGGAACACTTCGAGTCCGGCCAGGACGCCGAGCACCCCATCGAAGCGGCCTCCCTTGGGCTGGGTATCCAGGTGGCTGCCCATGGCCACCGGATCGAGGTCATCGCGCTTGCCGGCACGGCGAATGAAGATATTGCCGACGCGATCGACTCGCCAAGTACAGCCGAGCGACTCGCACCAGTCGAGCAACAAGCGTCGTCCGGCGGCATCCTCTGGGGTCAAGGCCAGACGGCCACTACCGCCGTTCTCGGTAGGACCGATCTCGGCCATCGCCATCAGGCTGTCCCACAACCGTTGGCCGTCAATGGAAACCGCCATGAGGTACCCCCTTTGTGCTTGTTAGGTGTTTGAACCATTGAACACATTAGGCGGCCCACCGGTCGTTGCGATATACCCCTATCAGGATATATTCCCGCCCTCCCTTTCCTCGCTAGTCTCTTTCCGACCACAACGACTCATCGCGGCCACTTATCACGGCAATGACCGCTTTTAACTTGCGAGACGACACCATGAGCACCGAAACCCGTCCCCACGATGCCCAAGCGCTCTGGCAAAAGGACAAGGATCACTTCATTCATCCTTTCACCGACTTCAGCGTCTTTCACGAGGAAGGCTGTGACCTGATCACCGACAGCGAGGGCATCCACGTCCAGGATGCCAAGGGCAACCGCTTCATCGACGGCATCGCCGGGCTGTGGTGCGTCAATGTCGGCCATGGCCGGGCCGAGATTGGCGAGGCCATGGCCGAGCAGGCCACGCGCATGGCCTACTTCTCGACCTTCAACAACCTCTCCAACGTGCCGGCCACGCTGCTCGCCGACAAACTCGCCGAGCTGGCGCCCGCGCATCTCAATCACGTCTTCTACAGCTGCGGAGGCTCAGCGGCCAACGATGCCACCATCCGCCTGGTGCATTACTACTTCAATCGCCTCGGCAAACCGAACAAGAAGCGCATCATTTCACGCAACAATGCCTATCACGGCACGACCTACCTGGCCTCTACCCTGACGGGAATCGCGAGCAATAATTGGGACTTCGATACTCTCGATCATCTGGTCACCCATCTGAGCGAGGCCAATTGTTACCGCCGCCCCAAAGGCATGAGCGAAAGTGAATACTGCGACCACCTAGTCCGGGAGTTCGAGGACACCGTCGCCGAGATCGGCGCCGACAATATCGCCGCCTTCATCGCCGAGCCGATCATGGGCGCCGGCGGCGTGCTGGTAGCCCCCGTGGGTTACCACAAGGGCATGCAGGCGGTGTGTCGGGCCAACGACATCCTCTACATCGCCGACGAGGTCGTGACCGGTTTCGGCCGTCTGGGGCACTTCTTCGCCTCCGAGTCGGTGTTCGAGACCCAGCCCGATATCATCAATTGTGCCAAGGGACTGTCTTCCGGCTATGCGCCGCTGGGCGCGACGCTGATCTCCGACGAGCTCTACGACGTGCTGTCCACCCCGCAGGGGCCGGGCGGCGTGCTGAGCACCGGCTTCACCTACTCCGGGCATCCGGTGAGCTGCGCAGCGGCGCTCAAGAACATCGAGATCATCGAGCGCGAGGGGATCTGCGAAAACGTCCGCGCGGTAGGCCCCTATCTCGAAGAGCGCCTGCAGTCGTTGTCGCATCACGCCACAGTGGGCGACGTGCGCGGTAGCCATTTCATGATGTGTCTCGAGAACGTCGCCGACAAGCAGACCAAGGCGCTCTTTCCGGTGGAGGCACGGGTTGGCGACAGGGTCGCCTTCGAGGCCCAGAAGCGCGGCCTGATCATTCGTCCGGTGGGCCATCTCAACATCGTGTCGCCCCCGCTGATCTGGACCCGCGAGGTGGTCGACGAGGTAGTGGCCATCCTCGACGCGGCGCTGACCGCCGCGACGGCGTCACTCAAGGCCGACGGTTACCTGTAAAAGAGCATTCTCGACCTGTCCGTTGGGGCATCCGAGGTAGGCCGCCCGTAGAAGGTCATTCGCCATGGACGGCGAATGTAGCACCCATGGAAGGGGTTACAGCGCCTTCCAACGAGACGGTCTACCGCGCCCCCGAGACCACAATCACAAAAGAGTATTACATGGACACTTACGGACTCTGGAGCCTGTTTCCCACCCTCATCGTGCTGATCATGGCCATCGTCACCCGCCGCACCATCGAATCACTGATGACCGGCGCCCTGGTCGGCATGTTGATGATCGATCCGACAAGCGTGGTGACCCAGGCCTCCGACACGTTACTCACGGTGCTCGGCAACGACACCGTGACCTGGATCATCCTGGTCTGTGGGCTGTTCGGCAGCCTGATCGCGCTACTGGTGCGTACCGGCGGCGTGCTGGCCTTCGGCGACGTCATGACCCGTCGCATCCACGGCCGGCGTCAGGGGCTGCTGACCACCTGGGTCCTCGGTCTGGCCATCTTCGTCGACGACTACCTCAATGCCCTGGCGATCAGCGCCTCGATGAAGAAGATCACCGACCGCTTCAAGGTCTCGCGGGAGATGCTCGCCTACATCGTCGACTCGACCGCCGCGCCGATCTGCATCCTGGTGCCCTTCTCCACCTGGGCGGTGTTCTTCGCCGGGCTGCTCGAAGAAAACGATGTGACCGGCAGCGGTATGGGGCTCTACATCGAATCGATTCCCTACATGTTCTACGCCTGGATCGCCGCCGCGGTGGTGCCCTTGGTCGCGATGGGGTGGATCCCCGCCATCGGCCCCATGAAGAAAGCCGAGCTGCGCGCCAGCGGCGGTCAAGTGATGCCCGACGGGGCCGAGGAAAACGCCCTGGAAGTCGAGGACGAAGGCCAGCGCCGCCCGCATCTGCTCAACTTCTTGCTGCCCATCGCCAGCCTGATCTTCTTCACCTGGTATTTCGATATCGACATCCTGCGCGGGGTGATCGTGGCCCTGGCCGTGACACTGGTACTGATCTTCAGTCAGCGCCTGATGAGCTTTCACACCACCTTCGATACCGCGCTCGAGGGCTTCAAGTCGATGCTGATGCCGCTGGGGACGCTGGTCGCCGGCTTCACGCTCAAGGAAGTCAACGACGGTCTGGGACTCACCGAGTATGTGATCCAGACCCTGCAACCCTTGATGACCGCACAACTGCTGCCGGCGGTGAGCTTCGTCACGATGGCGTTCCTGGCCTTCGCCACTGGCTCGTTCTGGGGACTCTTCGCCGTGGCGATGCCCATCGTTCTGCCGCTGGCGAGCAGCGTTAACGCCGAGATGCCGCTGGTGATCGGCGCGCTGATCTCGGCCAGCGCCTTCGGCAGTCACGCCTGCTTCTACGGCGACTCCACCGTACTCTCGGCCCAGGGCAGCGGCTGCACGCCGATGGCCCATGCCCTGACACAGCTTCCCTATGCACTTATTGCCGCCTTCCTGGCAACGCTGGTATTCCTGGCAGCAGGCTATCTTTGAGGTTCGTCATGAACGACACACACATCGCGACTGAGCGTCGCAACGCCACTCCCGCCGAGCGGGGCTTTTCCATGCCCGCCGAGTTCGCCGCGCACGACGCCTGCTGGATGCTCTGGCCGCAGCGCCCCGACAACTGGCGCTACGGCGCCAAGCCGGCGCAGGCGGCATTCGTCGCCGTCGCCCGGGCGATCGCCGAGAGCGAGACACTCTTCGTCGGCGTCAACGACGATCAATACGAAAACGCCCGCAACCAGTTACCGATGCACATTCGGGTGATCGAGCTTTCCAATAACGACGCCTGGATGCGCGATGTTGGGCCGACCTTCCTGACGCATCCGGATGGTCGCCTGGCAATGGTCGACTGGGAGTTCAATGCCTGGGGCGGACTCAACGGAGGGCTCTACTTCCCCTGGGACAAGGATCGCCGCATCCGCCAGAAGATCGCCGAGATACTCGGCATCGAACGCTTCATCACCCCGCTGGTGCTCGAGGGTGGCGCGATCCACGTCGACGGCGAGGGCACCCTGATTACCACCGAGGAGTGCCTGCTCAACCCCAACCGCAATCCCGATCTCGATAAAGCCGAGATCGAACGGCTGTTGTGTGTCTATCTGGGTGTCGAAAAGGTCATCTGGCTACCGCGCGGCTGTTTCCAGGACGAAACCGACGGCCACGTCGACAACCTGTGCTGCTTCGTCGCCCCCGGCGAGGTGGCGCTGACCTGGACCGACGACGAGAGTGATCCACAGCAAGCCATCTCCCGCGAGGCCCTGGCGATTCTCGAGGCTGCTACCGACGCCAGGGGACGGCGGCTTACCGTGCACAAGCTGCCGATGCCCGGTCCGCTGACCATCGCCGAGACCGAAGCCAGCGGCGTCGACCGGCTGAGCAGTTCGCGCCCGCGCCAACCCGGCGACCGCATGGCCGCCTCCTACGTCAATTTCTATATCGGCAACGCGGTGGTGGTGATGCCCAAACTCGATCCGGCCTACGACGATGAAGCGCGAATGATCCTCGAGAGATTGTTCCCAAACCGCCGGGTGGTCGCCGTCGATGCCCGCGAGATCCTCCTGGGCGGCGGCAACATCCACTGCATCACCCAACAGCAGCCCCGGGCCTGACGCTGTCAGGCACTATCGTACGACAAGCCTATGCAGCAGGATGGCCATGTCAGATACGCTCGACGACGCCTACTCTGTTGAAGAGCAACCCTGCTGCAAAAAAGCGGCCATCCAGTGAGCGACTTGCAGTGAGTCCGTACGCGCAGACGCCTCATGGAGCTTGGTCAGCGCCTGGTCGGTTGCCGCCGCCGGAATCGGGGCGTCTCGACGTGACTGAAGCAACCGGGTTTCGAACGCCACGTTGAACTCCGGATGCGCCTGCAGAGTCAGGATGCGATTGTCGTACTGGAGCGCTGCAAACGGACAGAAAGACGACGAAGCCACGACCTCGGCCTGCTTTGGCTTGCTCAACACCTGATCCTGATGCACTGCATTCAGCGTGAATTGGCCCCCCAGTGCGCTCAGTTCCGGCACGCTTTTGTCCAGTTGATAGGTATGCAGCCCTACGCCCCAACCTTGCGGATACTGGTTGACATCGGCCCCAAAGGCTTCCGCCACGATCTGGTGGCCAAAGCAGATCCCCACGATGGGACGGCCGGTGCCGTAGATCTCGAGAATCAGTGCTTTCAAGCGTGCCATCCAGGGCGTCTTGTCGCAGACGCTGGATTTTGAGCCGGTGATGATCCAGGCATCACAAGCATCGACTGATTCGGGAAAGATATCGTCGCGGACATCGAAGGTAATGAAGGTAAAGTCATAGCCCGCTTGCCCGAACAAGTTAACGAACATGTCGGCGTAGGAGCCATGCGTTTCGATCAGATTGTCCGGCGTGGTGCCGGTGGCCAATATGCCGATTTTCAGCGTCATGACGAATTCCTCACTCACGGTCGCGCCGTGCCTGTCTTTAGCGCCTGGCCAGGATCAGAGCAATCCCAGATAGGCCTCGTATTCGATATCGGAGATGCGCTCGCTCAGGCGACTGCACTCCTGGCGTTTGGCTTGCGCATAGACACGCACGAACTCGTCGCCCAGGTATTCCCGCAGTCTCTCACTCTGGTCGAAGCGAGTGATGGCGTCCTGCCATTCACAAGGCAACGGATATTGGGGATCTTCTTCGGTGTAGGCATCACCTTCCACCGGGGCATCTGGCTCGAGTTCGTTTTCCATGCCATGCAGCGCACCGGCGAGAATGACCGCCAGCACCAGATACGGATTGGCATCGGCACCGGCTACCCGATGCTCGATCCGCCGCGCTAGATTGGGGCTTTCCGGCACGCGCAGCGCCACCGTCCGGTTCTCGTAACCCCAGCTAGCATGGGTCGGTGCATAGGCGCCCGGCATGAAGCGACGATAGGAATTCAGGTGCGGCGCAAACACCAGCATGCTCTCCGGCATCAACTGCATCAGCCCCGCAATGGCATGACGCAGCAGGTCACTACCCTGCTCAGTGCCGTCATCGAAGACATTGTGACCGTCGCGGTCGAGCAAACTGAAATGCGCGTGAAAGCCGTTGCCGCTTTCCTCGACATAGGGTTTGGCCATGAAGGTAGCCGCATAGCCATGGCGACGGGAGACGCCGCGTACGAGGCGCTTGAACAGGATCGCCTGGTCGCCCGCATGCAGCGGATCGGCCACATGATTGAGGTTAACCTCGAATTGCCCCGGCCCCATCTCGGCAATGATGGTGTCCGCGCCGACGCCCTGCGCCTGGCAGGCTTCGCGCACATCGGCAAAAAACGCCTCGAAGCCATCCATTTCCTCAACGGAATAACCTTCCGTATTAGCCAGGCGACGCCCTTTCCCATCCGCCAGTGCCGGCGGAATCGGCCGCTGGATCCGTTCCGACTCGGCATCCATCAGGTAGAACTCAAGCTCGGTGGCCATCACCGGTGTCAGCCCTTTTTCGGCGAAGCGATCTACCATGCGCTTGAGCACCTGGCGAGGATCGGCCTTGAAAGGCGTGCCATCAGGATTGAACATCATCGCCAGCATCTGGTCACGCGGTACTTCCGACCATGGCACCGGAACTGGCTCTTCACTGACAGGCATGCAGATGCCATCGCTGTCACCGGTCTCGAACACCAGACCATTGGCCAAAACATCGGCCCCCCAAAAATCAAAGCCCACCACCGAGCGCGGCAGTTTGAGCCCTTCCTGTCGGACCTTTTTCAAACCGCTGGCGGGCATACGCTTGCCGCGTAAATTACCGTTCAAATCCGTGATGAAGAGATCCAGCTCGCGGTTCTTGTCCTGCTTTTTATTCGTCGCCATAAGCGTGACTCTTGAGTGCTTTTCGAAAATCAGAGCATCAAAATATCCCATCCAGATAGTGGTGTATCTATCACCCCAGGGGTATCCGGCCAGTGGCAGACGTCGTGTATCTCTGCCTCCGACATGCCCCGAAGGCAAACCGGGCTGGTACCGGTCCCCCATCTGGCTTAGCCTTGGTAAAATTCCTGATAGCCCCCTTTCGGCCGCCTAAAAGAAGCAAGGACAAGCGATGAGAGATCGCGTTAATCAGATACAGACTAATGAAAGTTGGCAGAAAAACCTGGCCGTACTCATCGAGCATCAGCGACTACGCAGTTTCCCGATGATGCTGGAGGCCTTCCTGTCGACCCTGTGCTTCTTCGACACGATTCTGCTACTGACCTACAAGAAATCGCTGCGACCGATTCTCGTCCATCCTTCCGACCCGGCGGAGCAGAGCGACACCCTGCGCCAGTACATCAATCATGCCTATGTGCTCGACCCGCTGTTCCACGCCATCAAGGACACCGCATCTCCCGGCATCGTGCGACTTGCCGACATCATGCCGGATTCGTTCAAGAGCACCGAATACTATCAAACCTGCTACCAGAACTTCGGGCTGGTGGATGAGATCAACCTCTTGATCCGTCTCGATGACGAAGTGACCTGCGCCATCACGCTCGGGCGCAAAGCCGCGCTGGAGAGCATTTCGCGGACCGAACTGAATGCCTTACAAGAGTTTCACCCGGTCATCAGCGCGCTCATGCGCCAGTTCTGGCAGACCCAGTCCGACGAGTTCCTGCAATACGGCCGCTCCGACGGCCCCATGAAGCGTGCACTGCGGACCTTCGCCAGCGGCGTTCTGACTCAGCGTGAGCGAGAAATTACCGATCTGATCCTGCGGGGCTTTTCCTCCCAGGCGATTGCCGACCACCTGAAAATCAGCGTCGGCACGGTAAAGGTGCATCGCAAGAACATCCATACGCGACTGAACACCTCCACTCAGGCGGAAATCTTCACACAGTTCATCAACCACCTGAATCACCTGGAAGAACATCACTAGACGGGCTGATCAAGCGCACAAGCTGAATCTTACGTTGAGCCGAACGCCTCCTCCAGGACCGAGAGGCCTCAGATACGCGTGCGTCGTTGGCGATATAGCCACGCGACATCACTCGCGAACGAGTACATCAGCAATACCAGCGCCAAGCTCACACAGAGCATGGCCCAGAAAGGCGCCACGAACGGCAGCAGCGCCACCAGCAGACTGGCGACTTGCCATACGCACACCAACTGGCGGCGAAAGCTTGGGGGGAGCGGCCGTTGCAACCAGTGCCACACCAGCCCTGCCACGACAAAGCCATAGCGCAGCGCCCCGCATAACAGCACCCAACCGCCCAGCTTGTCGAGCACCACGAGCGCGCAGCACAGCACGGCGATGAAGAAAGCATCCAGCTCCATATCGAAACGAGCGCCGAAGGCAGTGGCAGAGTGCGTATGCCGGGCCACCCAACCATCGAGGCCATCCAAGCACAAGGCCAACAATGCCAGCCCGACCATTTCCAGCGTATGACGTTGCATGAAGGCGGGAAACGCCATGCTGCCGGCAAGCAGGGCGATCAATACCCCTCGCAGCAAGGTCACACGATTGGCCCAACCCAGCCAGCGCAATGCTACTGGCCAGCCCCATACGATCATGACCGCCATCGCCAGATACACACCTCCCACCATCCAGCCAAGCCCAGGGGGTGCCGCCAAATGCCACTGTAGGGTTTCCACCAGCAACCCGACCAGGCATAAGCCCAACAGCAGCTCCAGAACCGCCGGCAACCCATGTACCCACGATGCTCTGCGACCGCTGGCGTGGTGTGATGTGTCACGCATGACCTTTTCTCCCAAGCGTCTGCGTTCAACTATGACAGAGGACCCAATCAACAGCGCGACTTTCACTACGCTGATAGCACTCGATACCTAAAATAAAATGGTACATAAATGCCTCTGTGTACAATACCTGTACATGAATGATGTCATGAACGATACTTGCAGCCACAGAAGGAGGTTTTCCATGCACGCAGCGAATGCTCAGGCTTTCTGGATGCAGGCACCGGGCCACGGCGAGGTCAGGCAGCACGCCTTGCCCAACCGCCAGGCACACGAGTTGTTGATCAGAACACGCTACAGTGCCATCAGCCGCGGCACCGAAAGTCTGGTGTTTCAAGGCAAGATCCCGGAGAGCGAATACACCCGCATGCGTGCGCCTTTTCAGGAAGGGGATTTCCCGGGGCCGGTCAAATATGGCTATGCCAACGTCGGCGTGGTCGAGGAAGGGCCAGAGAACTGGCGTGGCCGCGAGATTTTCTGTCTCTATCCTCACCAGACGCGCTACGTGATTCCCATCGAGGCCGTCGTCCCCCTACCCGAGGATCTTCCCGCCGCACGCGCAGTCCTCGCAGCCAACATGGAAACCGCCGTCAACGCCCTATGGGATGCCGCTCCACGCGTCGGCGATCGCATCAGCGTCATCGGCGCCGGCGTGGTCGGCAGCCTGGTCGCCTGGTTGTGTCAACACACGGCCGGCGTACGCGTGCAACTGCTCGACATCGATACCGGAAAGGCCGAACTGGCCGCCGCATTGGGTTTGCCTTTTCGCCACCCGCACGATGCCGAAGATGCGCAGGACATCGTGATCAACGCCAGCGGCAGCCCTCAGGGCTTGCGCAGCGCCCTGGCACTGGCAGGGTACGAAGCGGAGATCATCGAGCTGAGCTGGTTCGGACGCGACGAGGTCACACTGCCCCTCGGCGAGGCTTTTCATTCGCGGCGGTTGACGCTGCGTGCCAGCCAGGTCGGCGGTGTCTCCCCGTCACGCCGCGCGCGTCGCAGTCATGCCCAACGCCTACAACTGGCCCTGACGCTACTGCGCGACGCCCGCCTCGATGCCTTGATCGACGCTGAAAGCGACTTCCTTGACCTACCCAACGCCCTGGCACGGCTCAGCGACGCGGATCGCCCGGCACTGTGTCATCGCATACGCTATTCGTGACGCCACCACCATGCGGTGGCACCCATCTAACACGCATACCCAGTAACACGCATAACCGCAATACAAAAGGAGCCACACGGATGTTCAGCCTGACGGTTCGAGACCACTTCATGATCGCGCACAGCTTCAACGGCGAGATCTTCGGCCCTGCACAGCGCTTGCATGGCGCCACCTACGTGGTCGATGTCGCCTTCAAGCGCCCCGAACTCGACCGCGACGACCTCATCGTCGATATCGGCCTGGCCAGCCAGACGCTTTCCCGCGTTCTGAAGGAACTCAACTTCAACAACCTCGACGACGTGCCCGAATTCCAGGGGCGCAACACCACGACCGAGTTCATGGCCAAGGTGATTTTCGAGCGGCTCGCCCATGCCATCCGCCAAGGCGAACTCGGCGAGACCGGGCATGGACTGACGGCCCTCGGCGTGACACTGCATGAATCGCATATCGCCTGGGCGAGTTACGAGGGCGCGATATGAGCCATCCCGTGACCCTGATCGTCGCCGGCGATCCCGCACAGTTGACCGGCGGCTATGTCTATGACGCACGCGTCGTCACGGCCCTGCGCGAACACGGTTGGCCGGTCGAGGTCATCGGCCTCGAGGGGCGTTTTCCCGAACCCGACGCCACGGCGAAAAAGGCACTTGAAAACGCCTTGGCGGCGCGGCCCGAGGGCGCCCATGTGATCATCGATGGACTCGCGATGGGTGGCTTGCCCGACGTCCTCGAGGCCCATACTCAGCGCCTGGCGCTCACCGCCCTGGTTCACCATCCGCTCGCCGATGAAACCGGTCTCGGCGACGCCGAACGCGAACGCTTCTTGATCAGCGAAACACGCGCACTGTCTGCGGTGCACAATGTCATCGTTACCAGCCCTTTCACCGCGCGGCGCCTGGCGGATTTCCAGGTGGATCCTGAGCGCTTGCACGTGGTCGAACCCGGCGTGATGCGCGCCGCGCCGGCACGTGGTAACGCTGAAGTGCCGCACCTTTTGTGCGTGGCCACGGTCACTCCGCGCAAGGGGCATGATGCGCTCGTCGAAGCGCTGGCCTCGCTGACCGACCTGCCCTGGACATGCGACTGCATCGGTGGTCTGGATCGTGCGCCGGCGCATGTCGAGCACGTTCGGGCACGTATCGCCGCCCACGGCCTGGAAGAACGCATCCACCTGCTCGGTGAGCGACCCGCCGATGCCCTGGGCGAGGCCTACCACGCCAGCGACATATTCGTGTTGCCCTCGCACTACGAGGGCTACGGCATGGTTGTCAGCGAAGCCCTGGCGCATGCCCTCCCCGTGGTCACCACTACCGGGGGCGCGCTCGCCCATACTCTGCCCGACGATGCCGGCCTCAAGGTGCCTCCCGGCGATGTCGAGGCGCTCGCCGCTGCGCTGCGCGAGATGCTCGGCGACCCGCGCAAGCGTCAAGCATGGCGCGCAGGCGCCGAACGTGCTCGGACCTCGCTACGCGACTGGTCGCAAGTCGGTGCGGCCTTCGCCGCCGCCTTGCAACGAGGTAGTGCATGAACACCGCCGGTACGTTCAGCGAGCCCTGGCTGGCGAGGCGCGAGCAAGCCGACCACGACGCCCGCGCCATGGCGCCCTTGCAGGCCGCCGTCGATTGGCTTGCCGCGCATGAGCGCCATGTTCCCTGGAAACTACTCGATCTTGGCTGTGGCAGCGGTGCCAATGTGCGCTATCTCGCGCCTCGCTTGCCCGGCCCCCAGCACTGGCACCTGGTCGATCATGACGATTCTCTGCTTACTCATGCCGTGGAACGTTGTCAGGCCTTGCGCGATCACGCGGGAGCGCCCATCCACGTGACCACGCATCAGCGCGACCTGCATGCGCTCGATGCGTCGTGGTTCGACGGTATCGATCTCGTCACCGCCTCGGCACTGTGCGATCTGGTGAGCGCCACCTGGATAGAGACCCTGGCCGACGCCTGCGCGGCTCATCGCGCCGCGGCACTGATCACGCTCAGCGTGGACGGCGAGATTCGTTTCCAGGCCGATGACGTGGCGGACAATGATGCCGAAGATGCCTGGCTCCTCGAGGTACTCGCCGCGCATCAACGCCGCGACAAAGGCCTCGGCCCCGCGCTGGGCACCGCGGCCCCCCAGGCATTAGTCGAAGCCTTCACCGCCAGAGGCTTTCATATCATCGACGCTGCAAGCCCCTGGCGCCTGACACCGGCGCAGCGTCCCCTGGCGCTGAGCCTGATCGACGGCTGGGCTGCCGCTGCCCGCGAACAAGCGCCGCATGAGCGCCGGCGTATCGAGCGCTGGCGGCAACATCGCCGGGAGGCCCTCGATCAGGGCCATCTCGACCTGTACGTCGGGCACCGCGATCTGTTCGCCGCCCCGGAGCCCGCCCATGCGTCCCGCTAACGCCACCCTCGCACGCCTGGGCGTCAGCCTGGCGCTGATCGGGGTGCTCGCCTGGCAACTCGACACGCGAGCGCTGCGTGACGCCTTCGTCGCCCCCGCGCCGAGCTGGCTGTTGCTGGCATTGGCCCTCAGCGTGCCCCAGGTAGTGCTCTCCGCCTGGCGCTGGCGTCTGACCGCCCGCCGCATGGGGCTGACGCTGCCGCTACGCCGCGCCGTGGCGGAATACTACATGGCTACCTTTCTCAACCAGGTACTGCCGGGCGGCGTCATCGGCGATGCCTCGCGGGCCTGGCGCCATGCCCGATCGAGCAGCGACCGTCCACGGGCCTGGCGCGCGGTGATCATCGAACGCCTTTCCGGCCAACTGATGCTGGCCGTGATCGCCATCGCGGGGTTCCTGGTCTCATCAGACTTGCGCGAGAGCGTGCTCGGTGGCCTCTCCCGGCTGGGAGACATTCCCGGCGGACTGACGATGGGGATCGTCGTATTGGGTGTAGTGGGGATCTGGGGCTATCGTCGCCCGCCGGCCTGGCTGGGCGACACGCTGGGCGATCTCGGGGCTGCCCTGGTCGCCTCGCGCATGTGGCTCTGGCAATGCGTCAGTTCCCTGGGCGTGGTTGCGAGCTATGTCGCCATCTACGCCATCGCCGCCCGTGCCGTGGGGGCCGATATCGACCTCGCCACCCTGTTGCCGTTGATCCCGCCGGTGCTGATGGTCATGGCGATCCCCCTCTCGGTCGCCGGCTGGGGGTTGCGCGAGAGTGCCGCCGCATTGGTGTGGATGGGCGCCGGGCTGGACCCCGCTCAGGGTGTGGCCATTTCACTGGTCTACGGGGTCATCGTGCTGGTCTCGAGCCTGCCGGGCGCCTGGCTGCTCTGCCGCCGCCGTCCCCCGCGCCGGGGTCGCGACACCCCGACAGGCGCTCTGCTAACGAGCAAGCGTGGAGGCGACTGCCATGCACGATGATTTATTACCCCACGTGACCGGGGCGCAGCGTCAGATCGAACAGCGTGTCGTCGCCCATCGCGAACGTGCGACACGGCGGACGCAGAGCGGCGTCGAGGGTCTCGATCTCGGCCAGGCTCACCGCCGGGCGCCCCGAACCGATCAACAACGGCGCCACGACCACATGCAGGCGATCAAGCTGACCATCCGCCAGGAACCGCGACACGGTCTGTCCGCCACCCTCGATGAGTACCCGGTGAAGACCGCGTGCCGCCAGGGTATCGAGCAACGCCGAGGGCGTCAGGTCGGCTGCACTCTCGGGCACCAGCGACTCGACATGCGTGCCCAGGGTATCGCGCGGCAACGGGTGCCGGGTGATATGCAACGTGGGAGCGTCACTACGCTGGAGTACACCGCTGGTCGCGGGAACGCGCCCGTTGGGGTCGAGAATCACGCGTACCGGGTTGTTCCCCGTCACATGCCGCACGGTGAGTTGCGGATCGTCGGCACAGGCCGTACCCGCCCCGATCACCACGGCATCGACCAGCGCACGCAGGCGATGAAGATGCACGCGGCTGGCCTCGCCGGTGACGTAGTGCGAGGCGCCAGTGATCGTAGCGATACGTCCATCGAGGCTCTGGCCGAGTTGCGCGATGACGAAATGCCCGGGCGTGGCGCTGCTCGGCAGCAGACTATCGAGCAGTGCCGTCGCCTCCGCCGTGACCGGGCCCTCGGCCTGCCAGGCGCCGCCGCGCCAGATTCGCAGCCGACCGTTCGCCAGCGTCAACGCCGCATGGGCGTCCCAATCCTCGCGCCGAGCCTCGCAAATCCCTTGCCAGGCCAGCGCCACATCGAGTGTCGCAGGGCTCATACGGTCTCCCGTGCCGTGTGCCAACGAAAGTGTCATGACACGTCATCGAAGCATTACGACGCGTAAAAACCAAGGAGAGGCTCATGAGACAGGTAGAACGTGCGATCTTCGACTTGCGCCGCGGCCTGCCGGTCGTGCTGCGCACCCTGCAAGACGACGTCTTGATCCAGCCACTGGAAGGCATCGACGACACCGCCCTGGCTGCGCTCGCCGATATGGCCGGCCATGCGCCCCGCCTGGTGATCACCGCACATCGCCTCGCCCGACTGGGGACGCTTGCCCCCGATGACGTCGACGCAGTAAGCCTGCCACTCGGCACGCATCACCGCGCCAGCGATATCGTCGCCTGGGCGATGGCCGCCATCGCCGAACCTCCGGATGTCCATCCGCCCGCACCCGCCTCGGCGGCGGAAACGGCTGCGTTGGGCTTGATGCGGCGCGGCCTGCTGGTCCCCGCCGCGCTCAGCGCCCGGGTCGATATGACGCAGCGCGAGACCCTGGCCGCGCTCATCGACGACGGCACCCTGCTCGGTGTAGCACTCGACGACGTGCAACGCTACGGCGAAGGCGACACGACCTCGCTCAAGCGTATCAGCGAAGCCAACGTGCCTCTCGCCGATGCCGAACACACCCGTTTCGTGCTGTTCCGTGAAAGCGACGGCCTGCGCGAGCATCTAGCGGTGCTGGTCGGCGACCCCGCCGACTGGGCAGACGCCGTGCCGGTACGTCTGCATTCGGCGTGCCTGACGGGCGATCTGTTCGGCAGCCTGCGCTGCGATTGCGGCGAACAACTACGCACCAGCGTGGCGGCCATTAGCGAACGTGGCGGCGGCATCTTGTTGTATCTCGCCCAGGAAGGACGCGGCATCGGCCTGGCCAACAAGCTACGCGCCTATGGCCTGCAGGATGCCGGGCTGGATACCGTCGATGCCGATCAGGTGCTGGGTTTCGGCGAGGACGAGCGGCAGTACCGGGCAGCGCTGCAGATGCTCGCCGAGCTTGCCGTCACACGTATCGCGCTGTTGACCAACAACCCCGAAAAGATAGCGGCCATGAGCCTCGGTGGCATCGATGTGGTGGGACGCGAGGCCTGCTACGGCAAGCTCAACGAGCACAATCGACGCTACCTGAGCGCCAAGGCCGAACGCGCCGGACACTGGCTAGAGGACGTACTCGAAAGCCGCGATGTCAGCGACAGACACACCCCGCGCCGCGACACCTCCGGCTCGCTCGAATGACGTGAGGCGCGCCTCTCACTGCGGGGAACGTTCGCGCAGTTGGGTCAGATCGAAGCAGTGGACTTCCTCGATCACGCTCGCCAGGCGCGCGGCGAAATGAGCGACCAACCGTTCCCCCAAGGCCGGCGTGGCCAGGGTCGCGTTGCCCACCACGCCGCTGGGATGCAGATCCTGCGCCATCCAGGCGAAACCGGCATCGCCCTCGGGCAACAGCGTGCGCCCCGCGCCTTCCTGGTGAGCCCCTAGCGAGACTGCCTCGCCGAGCTCGGCCTGACGCACCTTGTGCGGCGCCAGATGCATCATCATCGCGGTTTCCAGCGCTCCGCCATGCAGCCCGTGGCGCAACTCCTCGGCGGGCAGCGCGTCTTCGGGCGGCGTGAAGCGAAAGTAATTCGCCTTGACCACCAGCAAGCCATGGCGCTCGCGCAACTTGAGTGCCGCCAGATCGACCACCGCCTTGTTGCCGCCATGGCTATTGAACAGCACCAGGCGACGGATCCCCGCACGCGCCACGCTGGCGCCGATATCCACCAGATGCGCGATGGCCGTCTCCGGCGTCAGACTCAAGGTGCCTGCGAAGTCACCATGCTCGAGGCTCGACCCCACCGCCAGGGTGGGCAGTATCAGCAAATCTCGCGACGCCGCGACACGTTCGCGCATCGCCGCGACCAGGCCCTCGGCGATGTCCACGTCGGTGGAAAGCGGCAGGTGCGCGCCATGCTGTTCGATGGCCCCCAGCGGCAACAACGCCACGCTCTCCGGGCCAACGCGCCGGGCCAGCTCGGGGCTGCTCAGCGACGCCCAGTCGACGCCACCGATCGCGGCATGTTCAGGCGATGAAGCGCTCATGATGTCTCCTCCTGTTCCAGCGCTGCCACCCAGTCGGCGAAGCCACTGTCACGTACCACGCGTCGGTGCAAGGCGCTGTCCAGGACCCGCGCGTCGCCGCCGGCCAGCGTCAATTGGCGCTTGGCGCGGGTAATGCCGGTATACACCAACTCGCGGGTCAGAATCGGGTTGGCGTGCTCGGGCAACACGAACAACACATGGGCGAACTCGGAGCCCTGCGATTTGTGTACCGTCATCGCGAACACCGTCTCGCAGGCCTCGAGACGCGAAGGCAACACCGCCCGCGCGTCATCCGCGGTCGCGAAGAACACCCGCAGACGCTGCTGCGCCGCGGGGTCGGGCAAGACGATACCGATGTCACCGTTATAGAGCCCCAGTTGCGGGTCATTGCGCGTCACCATCACCGGGCGCCCGGCGTACCAGCCCTGATGGTCGTCGATGAATCCCTCACGCCACAGGCGTGCGGCGATACGTGCATTGAGTCCTTCAACGCCCCAGGGGCCACGCTTGAGCGCACACAACACCTGGAAATCTCCCAGCCGCTCCAGCGCCTCCGCCGCCGTGGCGCCTGCCGCGATGCGCCGGTAGAGATCGCGATAGCCGGCCAACGCCGCGCGCTCGACGGCCACCTGACCGTGCGCCGTCGCCAGCCAGTTGATATCCGTATAACCCGCGTCCCACGCGCGGCGAAACGCCACGACGTCGCCGGCATTGGTCGCCGCCGCCAGGGCGCCGATGCCGCTATGCGCATCGAAGCGGTAGCTCTTGCGCAGCATAATCACGTGATCGGCCAGCGGCGAGCACGCGGCATCGGGTGTCATCGAGATCCCCGCCAGCCGCTCGAGAACGTCACAGGCATGAGGCGAATAGCCCTGATCCAGGGCATTGGCGCAGAGATCGCCAAGCACCGAGCCGGCTTCCACCGAGGCGAGCTGATCCTTGTCGCCGAGCAGAATCAGGCGCGCCTCGGCCGGCATGGCGTCGAGCAGCGCGGCCATCAGTTCCAGATCCACCATCGAGGCTTCGTCCACCACCAGCAGGTCGAGACTCAGCGGATGCCCGGCGTGATGGCGAAAGCGCCGCGTATCCGGACGCGCGCCGAGCAGGCGGTGCAGCGTCAACGCCTCGCGTGGCAAGGCCGCCTTGACGTCATCGCCGACGTCGAGATCCTTCACCGCGCCGGCAATCGACTCGGACAAACGCGCCGCCGCCTTGCCGGTGGGTGCAGCCAGTTGGATACGCAGGCCGTGGCTCGCCTCCGCCGACGACAGCGCCTGCGTCTGAAGCAATGCCAGCAGCCGCGTCACGGTCGTGGTCTTGCCGGTGCCGGGGCCGCCGGAAATGATCGTCAGCCGGTTGCGTAACGCCAGCGTGCAGGCCACCTTCTGCCAATCCGGCGTGTCGTCTGGCGCGGCGTTCGCGGCAAACAGCCGCGCCAGGGGCTCGGCCAGCGACGCCTCCACCGGCAAGGGCCGCCCCAGGCGCTCGCCGAGATGCGTCGCCACCGCCCGCTCGGCAGACCAGTAGCGGCGTAGATACAAGCGCTCGCCCGCCAGCACCAGCGGCGTGGTACCCGGCCCGGGCGGCGCCACCAGCGGCGACGCGGCCAATCGCGCAGCCCAGGCGGCACTATCCAGCCCCTGCAGGAACTCCTCGGGAAGCGGCACCTCGGCCTGCGGCGCGCTTTCTTCCAGCGGCGGCAGCGAAAGCACGTCACGCGGCGCCGCCAAGGCACGCGACAGCGCCAGGCAGACATGGCCACGCCCCAATTGATGGCTGGCGAGCGCCGCCGCCAACAGCACTTCGGCCGGTGCCTGGGCGTCGTGTTCGGCGAGAAAGCGCACGAAATGGGCATCCAGCGCGCGCAACCAGCCCAGCGCCTCCCACCACGTCAGGCTCTCGAACAATCTCGCGCGCGAAGGCGGGGTCGCCTCCAGGGTCAAGGAATATTGCGCGTCGCTCATGCATTCTCTCCCGGGGCAGTCTCAGGCGCGGCGACGCCATGTTCCCGGCGCAGCGTCTCGACGGGCGCCGCGTCGCCGGCGAGCCAGGCATCCAGGGCCTCGATCAAGCGCCGTTCGGGGCGCCGCTGGAAGACGCCATGACCCGGCGTGCCATCGAAGCCGCGCAGGAACACGTAACAGGCCCCACCCATGTGGGTATCGTAATCGTAATCCTCGAGACGCGCCTTCAGCAGGCGGTGCAATGCCAGCACGTACAACACGTACTGCAGGTCGTAGCGATGCGCGACCATGGCCTCGGCCAGCGCCTCGTGGTGATAGTCGTCCAGAGCGTCACCCAGATGGTTGGACTTCCAGTCGAGGACGTACCAGCGACCGTCCTCGGCCTCGAACACTAGATCGATGAAGCCCTTGAGCATGCCGTTGAGCTTGCGCGGCGCCAGCCGGGGGCGCGGCGTCGGCAAGGGCTCCAGCGCACAGACCAGCGCATCGAGCGGCGTACTCCAGGCATCCTCGGCGGGCAGCCAGAACTCCAGCTCGGCACGCCAGGCGGCCAGGCCATCGAGACGGATCGCCGCGCCCTGGTGGCCGGCGAACGGTGCCGGCAGCGCCTGGCACAACCAATCGAGCAACACCGGCGCCCACTCGGCGTCGAAGCCGCCAAGGTGCAGGCGCGTACTGACCAGGCGCTGCAATTCGTCGCGATAAGCCGGTTCACTCAGGCGGTCGAAGTCCACCGCTTCCAGCAGGCCATGCAGAAAGGTCCCCGGGCGCGGGCCACGCGGGAAATCACGCAACGTGCGTGCGGCGGGACGCGGCACCGGATCGCGCTCGCGGCTAACCTCGACATCCAGCGTCGCCGGAGCGTCCCAGGGCAGCGCCTGTGCGCTCCCGCCAGTTTCGAGACGCGCGTCGACGATCAACGCCGAGTACGAGGCGATCCACCAGTCATCGTCGATGCCCCCCGTGAAACGCCGCGCCGGCGCCATTTCCGGGGATGTTCCACCGAGGCGCAGGCGATGGTCAGGCGGCTCGGGCAGCGCCTCGACGTTCAGCGCCGCCGCCAAGCGTTCGCGCAGAGCATGGCCGTCGTCATCGGCCTGGCAGCCCAGCAATCGGCCCAGCGCCGTCTCGTGCAGGCAGCTCGACGCCCCGCGCCCACGCCCCAGTTGCGCGACGCCCAGCCGGCAGGCATGCGCGGCCCGCGTCAGCGCGACATAGAGCAGCCGCACGTCTTCGTCCAGCCGCGCCTGCTCGGCGGCGGCCAGTTGCGTGTCATCGGCACCATGCACCCAGACCCGGCCCTCTTGCGGATCGCGCCATTCGAGCAAGCCGGTGCCGCGATCCGGCGTCGCCGGCCGGTAATCGCAGACGAACGGCAACAACACGATGGGATACTCGAGGCCCTTGGCCTTGTGGATGGTGATGACCTTGACCAGATCCTCGTCGCTTTCCAGCCGCTGGCTGACGGCTTCGGCATCGAGCTCGGCCGCCCCTTCGAGGAGCGCGCGATGCCACCAGCGCAACAGCGCATGCTCACCATCAAGCCGGGCCGACACCGTTTGCGCCAGCTCTCCCAGATGCAACAGGTCGGTCAACGCACGCTCACCGTCGTCGCGCTGTCCCAAGCGTTCGGCGACCCGGAAGTCGCGCATCACCGCGCGCAGCATGGGCAGCACACCGCGCCGCTGCCACTGGCGATGATAGTCGGCGAAACGCTCGACTTCGCGCTCCCAGGCCAATTCATCGGCGAGCAACGTTTCCAGCGTCGCCGGGGTATCGCACAATAGGCGCGTCGCCAGCGCCGCCTTGAGGCGAGCGTCCTGGCGCGGCTGCGCCACCGCCTCGAACAACTGCAACAGCTCGAAGGCCAGCGGGGTATCGAAGACGCTGGTGCGCTCACTGAGATAGACGCTACGAATGCCGCCCTCGGCCAGCGCCCGGCGCACCGCCAATGCCTCGGCGCCCTTGCGCACCAGAATCGCAATGTCCGCGGGCCGCACCGGACGCCGGGCGCCGCTGGCAGCGTCGGAGCTGTTATCTAAAAAATAAGCACCACCCTCGAGCATCCGCTGGATCTCGGCACGCGCGGCGCTTGCCATGCGCGTCTGGTAATCCGCCTTGCTGTGGCGTTCCTCACCCGGCCACCAGGCGCCGAGCGCCGCCATGTCGTGGCCATCGGCATCCACCAGACGTGTCGACTTGCCTTGGGCTTCGACCTCGATGAAAGGGATCTCATCGCTGCCGAACGGTTCGGGATGGCGCGCGAACAGCGTATTGACCGCCTCGACCATGGCGTGGCTGGAGCGAAAGTTGCGCGCCAGGGTGAAGCGACTCGGGGTTTCGCGCCGCGCCGCCAGATAGGTGTCGATATCGGCACCACGAAAGGCGTAGATCGCCTGCTTGGGGTCGCCGATCATCAGCAGGGTGGTCGTGGCCTCCACCTCGGGCGCCCGGTAAATGCGCGAGAAGATGCGGTACTGCAGCGGATCGGTGTCCTGAAACTCGTCGATCAGCGCCACCGGTAGTGCCCCGCGAATGCGCCCCGCGAGGCGCAGCGCGGCTTCTGGAGCCGCGTCGGGGTCGAGCGCGGCGTCCAGGTCGCACAGCAGATCGCCGAACTCCCACCAGCCCTGGCGACGTTTCTCGGCGGCGAACATTGCTGCCACCGTGTCGCGGGCATGGGCCAGCACTTGCGGCGCCAACTGATCAAAAGGCGTGGCGGTCTCGGCCAGCTCATCGAGCAGCGCGAAAAACGCATGCGTCGGCACCTCGTGGCCCTTCTTGGTGGCCCCTTCGAGTTTGGCCTGGCTCAGCCAGAAGCGGCCCTGGCTGTCGGTCGTGTCGTCATCGCCACCCGCTTCGAGGGTCGTCAGCCACTGCTCGAAGGCCGCCAGGCGTGTCTCGAGCTCTTCCGGCTTGTAACTGCGCTTGTTGAGGGCGCCGCGCTCGAAGGCGTCCTGCAGGCAGGCCGCGATGGCCTCGCGATCCCACGCTTGGCGCAGCCGGGCTTCCAGTTCACTGCGAGCGGCCAGCGAGCGCTCGGCACTCTCCAGCAATGCGTTCAACGACGCGGGCGCCTGGATATACTCGCCGTCCCACCACAGCGGCTGCGCCCGGCCTTCCTTGAGCAACGGCGTCAAGGCACGGCTCAGCGCCTCCGGCCCTTCCCAGCGGCGACGGATTTCGCGCTGCCAGTGCGCCGCGAGGGGATAGAAATGGCAACGCCAATAGTCCTCCACGACCCGCGTCAACAAGGCCGAGCCGTCCTGCAGCAACTCGGCACCGAAACGCGCGCCGGCATCGAAGGCGTGGCGCGTCAGCATGCGCTGGCAGAAGCCATGGATGGTAAAGATCGCCGCCTCGTCCATCAGGCGCGCGGCCTGGTCGAGGCGCTTGGCGGCACCGGCCAGGGCGTCGTCACCGGCCTTGACCAAGGGCCCCAACAGCGCTGCGAGGACCTTGTCGTCACGCGTTTCTTGCGGTGCCAGCAACCAGTCACGGGCCTCCTTGAGACGCGCACGAATGCGCCCGCGCAGCTCAGCGGTGGCGGCTTCGGTAAAGGTCACCACGAGAATTTCCGGCGGCAACAGCGGACGCGGGAAATCGTGCTCTTCGCGACCGGGCAACGGGCCGAGCACCAGACGCACATAAAGCGCCGCCAGGGTGAAGGTCTTGCCGGTACCCGCACTAGCCTCGATCAGGTGGTAGCCGGTCAGTGGCAGGGTCTCGAGCACCAAGGGCTGAACGGCCGGCGGCGTGGCATGGCGGGACGACGTCATGAACGACCTCCGTGTACCCGCTGGGTGATTCGCGCCAGCATGTCCATCAGCGGCGCATATTGGATGAGCGAGGCGGCGATGCCGCCCGCTGCCTCGAAGGTGGCGAAATCGGGCCACAGTTGCCCCAGTGCGCCGTCACTCGCGCGCAGCGCCGCCGGCCCGGCGAAGGCATCGGTCTCGTAGCGCGCGATGAGCGCCTCGCGCACGCCGGCATCCGGCGCCTCCCCGGCTGCCAACGGCACCCAGTCGGCACGCGGCAAGCGCTTCCAGACCTCCTTGGCAATCTCGTCGATGGCCGGCCACGGTGCTCGATAGGCACGCGCCCAGGCCGCCAGCAGGCCATCGAGCTCGCCTGCGGCGCTGGCCTTGTCCAGACCCGGAAGGCTCAGGCAGCGATCCTCGAAGATCGCCGTCCAGGCGCACGACGCCTCCAACGTGGCATTGGCGAGCAGCCAGCGCAGATAACCAGCATACAACCGATGCAACTTGCCGACGTGACGATAAGGGCCTTCACCCTCGACCTTCAGATGCCCGTAGTGTCCTGGCTCCAGCGTCACCAGCCGCCAAGGTGCCAAGGCCTCTTCGGGGGCGGCGAAAAGCCCGTCCAGACGCGCCTCCAGAGTGAGTGCTTTGTCGTCCAGTGCTTCATGGACAGCGACATAACGCACCAGCGGCGGCGTCGACGCGACGCACTCGGCCACCTCGCGGCGCCAGCTTTCCACCTGACGCGACAGGCGCGCCAGCCGCGGTTCGATCAAGGCCTCGCCGAAACCGGCCGTGGGCAAGCGCCCAGCCATGCGCAGCCGCTCGGCGACCGCGGTAAGCGGCACACCATCCCGGGCGCCCTCGAGCAGCTCGCGCTTGAGGCCGTGGTCTTCCAAGCCGTCCGGCGCGAACGGCTCGTTGTCCTCGTCGGGCACATGGGCGTCGGCGAAATGCACGCCCAGGCGTCCGAGATAAACCGTCCAGGGGCGACGCAGCACGCGTTGTAGATCGCCCAACCCGAGCGGTTCGCTGGGCAATTCGACCGCCGTGGCAGCATGTGGCAGTACGGATTCGTCGCGCTCGGGTGGCCTATACAGCGCCTCCCAGCTCGACTCATAGGTGAAGCGCGGGTCGTCGCGCTCGAAGTAGCGCCGCGAGAATGGCTGCAGCGGATGTGTCTCGATCAGACGCTGCGCCAGCCGGGTGGCGCGGTCGGCGGCATCGCTCTCCGGCACGTCCCAGCCCTGCTCGAGGGTATCGAGCAACTCGCCGAGCAACACCGACGGCGGGCGCGGGGTATTGTCGCGCACGTCGCGCCCCACCCAGGAAAGCGTCAGGCGTTCGCGCGCCGAAAGCATGGCCTCGAGCATCAGATAACGGTCGTCGTCGCGACGCGAACGATCACCGGGGCGCGGCCGCGTCGCCATCAGATCGAAATCCTGGGGCTGGCGCACGCGGGGGTAGTCGCCGTCGTTCATGCCCAGCAGATAGACATGACGAAAGGGAATCGCGCGCATCGGCATCAGTGTCGCGAAGTTGACCTTGCCGGCCAGAAAGCGCTGCGCGAGACCGCCCTCGTCGAGTTCGGCACGCAGTGCATCGCGCACCACGCCGAGCCCCACCGGGGCCTCGAAGCCGGCCTGCCGACATTGCTGCGACCAGCGCCCCAGCGCCGCGTCGAGACGCGCCACGACATCGTGCTCTTCTGCCGTGGTAGGGCTCACGCAGGCGGAGAACAAGGCTTGCAGACGCCCCAGCCATGCCTCGGGGGACAGCCGCTCGCTCAACGCCGCACACTGCGTTTCCAGAGTGTCGAGCAACGCCGCCACACGCCCGGCGAGATCGGCCTCGAGGCCGCCCACCTCGGCATACGGCACGATGCCCTGGAAGTCCCAGCGTGGCGGGCGCCCCAGTGAGTCATCACTTTCGCCCTGAGCGCCGGTCGAAGCCGGTTCACCCACGGCATAGCCGAGCAGCATGCGCGACAGCCCGAAGCGCCAGCTGTTCTCGCCCAGCGCGGGGAATCCCAGCGAATGGCGATGCTCGGCACTCAGCCCCCAGCGCACACCGCTGCCGGCCAGCCACTGGCGCAGCCGTTCGAGCTCGGCCTCGTCGATGGCGAAGCGGGCTCGAAAGGCGGGCACTTCCAGCGCATCGAGCACCTCGCTGACCGTCAGACGCCGCTCGGGCAAGTCGAGCAACAGCAAGGCCAGCACCATCAGCGGGTGCGCCTCGCTGGCCACCTGGTCGGCGATGGTGAAGGGAATATGCCGGGGATGCGACGGCGGCAACTGACCGAAGACCGCCTCGATGCAGGGCGCGTAGCGGTCGATCTCCGGCACCATGACCACGATGTCGCGAGGCCGCAGCGGCTCGCCCGCCGCCTCGGCGTCCTCGAAGGCCGCCAACAAACGGTCGTGGAGGATTTCCACCTCGCGCAGCGGTGAGTGAGCGCTGACCAGGGCCAGGGAGTCGTCGTCCGCGGCGATCGTTCTCGGCGCGCCTTCCTGTCGGGCGCGCTCGCCAGGGTGCGCCAGCTCGAGCACGTCCTGCTGCAACTGCTGCAACAGCGTCGGCGACTGCGCGGGCGCCATGTCACGAAAGACATCGGTTTCCAGGTCGAAGCCGCGCGCGCTCTCGAATTCGTACAGGCCGACGATGAAATCGCGACCCTGGGTGCCCCACCCCGCCAGCAGCGGATTGGCGTGCAGGTGCAGGGCCTCCTCGTCGAGTTCGGCCAACCACGGCGCCTCGGGGTGGCGCGTTTCCTGTTCGTGGCGTGCCTGGGCCGATAACCGCCCGGCGCGCTTGATGGCATCGCGGTCGGAAACGATATCGCCCCAGTAGTGGCGACACGGGTTGGCGATCATCAAAAACACATCGACCACGCCGGAAAGCGCGTGCAAGGCCTCCAACGTCTGCGCCGGCAACGCCGAGATGCCGAACACGAACAGCCGTGGCGGCATATCGCGGGGGCGCTCGCGAAGCTGCCGGGCGGCGTCGAGAAAACGCCGGTGCAGACGCGCGCGATGGTGCTCGCGCGCCTGCGCCGGAGCATCTTCGATCAGCGCCCGCCACAGAGCCGGCTGCCATCGCTGGTCGTCGGGCAATTCCAGAGGCGCGGTCTCGCCGCGCTCCCAAGCTTCGATCCATTCGGGCCGGTAGATCAGGTATTGATCGAAGAGATCGGCGAGGCGCACCGCCAGATGCCAACGGCGACGCTCGCGCGCCTCATGCGCGGCGCCCGGCATGGGGCTGGCCTCCAGCGCCTCGCTCTGCAAGTAATCGCGAAGTGGCGCGTAACAGCTCGGATCGTCGGGCGCGGCCTGCGGATCGAGGCAGCGCTCCAGCAGGTGCATCAAACGCCAGGCCAAGGGCGTCTTGTCGAATGGCGATTGCTCGGGAATGTCATCGCCGAGCACCGCGCGATAGGCGCGCCACACGAAGCTCGAAGGCAGCGGAAAATCCACCGAGGCGGCGATGCCATCGGCTTCCGCCAGCGTCAGACGCAACCACTGCGCCATGCCGTTGGATTGCACGAGGAAGGTTTCCGGCACCAGTGGCGGTTGGCGATGGCGCCGAATGACATCGAGCGCCAGGGTTCCCAGGTCCTCGAGATGATTGGCGTGTATGACGCTGAACATGGATGCTCCCGGCGGTCGAGGTAACGTCCAGCCGTATCTTACACCATCGTATGGACGGCCCCGAGCCCCGGCGGGTGCAGGAAGCCGACGCGTCTGGACACTACCGCCATCAAGAAAACGTGGGCGCCGCCACAGTTAACTTTATATTATTAAAAGGTTGACACATAGGCGCATCCTCGTACCCTCACGGTTAACTTTTAATACGAATCAAGTTTACAGAGAGCGAGAATATTATGCCTGCCCAGTCACACGACAACGCTTGGGCCGATCCCTCCGCGACTCCCCGGACGGCCATTCGATACGACTGGTCCTTGGAAGAGATCGAAGCGCTATTCGCGCTGCCTTTCAACGACCTGCTGTTCCGTGCCCAGCAGGTGCACCGGGAGCATTTCGATCCCAATGCCGTACAGGTCTCGACCCTGCTGTCGATCAAGACCGGCGCCTGCCCCGAGGACTGCAAGTACTGCCCGCAATCCGGCCACTACAACACCGGGCTCGGCAAGGAAAAGCTGCTCGAGATCGAGAAGGTGGTGGAGCAAGCCAAGGCGGCCAAGGATGCCGGGGCCAGCCGCTTCTGCATGGGCGCCGCCTGGCGCAGCCCACGGGAGAAGGACCTGCGGGTGGTGATGGAGATGGTCGGCCGGGTCAAGGAACTGGGCTTGGAAACCTGCATGACCCTGGGCATGGTCGACGCCCATCAGGCGAGCCGGTTGGCCGAGGCGGGTCTGGACTACTACAACCACAACCTGGATACCTCGCCGGAATACTACGGCGAGATCATCACCACCCGCTCCTACGCCGACCGCCTGGATACCCTGTCCAACGTCCGTGATGCCGGCATGAAGGTCTGTTCGGGCGGGATTCTCGGCATGGGCGAGGCACCACGCGACCGCGCGGCCCTGCTGCAACAACTGGCGCGCCTGGAGCCGCATCCCGAGTCGGTACCGATCAACATGCTGGTCAAAGTACCGGGAACGCCCATGGAGAATGTCGAAGACCTGGACCCGCTCGAGTTCATCCGCGCCATCGCCGTGGCGCGCATTCTGATGCCGACGAGCCACGTGCGGCTGTCCGCCGGCCGCGAGCAAATGGACGAATCGACTCAGGCCATGGCGTTCCTCGCCGGTGCCAACTCCATTTTCTACGGCGACACCCTGCTGACCACCGGCAACCCTCAGGTGGAACGCGACCGGGCACTGTTCGACAAGCTCGGCTTGCATCCCGAGCATGTCGAAACAAGCGCGCACGAGGTCCGCAGCGACGATGAACAAATCGAAACCGTTCTGAGCCGTGCCACCCAGCGCCAGCGAGACGACGCTCTTTTCTACGATGCCGCCCGGGCCTGAGCCATGATGTCACGCGCGGACCTCTGGTCGAAGCGACTGGCTAGCGCCGCCACGCAACGCCGTGCGGAAGGCGGCTGGCGCCAACGACCCACTCTGGACGAAGCCGACCCCCTGATCGACTTCGCCGGCAACGATTATCTCGGCCTGGCCGGCGACCCGCGTCTGGCCGAGGCTCAGGCCGAGGGTGCGAAACGCTTCGGCGCCGGCGCCAAGGCCTCGCATTTGGTCACCGGGCATCACGAAGTCCACGAACGACTCGAACAACGTCTGGCCGCGTTGACCGGACGCCCTCGCGCCCTGCTGTTCTCCACCGGCTACATGGCCAACCTCGGCGTGTTGCAGGCTCTGTGCGACCGTCACACCAGGGTGTTCCAGGATCGTCTCAATCACGCCTCGTTGCTCGATGGTGCCCGCCTGGCCGAGGCACCCTCGCGGCGCTTCCACCATCGCGATCTCGCCGATCTCGAGCGCTTGCTGGAGCGCACGCCCCAGGATGCGCCGGCGCTGGTCGTCAGCGATGGCGTCTTCAGCATGGATGGCGACACGGCCGACATCGCCGGCCTCGCCGACACCTGCCAGCGACAAGGCGCCTGGCTGATGATCGATGACGCCCATGGCCTCGGCGTGCTCGGTGAACATGGCGACGGTTGCGTGGGATGCGCCCATGGCGTCGACGACGTGCCGATCCTGGTCGGCACCCTGGGCAAGGCACTGGGCAGTGCCGGGGCCTTCGTGGCGGGCGATGCCGCCCTGATCGACCATCTGATCCAGTTCGCCCGCCCCTACATCTACACCACGGCCCAACCGCCCGGCTTGGCAGCGGCCACCCTGACTGCCTTGGACATCCTTGAGCAAGAGCCCGAACGTCGCGACCGCCTCCATCGCCATATCGCCGACTTCCGCCGCGAGGCCGCCTCACTCGGCTTGCCGCTGACCGACTCCCGCACGCCCATCCAGCCCATCGTGCTGGGTGACAACGCGCGCGTCATGCGCTGGGCCGAACGCCTGGCCCGAGCCGGGTTTCGCGTTGGTGCCATCCGCCCGCCCACCGTGTCGCGCGGCCAGGCACGCCTGCGGATCACCTTGAGCGCCGCCCATGACGCAACGGCTCTCGACGCCTTGCTCGGCGCTCTGGATGCCTGTCGACGCGAGGACGCCTCATGACGCAGTTGATATTGCTCAGCGGTTGGGGCTGCGACGCCCGAATCTGGCGCCCCCTCGCCCCCTATTGGCCAGATGATCTCGAGGTCAAGGCACCGGACTGGCCCGGCTATGCCGGTCGCTTGCCGCTCGCAGATCCGACGTCGCTGAACGAGTTGGCCGACGCCATGGCCGACAACCTGCCGGCCGACGCCGTCTGGGTCGGCTGGTCGCTCGGCGGGCTGCTGGCCGGCGCCCTGCTCGAGCATCTTCCCCCGCCCCGCGCCTTGGTGTTGCTCGGGATCGGCGAGCGTTTCCTTCATCCGCAAGGCGTCAGCGAAGCCGACTTGGCCCACTTCCGCGACGCCTTCCAGCGCAAGCCGGAGGCTACCCGTCGCCACTTCCTGCGCTGGCAACTTGGCGGTGAACCGTCGCCCAGGAGCGCCCATCGCCGCCTGCGTGCGATTCTAGGCGACGCCGTTCCTGTGTCTGCGACCACTTTGGCGGCGGGCCTCGAGCAGCTCGCCACGCTCGACAGCACTTCACGCCTTGCCGCCGCCTCCTGCCCGGTGCATCGGCTGGTCGGCACACGCGATCCCTTGTTGGCCCCGAACGTACTCGCCCACGCCGATCGACGTATCGAGAACGCAGGCCACTGCCCGTTACTCAGCCAACCGCAGCACCTGGCGACACGGCTGACGAACATCGCCGCGCAGCACCAGTCCGATGCCGAGCGACCGGAGCCGACATCATGAACACTGCCTCGATCGCCACCGAGCCGACCGACCATACCGCTGCCGCCGAATGGCGCGCCCGGGTCGCGCATGCCTTCTCACGGGCCGCACCGCATTACGCCCACCGCGCCAAGGCTCAGCAGGCCATGGCCGAACGGCTGCTCGAACGGCTGCCGAGGCATGCCGACAGCGTCCTGGATCTGGGCTGCGGTCCCGGCGACCTCACCGCCGAACTGGCCCAATACTATGGTGAAGACTGCACGGTGAGCGGCCTCGACCTGGCCCCGGGCATGCTCGCCGAGGCCCGCAAGCGCCATGGAGCGTCCGCTATCTGGCTATGTGCCGATGCCGCCGACCTACCGCTGCCGAGCGCACGCTTCGACCTGGTGGTCTCCAACCTGGCCATCCAATGGTGCCCGGATCTCGACGCGGTATTCGGCGAGATTCACCGGGTATTGCGCCCCGGCGAACGCGCGCTGATCAACACCCTGGGCCCAGGCACCCTCAATGAGATAAGTCAGGCCTGGGGGCGTCCCACCGCCCTGCTCGAGTTCCGCGATGCCGCTCACCATCGCCGGTCCGCTCATCGGGCCGGCTTTCGGCGCGTCGAGATCTCGGCGCACACCGAGCGCTTCCACTATCCCGACCTGTCGGCCGTGATGGCGTCCATCAAGGGCATCGGCGCCCAGGTGGCGCGCGTCGGGGCGCGGCTTTCCCGCGCCGACATGGCACGTGCCACTCGTCGCTACGAGGACCTGCGCACGGATGCCGGATTGCCCGTTTCCTATTACCTGCTGACCCTCGATCTGGAACGCTGAATGACCACTTACTTCGTTACCGGTACCGACACCGACGCCGGCAAGACTCTGGTGGCCAGCGGCCTGCTGGCGCTGGCCCAACGCCACGGCCGGACAACCCTCGGGCTCAAGCCGGTGGCCTCCGGCTGTGACAGCACGCCCCAAGGGCTGCGCAACATCGACGCCCTGACCCTCCGGGCCCAGAGCGAGCCTGCCCCCGCCTACACCACCATCAACCCCTACGCCTATGCACCGGCCATTGCCCCGCATCTGGCCGCACGGCGTGTCGGCGAGGCCCCGACGCTGGACGACCTGATCACGGCCACCACCGCCCCGCTGGCCGAGAAACGCGGGCTAACGCTGATCGAGGGCGCAGGCGGCTGGCGTGTGCCGCTCAACGACACCGAGGACCTCGCCGGCCTGGCGGTGCGCCTCGGGCTGCCGGTGATCCTGGTGGTGGGGCTCAAGCTCGGCTGCCTGAACCACGCCCGGCTCACGGCCGAGGCGATTCGCGCCGACGGCCTGCCACTGGCCGGCTGGGTCGGCAATCTGACCGACCCCGGCCTGTCCTTCAACACGGCCGCCGACGCGGACTGCTATCACGACAACCTGGCGACCCTTGAGCGCACTCTGAACGCGCCCTGTCTCGGCATCGTGCCACGCCTGACCGCCGACACCCCGGCGATGCGGGCAGCATCCGCCGCCGATCACCTGGCACTGCCCGGCGACGAGTGAATACCGGCAGCGTCAGTGGACAACCACGCCATCGACACACGACGTACATGCGAGTAACCACGATGACCTCACCCGTCTGGCACCCCTATGCCCATCTCAAGACCCAGGCGCCGTCACCCAAGGTGGTCGGCGGCGAGGGGCCGCGTTTCACTCTGGAAAGCGGCGAGTCGCTGCTCGACGCCACCTGTTCCTGGTGGTGCATGATTCACGGCTATCGTCATCCGCGGCTGGTCGAGGCCATCCAGCAGCAGGCCGACACGCTGTGCCACGTAATGCTCGGCGGATTGACCCACGAGCCCGCCGATCGCCTGGCCCGCGAGCTGGTGCGCGTCACACCGGAAGGTCTGAACCACGTATTTTTCTCCGACAGTGGCTCGGTGGGTATGGAAGTGGCGATGAAAATGGCGGTGCAGTACCACCACCTTCGGGATCAGCCGACCAAGCATCGCATGCTGTCTCTGATGAAGGCCTACCACGGCGACACCGCCGGCTGCATGGCGGTCTGCGACCCCGAAGAAGGCATGCATTCGCTGTTCGCCGGTTTTTTGCCGCAGCATCGCTTCGCCCCGGCGCCCACTGCCCCGTTCGACGCCGACGAAGATGCCGTGCAGGCCGATCTCGACGCCCTGCGCGAGGTACTCGAAGCTCACCATCACGAGATCGCCGCCCTGCTCATGGAACCGCTATTGCAGGCAGCCGGCGGTCTCAACATGACCTCGCCCCATTACCTCCGCGGCGCTCGCAAGCTGTGCGATGAGTTCGACGTGCTGCTGGTGTTCGACGAAGTAGCCACCGGCTTCGGGCGCACGGGCCGCATGTTCGCCGCCGACCACGCCGCTGTGACGCCGGACATCATGGTGCTCTCCAAGGGACTCACGGGGGGCTACCTAGGGCATGCCGCGACGCTGGCCACCGACCGCGTGCATGACACTTTCATCGGCGATAGCGAGCTGCACGCCTTCATGCACGGCCCCACCTTCATGGGCAACCCACTGGCCTGTCGGGTGGCGCTGGAAAGCCTGGCGGTGTTCGAGGAAGACGACTACCTGGGCCGCATCCAGGCGCTGAACGGCGTGCTGTGCGAGGAGTTGGTGGACGACGAGGCGCTGCGCGCACACACGGATGTCGCCGACGTGCGCGTGCTGGGTGCCACTGCGGTGATCGAGGTCCACGATGCCGAGGCGCTCAAGGGCGTGGCCGACTTCGCCCGGGAACAGGGCGTGTGGCTGCGTCCCTTCGGTCGCTGGCTATACACCATGCCGGCCTACATCACCTCAAGGCACGATTTGCGCCATATTACCGCTGCCATGAAGCGTTGGTTTTTCGAGCGCAACACTGTCTCGAGCGCACGATGATACCGCTGCTCCCCCAATATCCGCATGCCCCGGGTGGGCGCCGGGTTACGTTTTCGCCCGTCGGCAATGTTAACCTATCGGACTCATGTGCCCTTTCATTCACCGGCACCGCGAATTCCGCGAGGAGTCATCCGTGCAGCCATTGCCGCCTCCCTACCCGAACACCGCCGAGGGAAGCCAACGGCGGGTCGGCGTGGAAATCGAATTCGCCGGTCTCATGCCATACACCGCCGCGCGACTGGTCGCAGACTGCTTTGGTGGCGATATCATACGGCAAAGCCCCCACCGCATGAGCGTCGAGGGCACGCCTTGGGGCAAGTTCACCATCGAACTGGACAGCAAGTACGTCCACCCCGACGACGCCGTCATGAAGGCGAATGGAATGGTGCCCGGCCAGGCACCGTCAGCGGGGCGCGAATGGCGCGTGGAGTTTCATCAACGTTCGCGCGAGTGGCTCGGCGAAATGGTCGCCGGCCTGGTGCCCACCGAGATCGTCTCGCCGCCGATTCCGTGGTCAGAACTCGGCGCGTTCGATAGGCTCTTCGAAGCCTTGCGGCGGCATGGCGCCGAAGGTACCGATGCCAGCGTCTTCTATGGTTTCGGTCTGCATCTCAACCCCGAAGTCCCCGCGACCGACACAGCGAATGTCCTCGCGCACCTGCAGGCCTATATCATCCTCGCAGCCTGGCTGCGCGATCAGATCCGGGTCGACATCACGCGCGAGATACTGCCGCATACCAACCCCTTCCCCAAGGCCTATGCCTTGAAGGTGCTCGATCCCGATTACGAGCCGACACCGACGCAGTTGATCAGCGATTACCTGCGCGACAATCCGACTCGCAACCGTGAACTCGACATGTGTCCCCTGTTCGCCCATTTAGCCCCCGAAGCCGCGCATCCTCTACTTCAGGAAAGCCTGGTCAAGCCGCGCCCCACCTTTCATTATCGTCTGCCCAATGCCCAGCTCGATACGCTCGAATGGGGCAGTGTCATGGAATGGAACCGTTGGGTAATGGTCGAACGCCTGGCCGCCGATCCACACAGCCTGCGCACGCAGATACAGGCGTATCGCGCCCACCATATGCAATCGACGATGGGACAATGGCTAGACAAACTGAAACGCTGGGTCGATAAATGAGTTCACGACCACTGATCGGCATCACCACCTCGGACCACAAGAGCTTCATGGCATGGGCATGCGACCGACTAGCCGTATGGCGTGCCGGGGGACAACCAGTGCGGCTATCGCCCTCGCGCGAGATTCCTGAGGGGCTTACGGGATTGATGATCGGCGGTGGCGACGACATCGGCGCCCAGCTCTATGATGGCGGGGAGGTGCGACTCGATGTGCGTGTCGACCCCGCGCGGGATCAATTAGAACTCTCGCTGCTCGAGCGCTTTCTGCCTCAGCAGTTGCCCGTACTAGGCATCTGCCGAGGCGCGCAGATCATCAACGTGCACTGTGGCGGCACCCTGATCGGCGATATCTATACCACCTACGATCATGTGCGCCGCCAGCGCACCGTACTGCCTCGCAAGCAGGTCGACATCGCCACCGGGAGCCGCTTGCATACCCTGCTCGACGTCTCGCGTTGCCGCGTCAACAGCCTCCATCACCAGGCAGTGGATCGACTCGGCGATACGCTTCACGTGGTGGCACGCGACCGCGACGGCCTGGTCCAGGCCATCGAGGCACCCGAATGCCCCTATCTGATCGGCGTGCAGTGGCATCCCGAATTCCTCGTCTTCAATCGCCCCCAGCAGCGCCTGATTCGAGGCCTCGTCGACGCCGCGCGCAAGCGTTGATCTCTGCACGCGCCGTGTCCTCTTATACGACGACGCCCCACAATGATCGCGGGGCGTCGTGAGCTTCATACAGCTTTCGTCAACTACTTCTCAGCGGCTCATGAGGCCATGACGGCCAGTCGCCGACCGTTCGGCACACGCATCAGATAGAGCCCGATGACGATGCCCAACCCGCCCAGCGCGGCGACGTAGACCGCCGGAAACAGGGGGTGCACGGCCATCAGTACCGACACCACGATGGGCGTGAAGCCACCGAAGATGGCATAGGCGACATTGTACGAGAACGACAGCCCCGTGAAGCGCACCATGGCCGGGAACGACTTGACGGCAATCGTCGGCACCACGCCGACTATACCCACGGCGAAACCGCAAACGATGTAAAGCGGCGTCAGCCACTCGGGATGCGTGCCGACGGTAATCATCATGACCCAGTAGCTGATAGCCAGTAGCAAGCCCCACAGCACGATGGTCGGGCCACTGCCGAAGCGGTCCGCGCTCCAGCCCGAGGCCAGGCACCCGACCACCACGCCGAGGATGGCATAGACATTGGCCAGCGAGGCATCCAGTCCGTAACGGCTTTGCAGTAGGCTCGGCGTCATCAGGATCACCACCACGACGGCGGCGGTCAGAATCCAGGTGACGGCCATCGAAAGCACCACGCTCGGCAAGTGATTACGCAAGACGCTCTTGACCGGCAACTCCTCGGCCAGTGCCTTCTTCTCCTGCATCTCGGCGAACACCGGGGTCTCCTGCAACCAGCGACGCAGGTACACGGCCAACAGCCCGAACACACCACCAATCAGAAACGGAATCCGCCAGGCGTACGCGGCCAACTCTGCATCGCTGTAAGTGGTCTTGATGAACGCCGACATCAGCGAGCCGATGAGGATCCCCGACACCAGGCCAGCGGACAGCGTGCCGCAGGCAAAACCCACATGGCGCCGCTTGACGTGCTCGGTGACGAACACCCAGGCACCGGGCACTTCACCGCCCACCGCAGCGCCTTGAAGGATACGCAGCGCTACCAGCAGCAGGGGCGCCGCATAGCCCAAGGTGTCGTAGGTCGGCATCAAACCGATCAACAGCGTCGGCACCGCCATCAGGAAGATCGACAGGGTGAACATCTTCTTGCGCCCCAGCAGGTCGCCGAAGTGCGCCATGATGATGCCACCCAGCGGACGTGCCAGATAGCCGGCAGCGAAGATCCCGAAGGTCTGGATCTGGCGTAGCCATTCGGGCATCTCGGGGGGAAAGAACAACTGCCCCACCACCGTGGCGAAATACACGAAGATGATGAAGTCGTAAAACTCCAGTGCGCCGCCCAAGGCGGACAGCGACAGCACCTTGACGTCGCGGCGATTCAGCGGGCGCGACGAGGCCGCATCGGTCTCTTGCGAAGTAGTCATGATGAATGAGGTCTTCCGTCGAATGATCTTTGATCGTGTTATATGAACATCAGTCCAGCGTCGCGATACCCAAGTAGGGAGGGAGGTACCGACCGACGAGCGTATAGGAGGCTAACAGATTCGCGGGAAGACTGCATCGGCGACGTTGTCAAGTATCAACGACGCCAAGGGAGAGTACTTACTATAAAAAGACCGTCGCAAATAATAAGAGGGCCGGCGCAAGGCCGGCCCCGGGGAAGCGGAAGCGATACCGCTATCAGCTTTCGAGCGTTGCATCCAGCGTGATCTCGGCATTCAGCACGCGCGAGATCGGGCAACCTTCCTTGGCCTTGTTGGCCGATTCCTCGAAGCCTGACTGATCGATGCCCGGCACCTTGGCACGGGTAACGAGGTGCACCTTGGTGATCTTGAAGCCGCTGTCGTCCTGATCCAGCGTCACGGTCGCCTCGGTACGCACATCGTCGGGATCGTGTCCGGCTTCTCCCAGAATCATCGACAGCGCCATCGAATAGCAGCTGGCGTGGGATGCCGCGATCAATTCCTCGGGATTGGTCCCCGGCTCGCCTTCGAAGCGCGTATTGAAACCATAGGGATTGTCCTTGAGCGCACCGCTCTGAGTGGAGACCGTCCCCTTGCCGCGCTTGAGACTGCCTTGCCAATGGGCGGAACCGGTTTTCTCGATACTCATTCGTGCCTCCTGTCGTGAGTGGGCGTCATGCCCCTACACCATAGTCCATATGGGTGATGTCGTGGACTTCAAGGGGGCAAGGGGTCAATCGCTCGCCCGCACGCGCCGACACGCCGCCCACTGCTCGGCCAGTGCAGCGCTGCCCATGTCACGCAAGGCCGCGACGTTATCCTCGGGGATCGACTCCGGAGCGGGATGATTCGCCACAGCGGCCTCGACACTGGCTTCGCGCAGGAGATGCCACATCGGCCAGGGCGAGCGATTGGTGTAATTGGCGGGATCGTTGGCCGCGACGCCCTCAAAAACATAGTCGGGGTGAAAGCTCGCCAGTTGGTAGATCCCCGCGTAGCCCTCCGCCTCGAGCAAAGCCTCGGCAACGCCCAGCAGATCCAGATAGTCGTCGAAGTCGGACAGCCCTTCCGGCAGGATCAACAGCGTGGTTTCGATCGCCGGCTCGGCGTCCAGCCGCTGACATTCCTCGATCAAGGTATGCAGAAGACGTTCGGGGTCGGCATCGCCCGCCACGACATAGCGCAGGCTGTCACGACGCACCTCGCGGCCAGCGAAGGGGCAAACGTCATGCGCCACGACGAAATTCGCCACCCAGGCGCGGGTCATGGCGATGATATCGGCATCCAAGGGACGCTCGGACATGTGAATCGATCCTGAAACGAAAAGGGCTGCCAGTATAACGGACTTGTCGTGCTCTCCGTGTCGGCGCACCCTGAATGCATCCGCATCCATCCATACCATTCCCGCATGCTAGGGAGGCATCCACATGGCCACGCCCTTTTCTTCCAACACAACACACGCCCCCGAAACACCTAGCGTCACCCTCGCCGCCACCGCCCGGGAACCTGCCGTCACGTTGCCCGCCATCGGCCAGGGTAGCTGGCACATGGGCGAGAACCGCGCTCCGCGCCGCGATGAAGTCCACGCCCTGCAATACGGTCTCGACCTGGGCATGACGCTGATCGACACCGCCGAGATGTACGCCGACGGCGGCGCCGAGGAAATCGTCGGCGAGGCCCTGCGCGGGCGTCGCGACGAGGCCTTCGTGGTCTCCAAGGTCTACCCGTGGAACGCTGGCCGCCACGACGCCGTCGCCGCCTGCGAGCGCAGCCTGAAACGCCTGGGCACCGATTACCTGGACCTGTATCTACTGCACTGGCCCGGCAACGTGCCCTTGGAGGAAACGCTGGGAGCGTTCGAGCATCTACAAGCCCAGGGCAAGATTCGCCGCTACGGCGTCTCCAACTTCGACGTCGACGACATGCACGCCCTACATGCCTTGCCCGGTGGCGATGCCTGCGCCATCAACCAAGTGCTCTATCATCTCGGCTCGCGGGGTATCGAACACAGTCTGCTGCCCTGGCAGCGCCAACACGGCCTGCCGACCATGGCCTACTGTCCGCTGGCTCAGGGCGGGCAAGAGCTCGGTCACCCCGAGGTTCTCGCCATTGCCGACGAGTTCGGCGTCAGCCCCGCCCAAGTCCTTCTGGCATGGGCGATCCGCCCGGTGAACGGCCAACGCGACGTCATCGCCATCCCCAAAGCCGTGCAGCCCGCCCACGTCGAAGCCAACGCCGCCGCCATGCGACTCACGCTGGACGACGCCAGTCTCGCGCGGCTGGACGCCGCCTTCTCCACGCCGACGCGCAAACCGCCGCTGGATATCGTCTAGGCACTGTCTGAAAAGTCGACGAGCGAGGGTCAGACAAGGCAAAAATCAGCGAAAAAGCGGAGTTTACGGGTTGTAAATGAGCATTTTGATCGGACTCGCGCCCGAGCTGATTTTTAACGCAGTATGGCCGAGCGCAGACAGTTTTCAGACAATGCCTAGGTGCATCGACCATTCGAGGAGAATCAATCGTCGGACGGCATTCCGCTGAGGCAGACGGCATCGCCTTCGCTATAGCCATACTCATCTCGCAAGCCTCCATAAATGGCCTGACGCTCTTCGAGCGGCTTGTGCTGACTCGCCTTGCGTTTGCCTTCCAGGCGCTCGATGGTGATCTCGACGCCGACGATGGCCCGGCACATCGCCGCAATATAATCGTCGGGCGCATCGCTGACCCGCCAAGGCCTTTCCCGCTGACCTTCGAAGCGCTCGGTAAGCGCCGTCACCGTCTCGACTAACCAATGCGGATCATCAATCAGGCGCAATCTGCCATGCGCATGCACCACCTGATAATTCCAGGTCGGCACCACCTTGCCGTGCTCCCGCTTGGCCGGATACCAGCTCGGCGTGATATAGGCCTGAGGGCCGTGGAAGATCGCCAACGCCTCGAACGTCTCTGCCGGGTTTTCCGCAACTGGGCTTTCAAGACAGGACACCAGCGGATTGGCTCGCGCTATATGGCCACGCAGGATATCCGGCGATTGCGCATCCGCTGCCGGTGTCAGCAACAGCGGCAAGTGATCGGCGCTTAGCGCACCGGATGAGTCCCGAGTCACCAGCGTGGCGAAGGGAGCAGATTCAATGGCGCGACGGCACTCGGCACGATCATCGAGGCGAAACTGAGACGGCTGATACATGGCTCGACCTTCAAGAGGGGGAAATCGTGGCAGTCATCGACGATAACGATTGGCGCTGGCAGCCCGCCGTATCGAAGTTTTCGGGCGCCAGCCAGCAGCGGTGGCACTCGCGAATCGCCGGCCACTCAGCATCCAGCACCGAGAACCAGGCCGTGTCGCGGTTGCGCCCGGCGACGACTCGATGCTGACGGAAGACACCCTCGAAGCGAAAACCGAGTCGCTCGGCGGCGCGGCGCGAGGGCGCGTTCAGGGCATCGCACTTCCATTCGAGGCGGCGATATCCCATGTCGAAGGCGTGCGCCATCATCAGCATCAGCGCTTCGCTGGACATCAGCGTGCGTGCCATGCGGGGCGAGAAGCTGAGATGACCGATCTCGATTCGCCCATCCGTCGGCACGATATTGAGATACATCGCCATGCCTGCCGCTTGCCCATCGGTGGGATCGACCACGGCATAGCAGAGCGGATCCCGCCCCACACTCATGCGCGACAACCAGGCTTGGCAGCCGGCCTCGTCATCGAACGGACGACCGCCGAGATAGGTCCAGCGGGCACGCGCATCGGGATCGTTGGCGAATTCCGGAGCCGGCATCCGCCACGCCTGCCACAGCGACGCCGCGTGATACGCCGCATCCAATGGCTCCACGCGGCAGAAGCGCCCCACCAGAGGCTCGGCATCAGGCGCCGACGGCGATTGCCAGCAATCGAGGTTCGAGCCGACCGGCTGTCCGTAAGCGTTATAGGCTTGGCTCATGGAGGACTTTCCTCAGGATATGACGAAGCACTAGTCTGTCGCCATAATGGTCCCTCAATAAGAACCAATATTACCGATATGTGAGGAACCAGTGACCGATCCGAACGCCCACCGGCTCTGGATTCAGGAGGCGTTGAATCTTCAACTCGCCGAGCCGGACGACCGCACGCTCAACCAGCGTCTTTATGATGCCCTGCGCAGCGGCATCCAGCAGGGCCAACTGCCCCATGGGAGCGCCCTTCCCTCGTCCCGACAACTGGCCACCAGCCTGGGCGTGGGACGCAACACCGTGCTGGTCGCGGTCGACCGTCTCATCGCCGAGGGCTTTCTGGTATCGCGCCCGGGAGCCGGGGTTTTCGTTGCCGATTGGCAGTGGGGAACACAGAAATGCCTCGATGCTCCATCACCGCGACCCGTGGCGCTCTCGCAACGCGGCGAACGTCTCCTCGAATTCACGGCGCCCTCGAGCGAACGTCATACTGCCTTCGCGCCCGGCGTACCGGCGCTGGACCGTTTTCCCCGCGAGCGCTGGCAGCGCTTGCTTAGACGCCATCAGCAGCGCGCTCCTGTGGAATGGTTCGATTACCAGAATGCAGGTGGCGTCAGCGCGCTACGCGAGGCGCTGTGCGATTATCTGCGCTTGTCGCGCTCGGTGCGCTGCCAACCGGAGCAGATCCTGATCACTCAGGGTGCGCAGCAGGGCTTCGAGCTGATCGCACGACTGCTCGCCGACGTCGGGGATAGCGTCTGGATGGAGGAGCCCGGCTATGGCGGCGCACAGGCCTGCTTCGCTTCGGCAGGACTGGCTCTGCAGCCGGTACCGGTCGACGGTGACGGCTTGAATGTCGCGTCATTGCCCGCCGAGACGCCACCCCCCAAGCTGATCTACGTGACGCCATCGCACCAGTACCCCAGCGGCACGACCCTGTCACTGTCACGTCGCACTGCGCTGTTGGCGCTCGCCCAGCGGCATGGTGCCTGGATCATCGAGGACGACTACGACAGCGAGTTCCGCTATACCAGCGCGCCGATCGCCTCGCTTCAGGGGCTGATGGATAACGCCCCGGTGATCTATGTCGGCACCTTCAGCAAGGTCCTCTATCCGGGGCTTCGGTTGGGCTATCTGGTGCTGCCTCCGTCGCTGGTGGCGACCTTCCAGCGCATCAACGCCCGCCTGCACCGAGAAGGGCAATATGTCGCTCAGGCGGCGCTGGCCGACTTCATCGGCGAAGGCCATTTCTCCCGCCATGTAGCGCGCATGCGCAAGTGCTACCGTCACCGCCAGGCCGCGCTTCGCCAGGCGCTGGCGCCGGCGGTTTCCTGCGGGCTCGAACTCTCGTCCGGCCATGCGGGGATGCACCTGGTCGCATACCTGGAAAGCCATGCACTGGAGCGCGAACTGGTCCACCGGGGCAAGCAAGCGGGCCTGCGACTATCGCCGCTTTCTAGCTTTTACCTGCAAGCGCCCAGTCAGCCGGGGTTGGTACTCGGCTATGCCGGCGCGACTGAGGCCGAGATCGAACGTGCCGGCCGGTGGCTCAGCGAAACGTGGCTGGCGTTGGCATGAAGCATATGCCGATAATCGTCGAAGTCCGCTAGCCCTCGCCTGTCGGTTTAGTCACGGGGCACCAACGTGGAGAAGCCTTCAACCCTTGGCGCCACGGCGCCGCTAGCGTCAATTCACATGAAATTTTCATCGATTCCTTCGGGAACGCCGACCGCCCAGGCGCTATTCTTGATGGGAAGAGGACTGCCTTCCGTGATGCCTCCCCAATAGATGAATAGGAGCACGATCATGAGTACACAATGGCGGGTCAAGGGCACTTACTTCGAGGCCTGCACCTGCAAGGGAGCGTGTCCTTGCCTGTTCGGTGGAGATCCCACGGAAGGCAGTTGTGATGCCTTGGTGGCATGGCACATCGATCAAGGCAACATGGACGGCCTGCCCCTCGACGGACTGAACCTGGCCATGGCGCTGCACAGCCCGGAAAACATGACCGCCGGCGACTGGAGGGTGATGGTTTATATCGATGCCAGCGCCAGCCAGCAACAGCACGACGCCTTGGCAAAGATCTTCGGCGGGGCCGTCGGAGGACACCCGGCCACCCTGGCCGGATTCATCGGCGAAATTCTGGGGATCGAATCGGTGCCGATGCGCTATGACATCGAGGGTCGACACCACCAACTCGAGGTCGGCGAAATCGCCAACGCCTCGCTGAACGCCATCGCAGGGCAGAATGGCGAGGAAGTCACCATCAGCGGCCATCCTCTCGCTGTGGCGCCAGGCAACACCGGCACGGTGGCGCAATCGGAGTACGTTTCGCACCGAGGCCACGGCCTGGAGTGGAGCTTCAGCGGGCGTACCGCCTTCTATTCTCCGTTCCAGTACCAGGCGGCGTAATGTCGTCGGGAGGCGCTCGAGATGCAAGTCATCTCTCTGCAGACACTCCGTCACGGTCGCGCCCTGCTCCTGGCATGCCTGGCCCTGGCGATCGTCTTGAGCTGGTGGCACCTGATCCACATGACCGGGGGGATGCCGGCCATGGATATCGCCATGTCCTTCCGCCCCTGGGCCACCTTCGCCATGTGGATGGTGATGATGGTCGGGATGATGCTGCCGGGTGCAGCACCGGGCATTCTGATGTTTGCCGCGTCTCGGTCACGAGAAAGCAAGGGCGATACGCTGCCCTACCTGTTTACGCTAGGTTATCTGCTCGCCTGGGCAGGCTATTCGGCTCTGGCAACGACCGCGCAGTGGGGGCTCCATACACACGGACTGCTGACGACCTCCCAGGCCCTGAGTGGTAACCTGCTCGCCGGATTGCTGCTGATGACCGCAGGCGCCTTCCAGTGGACGCCATGGAAGCAAGCCTGCCTACGTCGCTGTCGTAGTCCACTCGGCATGCTCGTCGAAGGATTCCCTACCAAACGGCACCGCGCCCTAACCGCTGGTCTGCGGCTCGGTCTCTACTGCGCGGGCTGCTGCTGGGCGCTGATGGCATTGATGTTCGTCGGTGGAATAATGAGCCTGGCCTGGATGGCCCTACTCACCCTGATCATCCTCTTGGAAAAGGTCATCGCCCCCTGGAAACGCCTGTCCGACATGCTCGGCCTCGTCCTGGTGGCCTACGGCAGTTGGCTACTGATCATGTAAGCAGAGTATGAGGCTGGGGCCAGGCGAATTCCGCTTACAGATAATCCAGACAGTTATAACAAAGAATCATTGGGCTCGACGAAGCGGCGGCCCCGCCGCGACGCCAGCCGATCCGCGAGCCGGGTCGGCTCGGGCAGCTTGGTCTTGCCCAGGCAGGCCGTCACCCAGGCCAACGCCGTTTCCAAGGAAACATGATGGCCGCTAGAGATGAACAGCGGTTTCACGTTCTCTCTCGAGCGCAATACCGCCCCTATCGTGACCCGACCGCGCTCATCGAGTGTGACGTCTGCGGGGTCTTCGTCGCGCTTACGATCGGTCAGTGGCGTCCAACCACCCTTCTCCGTGGGAACCTCCCCAAACTGACCACACAGACGGCTCTTGCCCACGCCGATCGTCGGCAGATCGAGCCACAGGCCCAGGTGCGAGGCCACGCCGAGACGCCGTGGGTGGGCAATACCCTGGCCGTCGACCATTACCAGGTCGGGGGACGACGCCAGCCGCCCAAAGGCGGCCAGGGCGGCGGGGATCTCGCGAAACGACAGCAGCCCCGGGATATAAGGCATGCGTGTCGGCTCGCGATGCACCACCGACTCGCGCAGCGTCAGCGATGGCCATTCGAGCACCACGACCGCCGCCCGCGTCGTCTCACCGCCATCCTCGAAGCCGATATCCACGCCCGCGATACAGGTCACCGCGTCCGGTTTGCCGTGCCTGACCACGCGCGGTGCGAGACGACGCTGCAGTGCCACGGCCTCCTCAGGGGTCAGCGACCACTCATGCAACATTTGCTGATCCGGCATATGGCCTCCTTGTGGTTCCTTCTTCCTTGTCAGTGGCCCCATTGGGCCGCCCTCCCGCAACCGGTAGACTGACACTCCGGTATAGGAGATCTGCGTGAAACTCATCCACACAGCGGACTGGCATCTCGGTCAGACTTTCCACGGGCAAGAGCGCCACACCGAACAACGCGCGTTCCTCGACTGGCTGTTGGCGACGCTCGAAGCGCGACGTCCGGACGCCCTGCTCATCGCAGGCGATATCTTCGATGTCGTCAATCCATCGCTGCGCGCCCAGGAGATGCTCTACGACTTCATCGTCGAGGCACATCAGCGTTTGCCGCAACTGACCATCGTCATGATCGCCGGCAACCACGACAGCGGCAACCGTATCGAGTTGCCCGCACCCCTGATGCAGCGTCTCAACACCCACGCCCTGGGCCGGGTGAGCTGGCTCGACGACGGACGACTCGACGCCGAGCGCCTGCTGGTACCGCTGACCGATGCCGACGGCGAGGTTCGCGCCTGGTGCCTGGCGCTGCCCTTCCTGCGGCCCGCCGAGGTCACCGGCAACACCGCCCTGAGTAGCGACGAGGCCGACGACGCCTCGCGCAATACCTATGTCGCAGGCATCACACGCGTTCACCAACAGCTCATCGACGCGGCGCGCGAACGTCGCCTCCCCGGCCAGGCGCTCATTGCCATGAGTCACGCCCATCTGCACGGCGCGTCGGTCTCTGAGGCCAGCGAGCGGCCCATCGTCATCGGCGGCGAGGAATCGATCCCAGCCTCGTTGTTCCCCGCCGACATCGCCTATGTCGCGCTGGGCCACCTGCATCGCGCTCAGCAGGTCGGCGAGGAACGTATCCGTTACAGCGGTAGTCCGTTGCCGCTGGACTTCAGCGAGGTGGCCTATCCCCACCAAGTCGTCGAAGTCACGCTCGACGGCGCAGCCTTGCGCGATGTCGAAAGCCTGGCGGTCCCGCGTCCAGTGGCCATGCACCGCCTCGGCCCGGCGCCACTCGACGACGTGCTCGCCGAGCTGGACGCCCTGGTGGATACGCCCGAGCTATCGACAGACCAAGGACGGGATCTCCCTAGAGAACGCTGGCCCTGGCTCGAGGTACGCGTCGAACTCGACGCCCCGATGCCCGACCTGCGCGCCCGAGTAGACGCGGCACTCGACGGCAAGCCACTGCGCCTGCTGCGTCTGGAGCGCCGCCTGCCGAAAGTCACCGCCGAAGACGCACCCGCCCGCATCGACCTGGCGGCGCTCGGCCCGCGCAAGCTGTTCGAGCGCACCTGGCAAGCGCGCTGGGGCGAGCCGCCCGCCGACGATGTGCTCGCCGACTTCGACCGGCTGCGTCAGGACGTACTCGACGACGAGGAGACACCGACATGAAGATCCTCGCCCTGCGCCTGGCCAATCTGGCCTCGATCCCCGGCCCGCTGGAACTCGACTTCACCACCGCGCCGCTCGCCGAAGCCGGCCTGTTCGCCATCACCGGCCCCACCGGCGCCGGCAAGAGCACGCTGCTCGACGCCTTGTGTCTGGCGCTCTACGGCAGCACGCCCCGGTTGCGCCAGGCCCCTGGCCAGAACGCCCCGCTGCCCGACGTGGGTGACGCCACCCTCAATACCGCCGACCCGCGGACCCTACTGCGTCGAGGCACCGCCAGCGGCCATGCCGAGGTCGACTTCCTGGGCCGCGACGGCCGCCGCTATCGCGCCCGCTGGGCCGTGCGCCGCGCCCGCGAGAAGGCCGACGGCAAGTTGCAGAAGATCGAACAGTCGCTCACCGATCTGGATGACGACCGCCTGCTGACCACGCAGAAACGCGAGTTCGACCGCCTGCTGCCCGAGCGCCTGGGGCTCAGCTTCGAGCAATTTACCCGCGCCGTGCTGCTGGCCCAGAGCGAGTTCGCCGCCTTCCTCAAGGCCGACGACAACGAGCGCAGCGACCTGCTCGAGCGCCTCACCGGCACCGCCGAGTACTCCGAGATCTCGGTCGCCGCCTATCGCCGCGCCAGTCAGGCCAAGAAAGCCGTCGATGCGCTGGACGCCAAGCTCGCCGACGACTTGCCTGCCGAGGCCGAGGCCCGCACCGCGCTCGAAAAGACCGCCGAGACCGCCCAAGCCGAACTCGACACCGTGCAGCGCCATGCAAGGCGCCTGGAGACACAAGCACAGTGGCATGCCACGGATGCCAAACTTCGCGATGCTCACACCCAAGGGCAGCGCGAGCACCACGCTGCCGAGGCGCATTGGCAGACGCTGGCCCCAGCCCGCGCCGACCGTGACTGGCAGCGCCTGATCGCGCCTCAACGTCATCGTCTGGCGCGTCAGGCCGAACTACCCGGTGAGATCTCGCGTCTCGAGGCAACGCATGCCGACACACGCAAAGCCTTGACGCAGGCCGAGACCACACAGCAGCAGGCCAAACAGACACATGCCACGGCCGAACAGGCCCTTCAAGACGCCGACGCGGCACGCCGCAAAGCCGAACCTCAACTGCACCAGGCCCGCGAACAGGCACAGCAATTGGCTACCCGCGAGCATCAGTTGGCCGAGCTCGACAAAACGCACGCCGCGCATCGCCGCGACGCGCAAGCGCTGACCGCACGCCGCCAGGAGGCCCACGAGACGCAGCAACGCCAGCGCCGGCAGCGCGATGACTGGCAGGCCACCCTGCGCCAGCTAATGGGCGAGCACGACCGCGTGGAAGACGCTCGCCAGGCCGTTCAGCGCGCGTATGATCACGCCGCCCGGCGTCACCTGGCACTCGGCGAGCTGCAAAGTCGCTGGCAGACCGCCTGTCGTGCCGAGCACACCCAGCGCACGCTCAATGAGCGCTTGACGCAGGACGCAAAGCGCCTCGAGGCGTTAATCACCCAAGGCCAGGCCGCGCGCCAGCGCCTCGATGAGCACGAGCGTCACTATCGCAGCGTGCTGGAATTCGTCGAACGCGGCCGCGCGGTGCGCAGCGAGAGTGTCACGCATTTGCGCGTGGCCCTCGAGGAAGGCCAGCCCTGCCCGGTGTGCGGCGGGCTCGAGCATCCCTGGCGCCACCAGCCACCACAGACACCTGAAGCCGCCCAGCTTGCCGCGCAGCAAGCGGAAGAAGACCGCCAGTTGACGGACGCCCAGCAGCAGCGTGACCACGCTCAGCAACAACGCGACGAACTGTTGGGCCAGTACCGCGCGCTTGACGCCTCTCTCACGCAGCAACGCCAGGACGGTGCGGATGCCGACAAACGCCGCCAGGAGGCGTACCAGGCGCTCAGCGAACATCCGCTGTATGACGAGCTTGCCACCATCGATCACGACCGGCGCGACGCCTGGCTGACCGAGCAACGCCAGACAAGCGACGCCCAGCGCGCGCAACACGAAAAGACACTGCAGGCGCTTGCCCGCGCCGAGGCCGAGCTGGCACCGCTCGACGAGGCATTGCGCCAGAGCGAGCTGACACTGGCGCAACTCGACGCCCAACGCACCAGTCTCGACAAGGAACTAACAGAACTCGATGCGCGTCTGCCTCCGCTACGCCGCGAGCGCGACGATATCGCCGCCCGGCTCAAGGCCCTGCTCGGCGAGCATGCCGCGCCGGATGCCTGGCAGCAGCAGCTCGATACGCGCCAGGCCAGCGCGCGCCAGGCACGGGATACGGCGCTTGCCCAATGCCATGACAGTGAGCGGGAAGCCCAGCGGCTTGCCCAGCAGTCGCACTACGAGGCCGAGCAACTCACCCGGCTCAACCAGGAAATCGACACCCTCACCCGTGAGTTGGATGCCTGGCGCCAAGCGCATCCCGAGCTGGACAACGCCACCCTGCAGCGGCTACTCGCCGAAACCGAGGGTGACGCCGAACGCCGGGAACGGGAATTGGCCCAGGCCGAGCAGGCCCGCCAGCAGACCGCTGCCGCCCTCGCCGAGCGCCGCCAGGCCCTCATCGCGCATCGCCGCGACCAGGCATTGACCGAGCATGACGCACCCGCAGGCGCCCTATTGGGCGCGGCGGTCGACGCCCGGATCGACCAGCGCCGAGAGGCGCTTGGCATCGAGCGTAGTGCTCTGGCGCCCCGGCACGATGCCGCCCAGGCACGCCGTGACGACGCCCAGCACGCCCTGCGCGACGACGACCGCAAGCGTCAGCGCCAGCGCGAAGGGCAAGCCGAGCTCGATGCCGCGCGCGCCGAATACCGTCGCTGGGGCCGCATCAGCGAACTGATCGGCTCCGCCGACGGCAAGGTCTTCCGGCGCATCGCTCAGGCCTACAACCTGGAGCAATTGCTGGAACACGCCAACGCGCATCTGACGGGTCTTAGCCGCCGTTACAAGCTGATTCGCGGCGGCAGCGAGCTGGGCCTGCTGGTGGAGGACCGCGACATGGGCGACGAACGCCGCTCGGTGCATTCGCTTTCCGGCGGCGAAACCTTCCTTGTCTCGCTGGCGCTGGCGCTGGGGCTCGCCTCAATGGCCTCCGGCGAACTCGTCATCGAATCACTGTTCATCGACGAAGGCTTCGGCAGCCTCGACCCGCAATCCCTGGCACTCGCCATGGACGCCCTCGACGGTCTGCAAGCGCTAGGCCGCCGCGTCGGCGTGATCTCGCATGTACAGGAAATGCACGAACGCATCCCGGTACAGATTCAGGTCGAGCCACTGGGTAATGGCACGAGTCGAGCGAGGTTGGTGAATGCATAAGGAATTTCGTGGCACGCTGGTATCGGCCAGCAAATAATCACGAGGTGCCCATGAAATTCGCCATCGGCTTGCTCTTGCTAATCAGCGTGGGGCTGGTGAGCGCTACCGCCTTGGCGCTTATCTTCGGCGGTCCATCCCAGCCACCAACCATGGAAGGCATCAATGCGCCATTCAAGACGCTCGACAATAGCGACCTGCCGGTACTCAGCACCTATCAAGCGCGAGACGGCACGCTGCTCGGCTTTCGCCGTTACTCGCCTTCTGCCGGCGCCTCACATGGCAGCGTGGTACTGCTCCACGGCTCCGCTGCTGACAGCCGCAGCATGCACCCGCTGGCCAAGGCGTTCGCCGCCGCCGGGTACACCGTATACGCGCTGGATATTCGCGGACACGGCGCCTCCGGAACCCGCGGTGACATCGCCTACGTGGGACAACTCGAGGATGATCTGGAAGACTTCGTGCATGCTGCCACTCCGGTCGCGCCCCGCACGCTCGTGGGTTTCTCTTCCGGTGGTGGCTTCGCACTCAGGGTAGCCGGTAGTCAACGCCAGCGACTGTTTTCCAACTACCTGCTACTGTCGCCGTTCATCAGTCAGGAGGCACCGACGTATCGGGCCGATAGTGGCGGCTGGACCCGCGTCGGCTTACCGCGTTACATCGCCATCACACTATTGAATCGGTTCGGTATCGACGCCTTCAACCATCTGCCCGTGGTACGTTATGCCGTCGACGAGCATGCCGATCTGACACCGGTCTACTCGTACAATTTGGCCCAGAATTACCGGCCGATACCCGATTACCGGGCTACCCTACGCGCGACGAACCGCCCGATGCGTGTGCTGGTGGGCGAAGACGACCAGGTCTTTCGTGCCGATCAGTTCGCCTCTGTGTTTCAACATGCCGGCAGCGACGTAGCGGTCGATCAACTCCCCGGCATCGACCACATCGGTCTCATACTCGACCCCGACGCCATCGATGACACCGTCGCCGCTATCCAGGCACTGAACGGGCAAAAAACGCCTGCCCCTTAGTAGGACGGGGTAATACCTAGGCGACGTGTCAAAAAAACGCACTTCGTGTACCTATCCCTGACACTAAAAAGCCGCGCCCGAAGGCACGGCGTTTGGCATGACGTTGTTGGCTACGTCGTAGTGCTCAGCCGGCGAGTTTGGCGGCCATTTCAGCGGTGTGCTGGCCCTGGAAGCGGGCGATGGTCAGTTCGTTTTCGCTGGGTTGGCGGCTGCCGTCGCCACCGGCGATGGTCGTGGCACCGTAGGGCGTGCCGCCGGAGACTTCCTCGAGCTCGCTCAATGCCGCGCAGGAGTACGGCACACCGACGATCGCCATGCCATGGTGAAGCAAGGTGGTATGAATCGAGGTCAGGGTGGTTTCCTGCCCGCCGTGCTGACTGGCGGTGGAAGTGAAGGCGCCGCCCAGCTTGCCGATCAGCTTGCCCTGGGCCCAGAGGCCGCCTGTCTTGTCCCAGAAATTGCGCATCTGCGAGGCCATGTTGCCGAAACGCGTGGGCGTACCGACGAGAATCGCATCGTACTCAGCCAAGATGCTGGGATCGTCCAGCACAGCGGCGGTGCTGTCTGCCTTGTAGCCGGATTTTTCGGCGACGTCGGCGGGCACGAGTTCTGCCACGCGATACAGGTCCACCTGGGTGCCGGCCACGCCGCGCGCGCCTTCGGCGACGGCATTGGCCAATGTTTCGATGTGCCCGTAACTGGAATAATAGAGAACGAGAATCTTGCTCACGAGAATGCTCTCCTGACTGGATGAATGAACGCTCTCAAGATGACGCACGCTCGCGCCAGCGTCAAAGTGACGTGCCGCGACATCGGCGTGCTAGGCTGGCGCAAAACATCCCGCGGGGAGACCGCCATGCCTAATACCACTGCCCTGCTCGAACGTCTGATTGGCTTCGACACCGTGTCACGACATTCCAACCTGGAATTGATCGCCTTCATCGAGACCTACCTTGCCGAGCATGACGTGCCGTGTACTCGTATCGCCAACGATGACGGCAGCAAGGCTAATCTGCTGACCCGCATCGGCCCCGAGGTGGCGGGCGGCGTGGTGCTATCCGGGCATACCGACGTGGTACCGGTGGACGGCCAGCCCTGGTGCAGCGATCCCTTCACGCTAACCGACAAGGGCGATGGTCGTCTCTACGGTCGCGGTAGCTGCGACATGAAAGGCTTCATCGCCAGCGCGTTGGCACAGGTACCGCAGTGGCAAGCGCTCGACTTGCAGCGCCCCATCTACCTGGCGTTTTCCTACGACGAGGAGGTCGGTTGCCTGGGCGCGCCACGCTTGATCGAGCGTTTGATGGCCGACGCACCCACTCCGGCGGCAGTGATCGTCGGTGAACCCACGCTGATGGCGCCGGTCGTGGCCCAGAAAGGCATCACCAACCTGCGTACCACGGTGACCGGTCGCGAGGCACATTCCAGCCAGGTACGCCAAGGCGTCTCCGCCGTGCATGTGGCGGCCCGCCTGGTGACCCGTATCGAGGACATCATGGCGGAGCTGGTCGCGGAGGGCCATGTCGATCCACTCTTCAATGTGCCCCACTCCAGCCTGCACGTGGGCAAGATCCAGGGTGGCACGGCGATCAACATCATGGCCCGCGAGTGCCATTTCGACTGGGAGATCCGCCACCTGCCGACGGACGGCTTCGAGGCCTTGTTCGAGCGCTTCCAGCACTACGCCGAGACGCTGATGCGCGAATTACGCCCACGCGCGCCCCAGATCGACATTCATACCCAGCACCTGACCGAGACCGTGCCCGCGCTGGCCGACCGCGACAACCAGCCAGCGCTCGAACTCTGCCATGCGCTACTGGATGACGCCGACAACGAAGCCGTGGCCTATGCCACCGAGGCCGGTCAATTCCAGCATGCCGGCCTGCCCACCGTCATCTGCGGCCCCGGCAGCATCGCCCAGGCGCACCAGCCCGACGAGTACCTGGAAGTGGCACAACTCGACGCGGCCGATGCCTTCATGGCTAAGCTTGGGCAGCGTCTTGTAGCGCCCGGCTAGCGCCAGCGTATTCAACGCATATCACCAGCCACGCTGCGCGCGGCACCGACCATCGGCGCCTTGTCGAAATGTTCGACATATGCCAGCGTGAGCGAAATGATTCGGAACGATGTCACGTGAAGAGCAAACAAACCCCATCCCGAAAACGCCCCAGCGTCGCTGAGGCGCTGGCACAGGAAATCTTCTCCGGCGAGTATCAGCCAGGCGATTTCGTCCCCCGCGAAATCGATCTGTGCGCGCGCTTCGCCCTCAATCGCTCGGCGGTGCGTAGCGACCTGCGCCAGTTGGTCGATGCCGGGATCATCGAACGCATATCAGGGCACGGCTCGAAGGTCCGTGAATACCCGGAGTGGAACATTCTCGATGCTCAAGTGACCGAGTGGATGACGCGCTATGCCGCGCCCAATCCCGGTGTCCAGCGCGAGATTCTGGCCTTTCGTCTCGACGTGGAGCCCTATGTCGCCATGACCGCCGCCAAGCACGCTACCGCGCGTGACTTGGTCGCCATCGAAGAGGCCTTCAACGGCATGGGCAGCGACCTCGACGATCCCACTGTCAACCGTGACGGCCGCCTGCATAGCGACTATGACATCGCCTTCCATGTGGCGATCTTCAAGGCCACGCACAACATCGTCTGGTCACAGCTTTCGCACATTCTGCGACCCTCTATATTGCTGTTGATCGAGACCTCGAACGTCAGCGCCAGCGACCCCGCGGAGAGTCTGGAGCGCCATCGACTGCTGATGGAAAGCATTCGCGCACGCCGGCCACGCGATGCCTTTCGCGCCTCGCAGGCCGTACTCGCCGGCACCGCCAGCGCCTTGGGCTTGGAAATCCCCGACACACCGCTTGGACATAGCGCCGAGCTGTTGTCCGAAACCTGACACGCACCGACCGAGCGCTCTCAACTCACGCTCCCGCAAAACAAGTCGGGCGTCGCATGGCGACGCCCGGTTGGGTGGCTAAGTACTTGGCAATGAGTACTCAGCGGTGAGTACTGGGTCATGACGACTCAGTGATTGTCGCGTGGCGGGCTCTGGCGGGCGACATCGCGATACTTGGTGGCGGGGCCCAGCGTCATGCCGCGATCGAGCTGTTCGACCATGCCGCGCTGAATTTCCTGCCAGGGCGTCTGATCCACCGGATAGATGTAACCGCCGCGTGATTCCAGCGCCTGGCGACGTTTCGACAACTCGGCGTCATCGACCAGCAGATTGGCTTCGCCGCGCTTGAGATCGATACGAATCCGGTCACCTGTTTCCAGCAGCGCCAGGCCGCCGCCCACTGCCGCTTCGGGGGCCGCGTTGAGGATCGAGGGCGAGCCCGAGGTGCCCGACTGACGACCGTCGCCGATGCATGGCAGCGATTCAATGCCTTGACGGATCAGCGCCTCCGGCGGCTGCATGTTGACGACCTCAGCACTCCCCGGATGGCCGATCGGTCCGGCCCCGCGCATGATCAGGATAGTGTTCTCGTCGATCTCGAGCGACGGATCGTCGATGCGCGCATGATAATCCTCGGAGCCATCGAATACCGCCACCTTGCCTTCGAAGGCATCCAGATCGTCGGCCTGGCTCAGGAAACGCTTGCGGAAGTCGCTGGCGATCACGCTGGTCTTCATCAACGCCGAGTCGAACAAATTGCCCTTGAGATTGATGAAGCCGGCCTCTTCCACCAGCGGGTTGTCGTAGCGGCGAATGATATCGTCGTCCAGGGTTTCACGCCCGGCCGTATTCTCCGCCAATGTCTTGCCGTTGACCGTTGGCACGTCACCATGCAGGCGCCCGGCCTTGATCAACTCGCTGAGCACTGCGGGCACACCACCGGCCCGGTGGAACTCCTCGGAAAGATAGATCCCCGCCGGCATCACATTGGCCAGCAACGGGATTTCATGCCCGAGGCGCTGCCAGTCGTCGTTGGTCAACTCGATCCCCGCGTGACGGGCGATGGCGTTGATATGCACCGGCGCATTCGAGGACCCGCCCAGCGCCGAACACACCACGATGGCATTTTCGCAGGCCTCGCGGGTAATGATATCCAGCGGACGCAGGTCTTCCCACACCATGTCGACGATGCGCGTCCCGGTCTGGTAGGCGACCATCGAGCGCTCCTTGTAGGGCGCCGGGATCATCGCCGAGCCAGGCAGGCTCATACCCAACGCCTCGGCCATGGAATTCATCGTCGAGGCGGTCCCCATGGTGTTGCAGTGACCCACGGAAGGCGCCGAATCGGTGGCGCGAGACAGGAATTCCTCATAGCCGATATCCCCTGCCGCGAGACGTTTACGCAGTTCCCAGATGATGGTGCCCGAACCCACGCGTTCTTGGGTGCCGCGCCAGCCATTGAGCATCGGCCCACCGGAGAGCACGATCGCCGGAATGTTGGCCGTCGCCGCCGCCATCAGACACGCAGGCGTGGTCTTGTCACAGCCGGTGGTCAGCACCACGCCGTCTAACGGATAGCCATGCAGGACTTCCACCAAGCCCAGATACGCCAGGTTGCGATCCAGCGCCGCCGTCGGTCGGCGCACGTTTTCATGAATGGGATGCAGAGGAAACTCGAACGGCACGCCGCCGGCGGCACGGATGCCATCCTTGACGCGTTTCACCAGGTCGATATGGTGGCGATTGCAAGGCGTCAGGTCGGAGCCCGACTGCGCGATGCCGATGATCGGCTTACCGCTCTTGAGTTCCTCCAAGGTTAGACCGTAATTCATATAGCGCTCGATACACAGCGCCGTGGTCCCCGGATGCTCGGGGTTGTCGAACCACCAGCGCGAGCGCAGTTGGTCGGGGGTCATGCGGCGATTGTCGGCGGACATCAGGTTATCTCCTCTCGAAAGAACAATCGGCTCCTGTGTAAGTCAAACATATTGCGAGTATGTTCAACATACTCCGATAGGTGTAGAGACTCAGCTTCCCCGCGCCGTGCAACGCCGCAACGCAAGAAGGCGACCCATTTCGGCCGCCTTCTCGTTTTTCATACCCTCTTTTTCGTTAGTCCGGCCCTCAGTGCGAGTGACGAGGCACCTCGGCACCGCGACAGCCGACCAGGAAGTCGAAGTCGCAGCCTTGATCGGCCTGCAGCACATGCTCGATATAGAGCTGGCGATAGCCGCCGGTGCTGGCAATTTGGGTCGACTCGGCGGTGGGATCGGCCTCGGCCAGGCGCGCGGCAAGCTCGGCGTCATCGACCTCTAGATGCAACGTGCCAGCATATGCATCCAGGGCGATCAAGTCGCCATTACGCACCGCCGCGAGGGGCCCTCCGGCGGCGGCTTCCGGCGCCACATGGAGAACCACGGTACCGTAGGCGGTGCCGCTCATGCGCGCATCTGAAATGCGCACCATGTCGGTGATGCCCTGTTCGAGCAGCTTGGACGGCAGCCCCATATTGCCGACCTCAGCCATGCCGTGATAGCCGCGCGGCCCGCAGTTCTTCATCACCAGGATATCGTCGGCGGTGACATCGAGATCGGGATCGTTGATGCGTGCCTTATAGTCATCGAAATTCTCGAAAACCACGGCACGGCCACGGTGCGTCATCAGCTCGGGCGTCGCCGCGGAGGGCTTGAGGACAGCGCCGTTGGGCGCGAGATTGCCGCGCATCACGCACATGCCGCCATCCTCGCGCAACGGCGTATCGAGGGGACGAATCACGGCATCGTTGTACAGCGGCGCATCCTCCACGTTCTCCCACAACGTCTTGCCGTTGATGGTCAGGGCGTCCTTGTGCGGCAGCCGGTCAGCCTCGCCAAGACGCCGCAGCACAGCTGGCAAACCACCTGCATAGTAGAACTCTTCCATCAGATAGCGCCCCGATGGCTGCAGGTCGACGATGGTCGGCGTACCACGCCCGATGCGCGTCCAGTCGTCCAGCGTCAGGTCGACCCCGATGCGTCCGGCGATGGCTTGCAAGTGAATGACCGCATTGGTCGAACCGCCGATGGCCGCGTTGGTGCGAATGGCGTTCTCGAAGGCTTGCTTGGTCAGCACCTTGGAGAGCTTGAGATCCTCGTGGACCATCTCGACGATGCGGTTACCGGACAGGTGGGCCAGTACATAGCGACGCGAATCCACCGCCGGGATCGCCGCGTTGTGCGGCAAGGAGGTGCCCAGCGATTCGGCCATGCAAGCCATTGTCGAGGCGGTGCCCATGGTGTTGCAGGTGCCGGCAGAGCGTGACATGCCCGCCTCGGCAGCCATGAAGTCGTGCAGCGAGATCTTGCCGGCTTTCACTTCTTCGGAGAGTTTCCACACCACGGTGCCCGAGCCGATATCCTTGCCTTCATGCTTGCCGTTGAGCATCGGTCCGCCAGTGACCACGAGCGTGGGAATATCGCAGCTCGCCGCGCCCATCAGCAACGCCGGAGTGGTCTTGTCGCAGCCCACCAGCAGCACCACCGCGTCCATGGGGTTGCCGCGAATCGCTTCCTCGACATCCATGCTCGCCAGGTTGCGAGTGAACATCGCCGTGGGCCGCAGGTTGGACTCGCCGTTGGAAAACACCGGGAACTCTACCGGGTAGCCGCCCGCCTCGAGAATACCCTGCTTGACGTGTTCGGCGAGCTTGCGGAAGTGCGCGTTGCAGGGCGTGAGCTCCGACCAGGTGTTGCAGATACCGATGATCGGCTTGCCCTGGAATTCATGGTCGGGAATGCCCTGATTCTTCATCCAACTGCGATACATGAAACCGTTCTTATCGGCGGTGCCAAACCATTCGGCGCTGCGCAGTCGGCGGGGGGACTGACTCATCAGGGACTCCTTCTCGTGACATTCGCATTAGCGTTGCCGACACCATAAACGTCTTTCTTAATAACCGGATAATGTCAAAAAACACCTCAATTGATATACAAGACAATATCAAAAAAATGGAACGCTCTTGTCATCTCCCGCCGGGAGCGCTGTCACGGCCTCGAGTCCTCATCGATATTTCACGCCAAGACACTGATAAAAAGATCATTCCATCCTTTCAATACGCACGGTCACGACCTCCCAGCCCCTTGTATCGGCGACCCAATACAGCCTGAGCAATGGCAACGGGTATACGAATGTCTATGTTGAACATGTGAGATCTATGTTCAACATTTACCCCTAACGCGATGAAGCCAAGGGCGCTCCCATGAATGAATTCCACCCGTTTCTCCCCCAGGACGCCGGCAACGATCGTCTGATCGGCCGTATGTGGGACCCTGATGTGCAAGGGCCACGCCTAGTCACCGTGCGCGACGGCATGCTGCACGATATCAGCACGCTCGCTCCCACGTTCAGCGCTTTGCTGGAGTTCGACGACCTGGCAACGCGCATTGCTCAGGCGCCGGATGCGCCACTCCTCAAGGTCAGCGACTGCTTGGAAGCTTCGCTCGACGCCGAGGGCGATCCTGCCACCTGGCACCTTCTGGCGCCCTGCGATTTGCAGGCGATCAAGGCCTGCGGAGTGACGTTCGCATCATCGATGCTGGAGCGGGTGATCGAGGAACAGGCGCGCGGCGATAGTCAGAAGGCCGCGACATTGCGCGAGACCGTCACCTCGCTGATCGGCGACGATCTTTCCCGCTTGACGCCAGGCTCCGCCGAGGCCCAAGCCCTCAAGGCGAAGCTGGTCGAGCTCGACGTCTGGTCGCAATACCTCGAGGTCGGTATCGGCCCCGACGCCGAAGTGTTCACCAAATCGCAACCCATGTCGGCAGTGGGCCTGGGGCACCGGGTCGGTATTCATCCAGCCTCAAAGTGGAACAACCCCGAGCCCGAGGTCGTGCTGGCGGTGGACTCACGCGGCCAGGTACGCGGCGCGACGCTCGGCAACGACGTCAACCTGCGCGATGTCGAAGGGCGCAGCGCCCTGTTGCTGGGCAAGGCCAAGGACAATAACGCCTCCTGCGCCATCGGCCCCTTCGTGCGCCTGTTCGATGATGATTTCGACATCGACAGTGTCCGCGCCCTGGAGGTGACGCTGGATGTTCGTGGTGAGGATGGCTTCCATCTGGATGCGGTGAGTTCGATGAACCAGATCAGTCGCGACCCGCTCGACCTCGTCGCCCAGACACTCGGCAGCCATCACCAGTATCCAGACGGCTTCATGCTGTTTCTGGGGACATTATTCGCCCCGACCCAGGATCGCGATACCCAAGGCAGCGGCTTCACCCACCACCTCGAGGATGTAGTGACCATCGCCACCCCAACGCTCGGGGCGCTGGTCAATCGCGTCGACACCAGTGACCGCATCCGGCCCTGGCAGTTCGGCAGCGGCGCCCTGCTGAACTACCTGATGCGTGTTAATTGAGTCGCCCTGACGGCGCGAAACGACTGACACGATATTTTGCTCATGGATGGACCGAAGAGGCCCTTCCGACATGACCCCAGGTTCGCCAAGCGAACGCCTATGGCTCGGCATCATGCCGACACCATGTATTTACTGATAACAACAAGCTTCAATGGAGATCGAAATGCTCAATCTAAAACAGGTACTTATCGCTACCGGCTCCCTCCTGCTGGTGGGAATGTCCAGCGCACAGGCAGCGCAATATGACTGGAAATTTCAGGCTTCGGAAACATCGGGCGAGCCCAGCTTCAAGATAAAACAAAAATGGGCCGACAAGATCGAAACCATGACGGATGGCAAGGTCAATATTGAAGTCATGCCCATTAACTCCGTCGTTGGTCCCACAGAAACACTGCAGGCGGTATCCTCGGGGATTCTGCAAGGCCATATGACGGATCCCAGCTACTTCTCCGGGCAAAACCCGGCGTTCGGGATGATGGGGAATCTGGTCGGTGCCTGGAGCAACCCCTACGACTTCCTCGAATACATGAAGCATGGAGGTGGCGAGAAAATCTACAATCAGCTGGCAGAGCGTTACGGCACCCACCTGATTTCCGCAGCGACCTTCCCCCTCGAGTCCATTCCCTCAACGGTGAAGATCGACGAAATCAAGGATTTCGAGGGACTGAAGATTCGTGCTCCCCAAGGCATGGTTTACAACATCTTCGAGAGAATCGGTGCGACCCCCGTCAATTTGCCGGGGTCTGAAGTCTATACCGCACTGGAAAAAGGTGTGATTGACGCCGCCGACTCGACGGTGCTCTCCAATAACGATGCCCAGGGTATTCATGACTTCGCATCGTATCCGTTGTACCCCGGCTTCCACTCCATGCCCATGATCGCCGTTTCAATCAACAAGCAGATCTGGGATGGCCTGTCGGAGGATCTAAAGACCACCCTGGAAACCGCTTTTGATGCCATGGCCTATGACCTGATCGCCCAGCTCAAGGAAGCCGATATCAAGACGCTGGAGAAACTCAAGCAAGACCCTGATGTTCATCCGGTCGACCTGTCCGCCGAAGAACGCAAGAAGTTCCGTCAGGCCGCCGAGAAAGAATGGAAAGTCTGGGCTGACAAGAACGAGATCACACAGAAGTACTATGATTCAGTGACCCAATTCCTCAAGACGCGTGGCCTCTTGTAACCCCCAACGGCAAAAGAGATGAACGCCACCGTCTCATGGACGCTTGGTGATATCACCAGGCGTCCTGACGGCTGGCGTTCACTCTTGTCAAGGAGTGGCGGCGACATGCCGCTGTTGAATTCCGAACGCACCATCTCCATTTCTAACCTGTTCACCCTGCCAGGAGGCAAGAATGATATTGGAAGGCAAGCAGATCATCGGACAAGACATTGCAGCCGGCCCCGGCGCCAGCTTTCAGGCAGTCGATCCCGCCAGTGGCGAGAACCTGCCGCCCGAGTTTACCAGTGCCGATAGCCAGCAGGTCGAGCGCGCCTGTCAGCTTGCCTGGGATGCCTTCGATGCGTATCGGGAAACCTCACTGGAAGAAAGAGCCAAGTTTCTGGAAACCATCGCCGAGGAAATCGAGCACTTGGGTGGCGGTCTGATCGAGCGCGCCATGAGCGAAAGCGGCCTGCCAGTCGCGCGTATCGAAGGCGAGCGAGGCCGTACCTGTAACCAGTTGCGCCTTTTCGCGAGTGTCGTCCGTGCCGGCGAATGGCTCGACGTCCGTGTCGACCCGGCCCTGCCCGAGCGCACGCCGATGCCACGCCCCGACTTGCGCCAGCGCCACATCGCTCTGGGCCCGGTCACGGTCTTCGGCGCCAGCAACTTCCCGCTGGCCTTCTCTGTGGCGGGCGGTGATACCGCCTCCGCACTGGCGGCAGGCTGCCCGGTAATCGTCAAGGCACACGCGGCGCATCCTGGCACATCCGAGCTGGTAGCGCGCGCCATTCAGAAAGCCGCTCAGAAGTGCAACATGCCCGAAGGCGTGTTCTCCATGCTCTTCGATGCCGGTTACGAGGTAGGCACTGCGCTGGTCAAGCATCCCAACATCAAGGCAGTCGGCTTCACCGGTTCACGCAAAGGTGGCCTGGCACTGCAACAAGCCGCGCAATCGCGCCCCGAGCCGATCCCGGTCTACGCCGAGATGAGCAGCATCAACCCCGTCTTCCTGATGCCCAAGGCGCTCGAAGCACGCGGTACCGACCTCGCGCAATCCTTCGTCGGCTCCGTTTCCATGGGCGCGGGCCAGTTCTGCACAAACCCCGGCCTGGTGATCGGCGTCAAGAGTCCGGCGCTGGATAATTTCATCGAGGAGGCTGGCAAGGCGCTCAAGGACACGCCCGCAAGCACCATGCTGACGCCGGGCATTCATTCAGCCTATGAGCAAGGCGTCGCCAAGCTGGCAGGTAACGCCAAGGTCACTGAAGTGGGCCGTGGCCTAACCGGCGAAGGTGAGAACCAGTGCCAGGCCGGTCTCTTCACCACGCAAGGGGCGGACCTTCTAGCCGACGAATCGCTACAGGACGAAGTCTTCGGCGCCACGTCATTGGTCGTGATCTGCAACGATCTGGACGAAATGAAACGCGTTGCCGAAGCTCTGGAAGGCCAGTTGACCGCCACTCTGCAGATGGACGAAGACGATACTCAGGATGCGGCACAGCTGTTACCCACACTGGAACGCAAGGCCGGCCGCATCATGGCCAACGGCTGGCCGACCGGTGTCGAGGTCTGCCATGCCATGGTGCACGGTGGCCCCTTCCCGGCCACGTCCGATGCACGCTCCACCTCCGTGGGTAGCGCCGCAATCTTCCGCTTCCTGCGTCCGGTGTGCTATCAGAACCTCTCCGATTCGCTGCTACCCGAAGCACTCAAGGAAGCGAACGGCTTGAACCTGAAGCGCCTCGTCGACGGCAAGCGCGAAGGGTAACGTCACTCGGTAGGCCTTCGCCCTTCCGGGCGAAGCGCCTTATCCAACGCAAATGCCCCATGGCAGCAATGTGCCATGGGGCATTTTTCATGGCCGCCCGTCAGGTAACGGGCGGCATACGTGAGCCGTTGGTGGCTAGATTACGCCTGCGAGCGATTCTTGGAGTCGTCATCATCACGATTACGGCGCGGCGCGCGCTCCTGGCCACCGCGATCCTCGGCGATTTCAAGCGGGCGGCCGGCGACACGCGCCTGACCGATGCGTGAGAGCACGGCTGCCGGCAGCGTATTCGGCAATTCGACCACGGAGAAGGCGTTGCGAATGTCGATGCGACCGATCTTGCCACCATCGATGCCGCCTTCGTTGGCCAAGGCACCGACCAGTTGACCGGGCTTGACGCCATCCTTGTGCCCCACCGATACACGGTAACGGGTCATGCCGGCACTTGGCCCACGATCACGGCGATTGGGTTTGTCGTCGCGGCCGCCGCCCTGGCGGGGAGAACGACGCTCGCCAGGCTTCGGCAAGCGGCCGATGGGAGCTTCGCCCGAACGCGCCATGCTGGCCATGGCACAAGCCAGATCGACGGCATCATAACCGTCATCGACCAAGCCTTCGATCAGCTCACGCTGATAGTCGCTACCGCTCTCCAGCGTCTCCAGAACGCGCTTGCGGAACAACTCGTCACGATGCGCGCGGATGACAGACTCATCGGGCAACTCGACTTCCTTCATCGGCTGGCCGGTGACACGCTCCATGTCACGTACGCGACGCTGCTCGCGGCCACCGGCGAAGGTGATCGCCACGCCCTTGCGTCCAGCACGCCCCGTCCGCCCGATGCGGTGAGTATACGCTTCACCGTCTTGCGGCAGGTCATAATTGAAAACGTGCGTAATACGCGGCACGTCGAGACCGCGCGCGGCAACGTCAGTGGCGATGAGGACATCGACCTTGCCACGCTTGAGGCGCTCGACGGTACGCTCGCGCAGACTCTGGTCAAGGTCGCCGGACAGCGCCGCCGCGTTCACGCCGCGCAGCAATAGCTGTTCGACCAAGGTGGTGCAGGCAGCACGCGTACGCACGAAGGCGATAGCGGCGTCTACCGGCTCGACCTCGAGCAGGCGCGATAGCGCCTCAAGCTTGGCACCACCTTCGATACGTACCAGCCGCTGCTCGATACCTTCGGCGGTCTTGGTCTTGGTCTCGATCATGATCCTCAGCGGATCGACCAGGTAATGATCGACGATGCGTGAGATCTCATTAGGCAAGGTCGCGGAGAAGAACACACGCTGTGCATCTTGCGGCGTATCGGAGACCACGCGCTTGACGTCATCGATGAAGCCCATGCGCAGCATTTCGTCGGCTTCGTCGAGTACCAGCGCATTGAGGCCGTCGAGCTTGAGGCTGCCACGGTCGAGGTGGTCAATTACACGTCCCGGTGTGCCGACGACGACCTGGGCGCCGCGACGCAACCCACTGAGCTGTTCACGATATTCCTGGCCGCCGCACAGGCTAAGAACCTCGAGACCCTTGAGGTCACGGCCGTACTGGACGAAAGAAGCGGCAACCTGCTGCGCCAGCTCACGTGTAGGCGCAAGCACCAGCACTTGTGGCTGACGACGCTTGAGGTCAAGACGCGACAACAGCGGCAAGGCAAAGGCAGCGGTCTTGCCCGTACCGGTCTGAGCCTGGCCCAGCACATCGCGCCCTTCGAGTAGCGCAGGAATGGTTTTAGTCTGAATCAGGGAGGGCGTCTCATATCCCAGTGATTCGAGCGTAGAAAGAAGAACAGACGGCAGCGAAAGCTCGGCGAAAGTCGACGAGGCAGCGGGAGTCGTGGTCATGTCACACCTTGGATAGCCGGAGCGAACCGGCGGAAAAATTCAAGGCGCCTTCATTGCCCATCGGCCGCTCGGCCTGGGGCATCGAAACAAAAGGCGCCGGTCGCAGCACCTGCGTCCTGTCGCATACGCGACAGCTGTGGCGACCTTACGCGTCATTGCGCGCCATCGATGCGGCAAGCGCTCTCACGGCCGGCTCGAAGCGAGCGGGCAATGCGCCTTGCGCAGAAACGTCCTCAAGGCCCAACCACATTATGAGTGGAAGGCACATCGCACAGGGACGAATACAGGATGGAGGGGTCAACACATGCGAGGAAATGGCATACTACCATCGACTAATGGCTTTGCCCAATCTTAATTCATCCATCAAGCCTATTCGCTTATCGAGAGAGTTCCCCATGCCGACGCTGTGGATCGATGCCGACGCGTGCCCCCGTCACGCCCGCGAGATCATCGTGCGTGCCGCCGAACGTACCCAGACCCCGACACGCTTCGTCGCCAATCACCGCCTGCCCCTGCCGCCCTCGGCCTGGGTCAGCGCGCTGGCCGTTCCCGGGGGGTTCGATGCCGCCGACGACGCCATCGTCGACCGAGTGGCGCCGGGCGATCTCGTCGTCACCGCCGACCTCCCCCTGGCGGAAGCCGCGCTGGCACGCGGCGCCGAGGTCATCACCAATCGTGGCGAAACGCTGACCCGCGACAGCATCCGTGCCCAGGTGCAGATGCGTGACTTCATGGAAACCCTACGCGCCAGCGGCGAGCACACCGGCGGCCCCTCGCCCTATGGCGATGTCGAACGGCGCACCTTCGCCAATGCGCTCGATCGCTGGCTGACACGTGCCCAGCAGCGACGCTGATACATCGCCCTCGCAGTCTGTCGGGCTTCACCGAGCGTCGCGAATGCCCTGCCCCGGCAACCGTTCACGGTCATGGGGACGCTCCAGATCCAGCAACGGCCCCTGGGGGACGATGCGTGTCGGGTTGATGGTGTCGTGGCTATAATAATAGTGACGCTTTATATGATCGAAATTCACCGTCTCGGCAATGCCCGGCCACTGGTACAGTTCGCGCAGGTAGTTCGACAGGTTGGGGTAGTCCTCGATGCGCCGCAGATTGCACTTGAAGTGCCCGTGATAGACGGCATCGAAGCGAACTAGCGTGGTGAAAAGCCGAATGTCCGCCTCGGTAAACCACTCGCCGGCAAGGTAGCGCTGCGTGTCGAGCCGAGCCTCGAGCCGCTCGAGTGCCGCGAACAACGCCGTGACGTGCTTTTCGTAGACCGCCTGTTGCGTGGCGAAGCCGGCCTTGTAAACGCCGTTGTTGATGTGATCGTAGACGTCGGCGTTGACGGCATCGATGGTCTCGCGGAGATCCGCCGGGTAAAGATCCAGCCGGTTGCCAGTCAAATCATCGAACGCCCCGCCCAGCATGCGTACCAAGTCAGCAGACTCGTTGTTGACGATACGCCCTTCACGCCTATCCCACAGCGCCGGCACCGTCACGCGCCCGGTATAATCTGCGTCGGTCAGCGTATAGAGCTGATGGTGGTAATCGACACCATTGAGTGGATCGCCACTCGAGCCCTCGTCGATGGCATAGGACCAGCCCTGTTCCAGCATCAACGGACTGGTATGCGACACGCCGACCAAATCCTCGAGCCCCTTGAGCTTACGCACGATCAGGGTGCGATGCGCCCACGGGCAGGCCAACGACACATATAGATGAAAACGCCCTGCCTCGGCCGCGATGCCGGGCTGACCTTGCGGCCCCGGCGACCCGTCCGGCGTCACCCAGTCGCGTAACTGGGCGGACTCGCGAACGAATTCACCGCCGTGCTTCTTGGTGTCATACCACTGGTCGTGCCAACGACCCTCGATCAACAACCCCATACTTGCCTCCTGCGCGCGACCTGATGCTTGATGAGCGGATGACCGATGCTCGATCACCCTCGATGCCGCTCAGCATAAATCGATTGATTCGACGCTCAAGCGCATTAAAGCGGCCTAACCGTTCGTTTCTATCGAATGCTCATCGCAGCAATCGGCCACGGCTGCATGCAACGCCGCCGCTAGCGCCCGCGTGGCCGGACCAGCACGATCCCGATCGCGAAAGATAAGCTGCATCGACGCCTCACGACGCCCGCCTACCGCTAGGGGCAACGGTACAAGACTGCCCGTCCGCAGCGCCTCGCGAATGCGTGTCGTCGGCATCCAGGCGAACCCCAGTCCACGGCACAGCATATCCACCGACGTCACCAGATGGCTCAAGGTCCAGCGCTGCTCGGCCTTGAGCCACCCCGCATCCATCGACTGGCGCAGCGCCGAATCGCGCACCACCAACTGACGATGCTGCTCCAGATCGCGCAGGTCGAGTTCACGTCCCAGATGCTGCAAGGGATGCGCCGGATGCGATACGGCCAGAAACGCCACGTTGACCAGCGGCTCGCCCAGGAAACCCTGGGCGGCGATGCCGGACACGACCAGGTCGGCGCGCCCATCGTAGAGCATCTCGACACCGCCGTTGAGCACGGTCTCATGCAGTTGAACACGAACATGAGGATAGTGCCGCGACACACTGTCCAGCGCCTGTGCCAGGGCATCCGGCGGAAAGAGCTGATCGACGGCAATCACCACCTCGGCTTCGAGCCCCTCCCCCAAGCGCTCGGCGACATCTTCCAGTGCATCGGCGCTTTCCAGCAACTGCCGGGCACGGCGTAGCAACATATCGCCCGCCTCGGTCAAGCGCACCTGGCGTCCCACGGGCTCCAGGACCTGGACGCCGAGTTGCTCTTCGAGCTTGTGAACCGCGTGATTGAGTGTGGAAGGACTCTTGTGCACGGCGTCGGCGGCACGCGCGAATCCACCATGATCGACCACGGCGGCGAGCATTCGCCATTGCGCTAACGTGACGTTGGCCATTCGATTTCCTCGAAGGTTAAGAGCAAAAATATGCGATTAATTTTCGAAAAATACGAACTAAAATACCAGTCATTGTCATCAAGAGGATTCACCATGACACAGGCAACGCAGACTCACCGCCAGATCAAGCACATTCGCTCCAGCCACCCCAGCCAGGACGGCGATGGTGTCAAGATCAAACGCCTCCACGACTTCGAGGGCGGACTCGATCCCTTCCTGATGCTCGACGAACTGGGGTCCGATCAGCCCGATGACTATATCGGCGGCTTTCCGCCACACCCACACCGGGGCATGCAGACACTCACCTATGTCATTCACGGGGGGCTGACGCACGAGGATCATCTTGGACACAGCAGCACCATCCATGCCGGCGATGCGCAATGGATGCACACCGGACGCGGGATGATCCACTCCGAAATGCCACTGACCGACAACCAAGGTCTCCACGCCTTTCAGTTGTGGATCAACCTGCCGGCAAGCGACAAGCTGAGCACGGCCACATACCGCGATATACGCGCGCAGGAAATGCCACGCCTCGAAGGGCAAGGCAGCCACCTGGTCGCCCTCGGCGGTCACTGGCAAAGCGCCACAGCCAGCATCGACGGCCCTCTCGATGCCTTGGCCGGCAATGCCGGTGTCGCCGATGTCCACCTTGACTCGGGCATATTGTCACTAAAACAGCTAGATGATGAGACCGTGCTGGTATATACCTATATGGGAACGGTAAAAATTGGCAACCAAGCGGTAACCGCTGGCAATCTGGCGGTGCTCGAAGCGGGCGACGCGCTCACCCTGGAAGCGGACGGCCAGGCTGGCGCCCTGCTCCTGCGAGGCACACCGCATCGCGAACCGATCGCCCATTACGGCCCTTTCGTGATGAACTCACGCAGCGAGCTGGAGGCCGCCATGCAGGCCTATAAAGACGGCAGCTTGACCGACTGAAATTGTGCAATTAGTGTACATCGCGTGGCGCCGGTAAGGGATTACTCACATAGCCACGCATACAAGGCAAGCCGCTAATACCGGCTTGCCGTTGCTGTATGCATGACCTGTATACATGAACAGGATAGGCATTTCGTTTAGTATAGGTTATCGTTTCAATGCCTTTTATCTATTCAACGTTCACGTATATGGCTTCTATTTATCATGTTGCGGATTCTTCATTCGCTGCCCCGCACACATAAGTTAATTTTGTTACCGGTCGCCACCATGGTGACCGTGCTGGGCGCGCACAAAATCGTTACCGTCATCGACGACAATGGTGGCAACTCAGCCACTCACCAGATCACTCAAGACGTCGGCGATTCTCATTCGTCGTCGCCCTCGCTGGCGGGCAATGCCCTCGATACCCTGGAGACTGTGACCACTCGCGATATCCCGCTGAGTGAGCTCAAGGCCCAGGAGATCGTCGATGTCGACTTCATCGACAAGGCGCACGCCGCTGACAACACTGTCTCCGATGCGCCGGCCTTCGAAACGCAGGCTTCCTCCTCACTTGCGACCAGCGCACTGGAATCAGCCATGCAACTGCTGGGATCGTTCTCCGAAGACGAACCTGACGATGGTACCTTGGGAGGTACGTCCTACGGAGATTTTTCCATCGATCCCGAAGAGCTGCACGATCCAGACGGCTCACCAGAGCTCGATCGAGAGATCGCCGCACAGCAGGATTTCGTGCCGGAGTGGCAAACCTATACCGTTCAGCCTGGCGACACCTTCGCCGTCACTGCCGAACGCACGCTTGGGCTAGGCTACGGCACGGTCATGAATATCCTCGACAGCATGCCTGACAAGAAAGTCCTGACACGCTGGCGAGTGGGTCGCTCGTTCGATTACAAGCTCGACGAGGACGGCGACCTGCTGGCATTGCGCGTCATGAAGAATGCCCGCAAGGGATATCTGATCAAGCGCAAATCCCCCGCAGACGACTTCAACGTTTCCAATGTCACCAAGGCAACCGAAGCCACCCAGCGTCTATTCGCCGGTACGGTCAACGGTAGCTTTACCCTCTCGGCGCAGTCCACCGGCCTTTCCAGCGCCGAAGTAGCCCAGTTGACGAACCTGCTCTCGAAGAAACTGGATTTCCGCCGCAACACGCGTGCCGGCGACCGCTTTCAGGTACTCGTCGAGTCCGACATGCTGGAAGGCGAAAGCCTCGACTCACGCATTCTCGCCGCCCAGTATCAAGGCGAACGCATGGACCTGACCGTGGTGCGCAACAGTGCCAATGACCGCTTCTATACACCCGACGGCCAAAGCCTGGACCCGGCTTTCAACCGTTACCCGTTCGAGGGCCGCCCGCGCATCAGTTCGTCGTTCAACCTGCGCCGCAAGCACCCAGTCACCGGGCGAATCAGCCCCCACCGCGGCACGGATTTCGCCGTACGCACCGGCACAGCGATTGAGTCTCCGGCAGCAGGTCGCGTGATCAAGTCAGCCTATCAGAAAAACGGTGCCGGCAATTACCTGGTCATCCGCCACGACAATGGCTACAAGACCCGCTACATGCATCTCTCAAAGCGCCTGGTCGAGGAAGGCGATCGGGTGACGATGGGCCAGAAGGTCGGGCTGTCGGGTAACACCGGGCGCAGTACCGGCCCCCACCTGCACTATGAAGTCATGGTCAACAATAGCCAGGTCGACGCCATGCGCGTCAAGCTGCCCGAGAACACGAGTCTAGAAGGCAAGCAGTTGGCGGCGTTCAAGAAAGAGTCCAAGCCATTGCTCGCCAAGCTGGAAAGCGACAGCGATACGCCGGCCATCGCCAGCGTGCGTACTCTCAACGAGAATCCGGGCGACGAAGGCTAGGAGGCCCCTCCTGGACGCCAACTTCTCACAAATCGCCCCACCATAGCGGTGGGGCGATTTGCGTTTCACCCTCCTCAGCCTCGGTCTCGGCCCGAAAAACACCCACCGCCCAGCAGTTGATCGCTGCCCATGGCGATGGCACCACGACTTCCTTCCAGCGACCATTCAGTTGCATGTTCGCCTTCGCTTTTGGCATCGACGAGCGGATAACTGAGGCCCAGGTCATCGGCCGCTTCGCGGAAAAGGTCCGGCCGCACGCAACGCGACAAGCAGTCCTCTAGCGCCGGCGTAGCGACGTCCAGATGTTGCCAACGCCGCATCTGCTCGGCATACCATCGCAAATGCGATCGCCAGGGGAAATTCGCCGCATGGCGATGGAAGACACTCACGCCATGCGGCACCGAACCACTCTCCGCTGCCATGCTCTCCTCCACCACGGTAGGCGGCACGTCCAGGTAGCCTTTTTCGCACATCAAGCGAGCCGCCTCGTTACGCTGCGCCGGGGCATCCAGCCAGGCGCAGGCCTCGAGCAGCGCCCGCAGCACCGCACGGTGCGTCGCCGGATAAGCCTCGGCCCATGCCTCGCGCACCGCGAAGACCTTTTCCTGCCCGTGCTGCCAGATGTCATGACTGCCGATCAGCACGCGGCCGCTTTCACGACGTGCCGCGAGTGTATTCCAGGGCTCGCCGACACAGTAACCATCCAGCCAACCAGCCTCGAGTTGCTTCGCCACCAAGGGCGGGGGCACTACGCGCAGATCGAGATCGCGATCGGGATCGACGCCGCCTTCCGCCAGCCAGTAACGCAATTGATAGTGGTGCGAGGAAAACGGATACACGCTGGCGAAACGCAACGCCGGTTCGCCCGCGACACGTCGTTGACGCACCACAGCTCCCAAGGCGCGGGCTGATATCGGCGTCCGCGCCATGGCATCGGGATCCGCCGAGCGCATGCTGGCATACAGCGCATTGGATACGGTGATGGCATTACCACCGAGACTCAGCGTCAGCGCCGAGAGCATCGGCGTAGGGCGTCCATCGAGCCCCAATGTCGAGGCCAGCGGCATCAGCGGCAACATCTGCGCGCCATCGAGGAGCCCAAGCTGCATAGCATCCCGTAAACCGGCCCACGACGATTCCACTTGCAGCGTCACATCCAACCCATGCGCCGCGAAAAAGCCACACTCACGCGCGACCACCAACGGCGCGGCATCGTTGAGTGGTAACATGCCCAGGATCAGCGTATCGCGCTCGGGCGAGGGCCACTCGTCTCGAGACGCTTGGGGGTCATTCATCATTGTCTCCTACGACTCGGAATCGTCGCTGGCCAAGACGGCCTGAGCCACCTCGTGAATGGTCAAGCGACGATTCATGGCGTGCTTGCGTAGCCACTGATAGGCGGCGTCTTCGCTGAACGCATGCGTTTCCATCAATCGGCTCTTGGCGCGCTCGATAGTGCGCCGCTGCGCCAGCGTGGTCTGTGTCTTGGTCAGTTCGCCCTTAAGGGCGCGATGCGCTTCGAAGCTGGCAATCGCCACATTGACCATCGAACGCACCAGCGCCGGCTGCACGTCCTCGACCACATAGGCGCTGACGCCCACACTCGTCGCTTCGCGCGTCAAATTCGGCGTTTCTTCCTCGGCAAGCATGATCATCGGCTTGGGAAAGCGGCGACCCAGTTGCCCCATGTGCTCCAGGGTATCGCGACTGGGCAGCGCCGCATCAATGATCACCGCATCCGGCTTGACGCGCATCATGATGGCGTAGAGATCGTCATGCTCGTCGGCACGTGTCACCACGTCGAACCCCGCCTCATGCAGCGCTCGTTCCAGCGCCCGCGAGCGTTCCTGCCGCGCATCCACGATCAGCACCTTGACGGTCATGCGCTTTCCTCTGCTGGGTGCTTGTCGACTTTCAATGCAGGTTACATGCCAGGACGTGCCCCTTGACGGGCCACGTCACACGGCGCTTGCACATTGGCGGTGCGATTTCGATGCATCACAACGGTGCGACCGCCTCTCATGGCGCACCAAAAGCATGCCCAAAGACGCGACACCCGCCCCCAGAAAACGCCTTTGACGACATCACGCTTCATTGGCACACCTCTTGCTTTTCATGAGACATCAGGACGTGGACCAGGCTCGCCAAGTGAGTACGAGTGCGTCGAACCCCAAGACCCGGCCCTTCACGACGAAGGTCGCCGATGTCGCGTTCGATCTCCGCTACTCCAACGTTAGAGGATGAGCCATGGAAATCCGCAACAAAGCCAACAAGATACGGCTTTTCAGCCTCAAGACACCGCAGATGCGTGTCTTCCACATGTCGTGGTTCGCGTTCCACGTCTGCTTTTTCGGCTGGTTCGGCATCGCCCCCTTGATGGCCGTCGTGCGTGAAGACCTCGACCTGAGCAAGACCCAGATCGGTAATACCATCATTGCCTCGGTCGCCATCACTGTCCTGGTACGCCTAGTGATCGGGCTTCTCTGCGACAAAATCGGCCCCCGCAAGGCGTACACCTGGCTGTTGTGCCTCGGTTCCCTGCCGGTGATGCTAATCGGCCTCGCCGACAACTTCGAAACCTTCCTGCTGGCACGGCTGGCCATTGGCGCGATCGGCGCCTCCTTCGTCATCACCCAGTACCACACCTCGGTGATGTTCGCGCCCAACGTGGTCGGCACCGCCAACGCCACCACGGCGGGCTGGGGAAACCTGGGTGGCGGCACCACGCAGATCCTCATGCCGCTGATCTTCGCCGGCGTCCTGATGCTCGGCGTCAACGAGGCGCTCGGCTGGCGTCTGGCCATGGTCGTGCCCGGTATCGTGCTATTCGCGACCGGCATCGCCTACTATTTCTTCACGCAGGACGCACCGAACGGCAACTTCGATGCGCTGCGGGCGCGCGGAGAACTCCCCTATGCCGAGAAAGAGCACGGCATGGCGCAAAGCTTCGGCGCCGCCATGAAGGATGTACGTGTCTGGGCGCTGTTCATCGTCTACGCGGCATGCTTCGGTGTCGAACTGACCATCAACAACATCGCGGCCATTTATTTCTTCGACAACTTCGAACTCGACCTGGCCACCGCCGGACTCATCGCCGGGCTATTCGGACTGATGAACCTGTTCGCGCGCACCCTGGGTGGGATATTCTCGGATCTTTTTGCCCGCCATGGCGGCCTCAAGGGCCGCGTACGCTGGCTTTTCATCGCCATGCTCTGTGAAAGTGTCGCCCTGATGGGCTTCGCCCAGATGCAAACGCTGGCGCTCGCCATCGGCATCATGCTGGTCTTCAGCCTTTTCACTCAAATGGCCGAAGGTGCCACCTTCGGCGTCGTCCCCTTCATCAACAAGAAGGCCCTCGGTGCTGTCGCCGGCATCGTCGGCGCAGGCGGCAATGCCGGCGCCGTGGCAGCCGGCTTCCTGTTTCGCAGCGAATCTCTTTCCTATCAGCAAGGCCTCTTCTTCCTTGGCGTCGCGGTGATGCTCGCCTCCTTCTGTACCCTGCTCATCCGCTTCTCGCCGCAGGTGCTCGCCGAAGAAGATGCCGCCTACCGCAACGCCGCAGCAGGCAACGCAACCCCCGTCGATGCCATTACGGCACGCTAAACCGCACCTACTTACTGGCCAACGAAAAAGCCACCGCCTAAGGGCGGTGGCTTTTGCATGTAGGGAACAGGGCATCACGATTGCCGCACTGTGCTCGCTCAGGTGCCTACTTTATCGGTTACCGCGTCATCCTGGCTCAACGGCTTGGCAAGTACCTGGCTGGCAACGTAGTAGATGACCGCCCCCAGAGCCGAACCAGTGAACCAGCCGTAATCGTAGAACCAGGTCCAGGCGCCCGTCGCCAACGAGAACACAGTCAGCGCCACCGGCACGAAGAAGGCGATGAACCCCGCCGGGTTGTAGGCCGGGTACGCCGCACCATCCTTGTACAGACTGGCGACGTCGAGTTGCTGGCGCTTGATCAGGAAGTAGTCGACGATCATGATCCCGGCGATCGGACCCAACAGGCTCGAATAGCCCAACAACCAGTTGGAGTACAGGCTCTCGAGGGTCACGTCGGAAACGATCACGCCGGCTTTCTGCAGCAGGTCGTAACCCATCAGCAGCACCCCGACCAGGCCGGTCATCAGCGTGCCGCGTGTCTGGTTGATCAGCTTGGGGGCGATATTCTGAAAATCGTTGGTGGGCGAGACGATGTTACCGGCGGTATTGGTCGAGATCGTCGCAACGATGATGAAGATCATGGCGATGACCACCCAGAAGGGGCTGTCGATACGCCCGATCAGGCTGACCGGGTCGGACACCGTCTCGCCGACCAATGACGCCGATGCCGCGGTCATCACCACCCCCAGCGAGGCGAAGAAGAACATGGTCAATGGCAGGCCGATGATCTGACCGACGATCTGGTCCTTCTGGCTCTTGGCGAAGCGGCTAAAGTCGGGGATGTTGAGCGACAATGTGGCCCAGAAGCCCACCATGGCCGTCAACCCGGCGAAGAAGTAGCCGTACACCGGTGCGCCTTCGGGACGCGACGGCGGCTGGCTCAACAGTTCGGTCATCGACACGTGTGGCACGGCCCACACCATAAGCCCCACGGCGACCGCCAGCAGCAACGGCGCCGAGAGCGTCTCCAGCCACTTGATCGACTCGGCACCACGGATCACCACATACAGGTTCATGGCACCGAACAGGAAGAAGCCGATTACCTCGCCAAGGCCCTCCAGCGCACGCCAGGGTGGAAAGACCGCCGCCAGCAATAGATGAATCGCCAATCCACCGAACATCGTCTGGATGCCGAACCAGCCGCACCCGACCAACGCCCTGATCAAGCAGGGCACGTTGGAGCCACGGATTCCGAACGACGAACGCAATACCACCGGAAACGGGATGCCGAACTTGGTGCCCGGATAGGCGTTGAGCGTCAGCGGCACCAGGATCACGATATTGGCGATTAGGATCGTGATCAGCGCCTCGCTCACCGAGAGGCCGAAATAAGCGGTCAGGATACCGCCCAGGGTGTAGGTCGGTACGCAGATCGACAGGCCGACCCATAGCGCGGCGACGTTCCAGCGCGACCAGGTACGCTCATCAAGCCGTGTCGGAGCGATATCCTCGTTGAAACGTGAACTCTCGCGAACGTCGTCACCCACCTCCAGTTCGACGAGTTCGCCACGCTGCACCGAGCGTGAAGTGTTTGCCGTCATTGTTGTTGTCTCCTCATGCGGCCGCCGACTCCCCGCATCGGGAAGCCATGCGTTGTGTTGAATACTGACTGTCGCTTGCCACCTTCCCGCAAAAAGCATGCCCAATCTGGCGTTTTGATGAAGAGGCCTCCTTGAAAGCCGCCTCGTCGGTCTCGTCCATTTCCAACAAGTCATTGATTTCAATAAATCAATAAATCCTGCCTACATCGTCAACTTTTATTCCATACCGCCACTACGCATATCACGCATGCCTCGCCGGGCTGGGTGGCAAGCATCCTGACACTCTAGACAATTTCCACAATGGTGCATAACAACGCTTCCCAGCCTACTCGCGCACCTTGATTAAGGTCATAAATATCTGTTTTAAAATAGAAAAATTTGTATTTTTTAAATAAAAAAGTTGGTGCACACCTTGCAGCCTTATAGGGAATTCTTTGTAAATTAATAAGTTACGACCATTCAAAGTCATTCCAAAAAATTTAAAAACAACTTGAAATAATGTCTTATTAGCGACTAGGTTTCTATTATCCTGACTCAGAAGACAGGTTTTAGAAAAACCGAATCAATGCAGGAAGGCTTACAACAACCGTTAACAATAAGCACAACATGAGGATTGATTGATGGAAAAAGTGAAGATTGGCTTGATTCAGATGGCCTTGAAGACCGAGACCGACCTCGAGCCGGCCGCCATCCGCGATGCCATGAACGAAGCGCACTTGCCCTACATCGAGCAAGCCGCCGATGCCGGCGTTCAAGTGCTGTGTTTTCAGGAAGTCTTCAACCAGCCCTACTTCTGCCCCAGCCAGGACAAGAAGTGGTACGCCGCCGCCGAGAAAGTCCCCGAAGGACCGACCTGTCAGATGATGCAGAAGCTCGCCGCCAAGCATCACATGGTGATCATCGTGCCCATCTACGAAGAAACCGCCCCTGGCATCTACTACAACACCGCCGCGGTGTTCGATGCCGATGGCAGCTATCTCGGCAAGTACCACAAGACGCACATCCCGCAGGTCGCCGGCTTCTGGGAGAAGTATTTCTTCAAGCCGGGCAAATCGAACTGGCCAGTCTTCGACACCGCCTACGGCAAGATCGGCGTGTACATCTGCTATGACCGTCACTTCCCCGAAGGCTGGCGAGCACTGGCCCTCAACGGCGCCGAGATCATCTTCAACCCCTCGGCCACCGTCGCCGGCCTGTCGCAATACCTGTGGGAGCTCGAACAACCCGCCTCGGCCGCCGCCAACGGCTGCTTCGTCGCCGCCATCAACCGCGTCGGCACCGAAGCCCCATGGAACATCGGCGAATTCTACGGCAACTCCTACATCGCCAATCCGCGCGGGGAGATAGAAGCCAAGGCCAGTGCCAGCGAAGACGAACTGCTGATCCACGAGGTCGATCTGGCGATAGTCCGAGAGATTCGCAATACCTGGCAGTTCTTCCGCGACCGCCGACCCGAGACTTATACACGGCTCACCGACGGCGAATAATCGGGCTGCCGGAACTGACTGCGCTCATTCCGGCGGACGACCCGGGGCACAACAAGGATACGAAGTACATTCGCATTTTCGTTCCGACAACAATTCCAAGAGGTTTGAAATCATGACCATCCTGATCCGTGGCGGCACCGTCGTCACCCATGACAATACCTACCGCGCCGATGTGCTCTGCGTGGATGGCAAGATCGCCGCCGTCGGCGTCGACCTCGAAGCCCCGGCCGACGCCGAGGTGATCGACGCCGGCGGCCACTACGTGATGCCCGGCGGCATCGACCCGCACACCCACATGCAGTTGCCGTTCATGGGCACGGTGGCTAGCGAGGACTTCTACACCGGCACCGCGGCGGGGCTCGCCGGCGGCACCACCACGATCATCGACTTCGTGATTCCCAATCCCGGCCAGCCGCTGATGGAGGCCTTCGAGACCTGGCGCGGCTGGGCCGAGAAGGCCGCCAGCGACTACGCCTTCCACGTCGCGGTGACCTGGTGGGACGACAGCGTCCACGAAGACATGGGCACCCTGGTCCGCGAGCATGGCGTCAACAGCTTCAAGCATTTCATGGCCTACAAGAATGCCATCATGGCCACCGACGACATCCTGGTGGCCAGCTTCACCCGCTGCCTGGAGCTCGGTGCGGTGCCCACCGTGCATGCCGAGAACGGCGAGCTGGTCTATCACATGCAGCAGAAGCTGCTCGCCCAGGGCCTCACCGGCCCCGAGGCGCACCCGCTGTCGCGCCCGCCGCAGGTCGAGGGCGAGGCCGCCAGCCGGGCGATCCGCATCGCCGGCACCCTGGGCGCGCCGATCTACGTGGTCCACGTCTCGTGCCGCGACGCGCTCGACGAAATCACCTACGCCCGCCGCCAGGGCCAGCCGGTCTACGGCGAGGCCCTCGCCGGGCACCTGATGATCGATGACAGCGTCTATCGCGACAAGGACTGGGCCAAGGCCGCCGCCCACGTGATGAGCCCGCCGTTTCGCAGCAAGGAACATCAGGATGCGCTGTGGACCGGCCTGCAGTCCGGCAACCTGCAGACCACCGCCACCGACCACTGCTGCTTCTGCAACGACCAGAAGGCGATGGGCAAGGACGACTTCACCAAGATCCCCAACGGCACCGCCGGGATCGAGGACCGTATGGCGGTGATCTGGGACGAGGGCATCAACGGCGGGCGCATCTCGATGCAGGACTTCGTCGCCGTCACCTCCACCAACACCGCCAAGATCTTCAACATGTACCCGCGCAAGGGCGCGATACAGGAAGGCGCCGACGCCGACCTGGTGGTCTGGGACCCCAACGCCACGCGCACCATCTCCGCCGAGACCCACCACCAGAACGTCGATTTCAACATCTTCGAGGGCAAGACGGTGCGCGGTATCCCGCGCCACACCATCAGCCAGGGCAAGTGGGTGTGGCGCGACGGCAAGGAGCTGCACGCCGAGAAAGGCGCCGGTCGCTACATCGAGCGGCCCGCCTACCCCGGCGTCTATGACGTACTCAAGAAGCGCGCCGAGCGCAACGCGGCCACCGCCGTCGAGCGCTGAGCCGTTACGTTCAAGCCAATAATAATGAGCGACTCCCGCCAGTAGACTCCGTCCGCTGGCGGTCGAGCGAAGGAGTTCTACCGTGACCCACCCTCTCAACCACCTGCCTCGAGCCGGCGATGGTGATCTCAACGGTGCAGCGCTGGAGGCCAATTTCAGTGACCTGCATCCGCCGCTGACCCAGCGCCAGGCATTCATTGAAAGCCAACGTTGCCTGTACTGTTACGATGCCCCGTGCGTGGAAGCTTGCCCATCGGATATCGACATCCCGCGCTTCATCCGCGAGATTGCCGAGGACAATATCAACGGCGCCGCCCAGACCATCCTCGAGGAGAACATTCTCGGCGGCAGTTGCGCCCGGGTCTGCCCCACCGAGATCCTCTGCGAGCAGAGCTGCGTGCGCAATCACGACGCCGAGTGCCAGCCGGTGCTGATCGGCCTGCTGCAACGCCACGCCGTCGATCACATGCACTTCGACGGCCATCCGTTCGTGCGTGCCGCCGATACCGGCAAGCATATCGCCATCGTCGGCGCCGGACCGGCCGGGCTCTCCTGCGCTCACCGGCTGGCCACCTTCGGCCACCGGGTGACGATCTTCGAGGCCGAGACCAAGCCCGGCGGGCTCAACGAATACGGCATCGCCCGCTACAAGCTGGTAGACGACTACGCCCAGCGCGAGATCGATTTCCTGCTCGAGATTGGCGGCATCGAGATCCGTCATGGCCAACGGCTGGGCGACAATCTCGAGCTCGAGACCCTGCAGCGCGGCTACGATGCGGTGTTCCTGGGCCTGGGCCTCGGCGCCAGCCGCCGGCTCGGCCTGACCGGGGAACACGCTACCGGCTTGATGCCCGCCACCGACTACATCAAGGAGCTACGCCAGACCGACGACCTGTCCCGGCTCGCCGTGGCCAAGCGCTGCGTGGTGATCGGCGCCGGCAACACCGCCATCGACATGGCGGTGCAGATGGCCCGCCTGGGCGCCGAGGCGGTCACTCTCGTCTACCGCCGCGGCAGCGAGTCGATGTCCGCCACCGGCCACGAGCAGGAGATCGCCAAGGCCAACGGCGTGCGCATCGTCACCTGGGCCCAGCCCGAGCAAGTGCTGCTCGACGACGACGGACGCGTGGCCGGTATGCGCTTCGCGCGCACCGAGTCCCGCGGCGGAGCGCTGGCTACCACCGGCGAAAGCCTGGACGTCCCCGCCGATGCGATTTTCACGGCGATCGGCCAGGCCTTCGACGACGCCAGCCTGAGCGACGTTCGTGCCGGGCAGCTCGGCCGGGAAGCCGACAAGATCGAGGTCGACGGTAACTTCCGCACAAGGCTCGGCGGCGTGTATGCCGGTGGCGACTGCGTGGCGGCCGGTCAGGATCTGACCGTCCAGGCCGTGCAACACGGCAAGCTGGCCGCCCAGGCCATCCACAATGAGATCATGGCCCAGCAGGAGGTCGCGTAATGAAGGCATCCGCGAAAAAGCCCGACGTCGATCTGAGCATCGAATTCGCCGGCATCCGCTCGCCCAACCCCTTTTGGCTAGCCTCCGCCCCACCCACCGACAAGGCCTACAATGTCGAGCGCGCCTATGAGGCCGGCTGGGGTGGCGTGGTCTGGAAGACCCTCGGCGAGGACCCGGCACTGGTCAACGTATCGTCGCGCTACTCCGCCCACTTCGGAAAGAACCGCGAAGTGCTGGGCTTCAACAACATCGAGTTGATCAGCGATCGCTGCCTGGCGATCAACCTGCAAGAGATCACCGAGGTCAAGAAGCGTTGGCCCGACCGTGCGCTGATCGTCTCGATCATGGTGCCCTGCGTCGAGGAGAGCTGGAAGGCGATCCTGCCGCTGGTGGAGGCCACCGGCGCCGACGGCATCGAACTCAACCTGGGCTGCCCGCACGGCATGCCCGAGCGCGGCATGGGCGCCGCAGTGGGCCAGAATCCCGACCTGATCGAACAGGTCACGCGCTGGTGCAAGCAGTACTACTCCAAGCCGGTGATCGTCAAACTGACCCCCAATATCACCGACATTCGCGTTGCTGCTCAGGCCGCACTGCGCGGCGGTGCCGACGCGGTCTCGCTGATCAACACCATCAACTCGATCACTTCGATCGATCTCGACAACATGGTCGCCAGGCCCACCGTGGGCAGCCAGAGCACTCACGGCGGCTACTGCGGCGCAGCGGTCAAGCCCATCGCCATGAACATGGTCGCCGAGATCGCCCGGGACCCGGCAACCCAGGGTCTGCCGATCTGCGGTATCGGCGGCATCTCCAACTGGCACGACGCCGCTGAATTCGCCGCGCTCGGTGCCGGCGCGGTCCAAGTATGCACCGCCGCCATGCTCCACGGCTTTCGTATCGTCGAGGAGATGCAGGACGGCCTGGCACGCTGGATGGCCGAGAAGGGCTATCGCAGTCTCAGTGATTTCTCCGGCAAGGCAGTGGCCAACACCACCGACTGGAAGTATCTGGACATGAACTTCCAGACCATCGCGCACATCGACCAGGACTCGTGCATCCAGTGCGGGCGCTGCTACATCGCCTGCGAAGACACCTCGCATCAGTCGATCGCCAAGCTGATCGATGCCGCCGGCGCCAGGCGCTACGAGGTGATCGAACAAGAGTGCGTGGGCTGCAACCTGTGTCAGATCACCTGCCCGGTCGAGGACTGCATCAGCATGGTGCCGCAGCCAAGCGACAAGCCCTACATGAGCTGGAACGAGGACCCGCGCAATCCGTTTCGTGAGTCCGCCTGAACGCGTTGCTGCCCGTTCGAGCGGCGCCCCTGGCAGCCGCCGGGGGTGTCGCCCTCAAGGGTCACCTCACGGCGATAGCCCAATCCCCCGCAAGATGACGCTGGTCACTGTCTGCACCGCATGCTCGAACTGGGTGTCGTCGAGGGGGGCGTCATCGTTGAGCAAGGCGATCTGGTAGTCGAAATCGGCGTAATGCTGGGTCGACGCCCAGATCATGTACAGCAAATAGGAAGGCTCCACAGGCCAGATCTGCCCCGCCTCGACCCATTCACGTATCTTCGCTTCCTTGAGCTTGGCCCACTCATAAAGGTTATCGCGCAGCGAATCGCCGATGACCGCGCCACCTTGCATGACTTCGGCAGCCCAGACCTTGGACCCTGCCGCGCGGCCGCGCGAGTGGTTCATCTTGGCGCGAATATAGGTAGACAGCACGATACGCGGATCGTCGTAAAGCTCGAAGCACAGCGCATCCTGCTTCCACACCTCGAGCAGTTCGAGCAAAACGTCACGGTAAAGCTCTTCCTTGGTGGAAAAGTAGTAATGCACATTGGACTTGGGGATCCCCGCTAGTTGCGCGATATCCCCCATCGAGGCGCCGGCATACCCTTTCTCGGCAAACACCTGCTCCGCCGCCAGCAGGATCTTCTCCACGTTCTGCTGACGAATCCATCCCTTGCGTCTGGCCATTGTCCTCTCAATCCGGTTGAATCCTCACGCGATGGTGCGAGTCTACCACCCCCTCGTCACACTGGCGCCACGCAACCCTCCCCACCCCCCGCGTCCTGCCAATACTCGAGGGTCAGGGTTGCGATATACCGATCTAATAGCGCACTGTGAATGATCAGGACCGATCACCTAAAGGAGTTCACTATGACCATCGCGCAAGGCGACAAGCTACCCAGCGTCACCCTCAAGACCAACGGTGCCAATGGCCCCGAAGACCTCGACACCGGTGAGTTGTTCGCCGGTAAGCGTGTGGTGCTGTTCGCGGTGCCCGGCGCGTTCACGCCGGGGTGCTCCAACACCCATATGCCAGGCTTCGTGATCAATGCCGACGACATCCTCGCCAAGGGGGTAGACACCATCGCCTGCCTGGCCGTCAACGACGCTTTCGTTCTGGGTGCCTGGCAGCAGAATCAAAACGCGCAGGCGATCACCATGCTCGCCGATGGCCACGCCGATTTCACCCGCGCCATCGGCATGGAGAAAGACGCCAGTGGCGCCGGCATGGGCACACGCAGCCAGCGTTACGCCATGATCGTCGACGATGGCGTGGTGAGCTACCTGGGCGTCGATGAAAAGGGCGTCGAGAAAAGCAGCGCCGAAACCATTCTCGCCAATCTGTAAGTCCGCTCTGCATCACCGTCCCCATGGCCCGCCTCTCGGCGGGCCATTTCGTAAGCGCCTCCCCGGCTTTCGTGGCGACGTCCTCGCCAGCCTTTTCGAGCTAGACTGATAACGCCATTCAAGACAAGGAGATAACACGCGATGACGCTATTCGACCTCACCGGCAAAACGGCGCTGATCACCGGCTCGTCCGGCGGTCTCGGTTATGCCATGGCCAAGGGCCTGGCGGACGCCGGTGCCCAGGTGATCTTGCATGGACGCAATGTCGAAAAATTGCAGCGTGCCCAGCAGGCACTCGCGGAAGAACATCACGACGTGCGCACCGTGTCGTTCGATGTCACCGACGAAACCGCCATCGAGCAAACCCTTGTCGACCTGGGCGCTCAAGGCGTCGACATCGACATCCTGGTCAACAACGCCGGCATCCAGCTACGTAAACCGCTCATCGATACACCGCGCGAAGAGTGGCAGACCGTACTCGACACCAATCTCAGCAGCGCCTTTCTTGTGGGACGCCACGTCGCCCGACGGCTGATCGCACGCGGCCAGGGCGGCAAGATCGTCAATATCGGCTCGCTGATGAGCACGGTGGCCCGCCCTACCGTGGGTGCCTACACTGCCGCCAAGGGCGGGGTACGGCTACTCACGCAATCGATGGCCGCAGAGTGGGCCGAGCATGGCATTCAGGCCAACGCCATCGGCCCCGGCTACATGATTACCGAGATGACCCAGCCACTCGTCGACAAGCCCGAATTCAACGACTGGATCATCAACCGAACGCCTGCGCGCCGCTGGGGCACACCCGAAGACCTGGTTGGCAGCGTCGTTTTCCTGTCCTCGCCCGCCTCGAATTTCGTCAACGGCCAGATCATCTATGTCGACGGCGGCCTGCTCTCGGTGATTTAGGCCGCACCGCCCTTCCATGGTGCAACGGGACGGGCAAAATGCCCGTCCTGGGGCAGCGTTCCCCCTTTTCGCCACGTCACGGCACACCTTTACTCCCCGTCAGACAATCTAGTGGATTGTATTTAAAGAGAATTAACAAACATGGCACGCACTTCGCTATCTATAAGATACGAAGAACGCCAAACATCGAACCTGGTGCCCTCTTCCCCCCTTTTTAGCGTCGTTGCCTGGCAGCGATGAACCGAGTGAGCTGGCGTGCTCCCCTAGTCCCCTTCTTGGGGACTTTTTTTTGCTCATCATCTTTTGGGGTCTCTTGCGTCCATCGGCCACACTACTCCTTTCGCTGCAATGGAATGCGTGCCATATGTTGCCCTTATCACGTCGCACCTGGCGCTTATCGATACTGACCATCACGCTCGCCGGCATGGCACTGCCCGCCATGGCGGCCATCGATCGCCCGGCACTCGAGGAAGCCGCACAACGTATCGGGGATTTACCCCGTACGCATACGCTACTGATGGCCGTCGACGGCGACACAGTCATCGAACGCGGCTGGCGCGGGCACGACGTCGACGAAACAGCCAACATCAAATCGCTCTCCAAGGTGCTGATCTCTGCATTGGTAGGCGCGGCCATCGCGCGTGACGTCATCCAGGGCGTCGATCAGCCGATCACTGAATTGCTCGGTGATCGCGTCCCCAACGAGGCCGATCCACGCGTCGCTGACATCCAGGTTGGCCATCTACTCTCCATGCAGGCCGGGCTGGAGCGCACCTCCGGCGCCAATTACGGTGGCTGGGTGGCCAGCGACGATTGGGTCGGCAACGCCCTGTCACGCCCCTTCGTCGCCGACCCCGGCGGGCGCATGCTGTACTCGACCGGCAATAGCCATCTGCTCTCTGCCGCGCTCACCAAGGCCAGTGGCCGCGATACCCTCACGCTGATGCGCGAGTGGTTGGGCACGCCCCTGGAGATCGCAATACCGCCCTGGACGCGCGACCCACAAGGCATCTATTTCGGGGGCAATGAAATGGGGCTCTCGCCACGTGCCTTGTTGAAAATCGGTGAGCTATATCGGCAACGAGGCATGTTCGACGGCGAACGCGTGCTTCCCGCCGAATGGGTAGAGCGCTCCTGGCAAACGCGTACCCGCTCGCATTTCAATCAAGACGACTACGGTTACGGGTGGTTCATTACCCAGCTTGCCGACACGGCGGTTTATTATGGTTGGGGGTATGGGGGGCAGTTACTGTTCGTGGTACCGGCACATGACGCTACCATCGTCATGACCGCCGACCCCACGCCACCTTCCAATGGCAGCGATTATCTGGATCGTGTCAAGGCAGCTGCGACCGAACTGATCGAAGCCATCGATTGATATCGGCATCATGTCTTGCCGACAACACAGCCATCCCCCAACAAGGAGCCCACCATGTCAGCCTCTCATGAAAGCCAAGGCACTTGCCTGTGCGGCGCAGTCAGCCTTCGCGTGTCGCTCGCCAGTTACGGCGTGAGTGTATGCCACTGCCGCATGTGCCAAACCTGGAGTGGCGGTCCGATGCTTGCCATCGAAAGCGATGAGCCCATGACGTTCGAGGGCGAGGAAAACGTCAACGTTTATGCGTCTTCGGACTGGGCCGAACGCGGCTTCTGCCGGCAGTGCGGTACGCACCTCTTCTACCGTCTCGCCAACGGCCAGCACTACGCCTTTCCCGTGGGCCTGCTGGATGCCGGCGAACCCTGGGCGGTCGCCCAGCAGATCTTCATCGATGAAAAGCCCACCTTCTACGATTTCGCCAACGACACTCCCCGCCTGACCGGCGATGAGGTCTTCGCGCAATTCGCAGGCAGCGCTGACCGCTAGGAATCGCTGACAGCGAAGACCAGTAATGGCCCCGCACGCAGCGGGGCCATCGAATCTCAGGAGGGGAAGGAGAACTGCGCCCCTTCGCGAACACCGGCCGATGGCCAGCGCTGGGTAACGGTCTTGCGCTTGGTGTAAAAACGCACGGCATCCGGCCCGTAGGCGGCCAGGTCGCCGAACAACGAGCGCTTCCAGCCCCCGAAACTGTGGTAGGAGACTGGCACCGGCAAGGGGACGTTGATGCCGACCATCCCTACCTGAATATGGTCGCTGAAGTAACGTGCTGCCTCGCCGTCACGGGTATAGATGCAGGTGCCGTTGCCATACTCATGATCGTCGATTAGCTTCATGGCCTCTTCCATGGAGCCGACACGCATCACCAGCAGCACCGGTCCGAAGATCTCCTCGCGATAGCAGGTCATGTCGGGCGTGACGCGATCGATCAGGGTGCCGCCGACGTAGAAGCCGTTCTCATGCCCCGGGACCTTCACGCCACGCCCATCGACCACGATCTCGGCCCCCTGCTGCTCGGCACCGTCGATGTAGCCGCAGACTTTTTCCTGGTGGGCCTTGGTAATCACCGGGCCGAAGTCGTTCTCGGCGTCATGGAAGGGGCCAACCTTCAAGGTCTTCATCTGCTCCTGCATCTTGGCGATCAAGGCATCGGCCGCCTCGTCGCCTACGGCCACCGCTACGGACAGCGCCATGCAGCGCTCGCCCGAGGAGCCGAAGGCCGCCCCGTTCAGCGAATTGACCACGTTATCCATATCGGCGTCGGGCATCACGATGGCGTGGTTCTTGGCGCCGCCGAGTGCCTGACAACGCTTGCCATTGGCACTGGCGCGGCGATAGATGGTTTCGGCGATCGGTGTGGAACCGACGAAGCTCACGGCCTGCACGCGGTCGTCATCGAGCAGGGTATCGACGGCTTCCTTGTCGCCGTTGACGACATTGAGCACACCGGCGGGCAGGCCCGCTTCCAGTGCCAGTTCGGCGATATAGAGCGCCGAGGTCGGGTCACGCTCGGAGGGCTTGAGCACGAAGGTATTGCCGCAGGCGATGGCCATGGGATACATCCATAGCGGCACCATGGCCGGGAAGTTGAACGGCGTGATGCCGGCGACCACGCCCAGCGGGTGGAACTCGCTCCAGGAGTCGATGCCCGGCCCGGTATTCTTGCTGTACTCGCCCTTGAGCAATTCCGGTACACCGCAGGCGTATTCCACGTTCTCGATGCCACGCTGCAGCTCGCCCTTGGCGTCATGGACGATCTTGCCGTGCTCCTGTCCGATCAGACGGGCGATCTCGTCGGCGTTCTGCTCCAGCAACTGCTTGAAGTTGAACATCACCCGAGCCCGCTTGGCGGGCGGCGTATCGCGCCAGACCGGGAAGGCAGCCTGGGCGGCGGCGATGGCCTCCTCGACGGTGGCCTTGGAGGCCAGGCTGACCTGGCTGCCGACCTCGCCAGTGGAGGGGTTGAAGATGTCCTGGGTGCGCCCTTCACCGGCGACGCGTGAGCCGTTGATTAGATGGCCGAGTGTGGTCATATGCTACCTCTCATAGGGAGTGTTGTAGGTTGAAGTCTTCAGCCCAATAAGGTGACTGGCGGGTGGCTCGGGGCTGACCCGTCGACGGGTCTCCGAGGAGGCGCCGTTAACCCTTCCATGGGGGCTACTTTTGCCATCCATGGCAAAAGACCTCCTCTTCGCCCCGTCCCCGGTGCCCCGCGTCTTCCACTAATATTGTTCCGTTCAGTCCAACTCGCCGATGGCATCGCCCAGCACATTGACGAGGCGATCGATCTCTTCGCGCTCGACGATGAAGGGCAGGCCAAGCTGAATGGTGTCGCCGCCGTAGCGCACGTAGAAGCCCTTCTCCCAGCACTTCATGGCGATCTCGAAGGGACGCCGCCCCGGCTCGCCGGGATACGGCTCGATCTGCAGGGCGCCGGCGAGGCCGTAGTTGCGGATGTCGCTGACGTAGCGCGTGCCCTTGAAACCATGGAGCGCCTCTTCGAAGACCGGGCTCATCTCCCGCACCCGCTCGATCAGGCGGTCGTTCTCGAGTACATCCAGCGCGGCCAGCGCCGCGGCACAGGCCACTGGATGGCCCGAATAGGTATAGCCATGGGGCAGCTCGAGCATATAGTCGGGGCCGCCTTGTTCCATGAACGTCCGGTAGATCTCGCTTTGCACGATCACCGCCCCCATGGGCACCGCGCCGTTGGTCAGCTGCTTGGCGACATTGAGAATATCCGGCACCACGCCGAATTCCTCGGCGCCGGTCATCGCCCCCATGCGACCGAAGCCGGTGATGACCTCGTCAAATATGAGCAAGATTTCATGCGCATCGCAGATCTCGCGCAAACGCTTGAGATAGCCTTTGGGCGGCGGAATCACTCCGGCGGAACCGGCCAGCGGCTCGACGATCACCGCCGCGATGTTGGAAGCGTCATGCAGCGCGATCAGCTCCAGCAATTCATCGGCGCGCTCGGCACCCTGCTCGGGCATACCTTTGGTGAAGGTGTTCTCCTTGAGCAGTGTATGCGGCAGGTGATCGGCATCCACACCTTGACCGAACAAGGTGCGATTGGCGCCGATGCCGCCCAGGCTGAAACCACCGAAGTTGACCCCGTGATAGCCCTTGGCACGTCCGATCAGCTTAGTCTTGCTCGGTTTGCCCTTCTTGCGCCAGTAGGCACGCGCGATCTTCAGCGAGGTATCCGCACTCTCCGATCCGGAGCCGGTGAAAAACACGTGATCGAGCCCCTGAGGCGTCAATTCCCGGAGGCGATGGGCCAGTTCGAAGGCCTTGGGATGGCCGTACTGGAAGGCCGGTGAGTAATCCAGCTCCCCGAGCTGGCGGCTAACCGCCTCGGTGATCTCGGGACGACAGTGCCCCGCACCGCACGTCCATAGCCCCGAGAGCGCATCGAAGATTTGGCGCCCCTGGGCATCGGTCAAGTAACTACCTTTGGCGCCCACGATGAGACGCGGGTCGCGCTTGAATTGACGATTGCCGGTATACGGCATCCAGTAGGCATCCAACTGTTCCGGGCTCAAGCCCGCCATAGGTGGAAACGCGCGATCCGACATCTCTCCTCCTGCCGCTAGACGGTAATAAGTTGTTCTATCGGAAAAGCTAGGCGGGGTCGTCGATAAGTTAAATCCATAAATACTGAATCTCATGCAAGTCACTGGTTAACTTTATGCACGGGCGGGGCTATCCTCGAAGGCACCCGTCATCGAGAAGAGGAATCCCGCCATGCCGTCCCGCAGCGAGACATTGATGGGCCAGCCCAGCGATGCCGACCTCCGGCTGCTGAGGATTTACCGCAAGGTCGTGGAGTGCGGTGGGTTTTCCGCCGCTGAGGTAGAACTCAACATCAGCCGTGCGGCGATCAGCATGGCAATGAATGACCTGGAGACGCGGCTCGGCCTGCGACTCTGCCAGCGAGGGCGCGGCGGCTTCTCCGTCACCGACGAGGGCGCCGAGGTCTACGCTGCCACCCTCCAGCTACAGAGCGCCGTGGAAGGATTCCGAACACGCGTCAATGGCCTGCATGCCCGCCTCAAGGGCGAGCTCAGCATCGGCATCACCGATAATCTGGTGACCATGCCCGAGATGTATATCACCGATGCGCTCAGCGCGCTCAAGGCGCGTGGCCCCGAGGTACGCATCAACATCCGCATGATGCCGCCCAGCGACATCGAACTGGGCGTGCTGGATGGACGCCTGCATACCGGGGTGATCCCCGCGCTCAAGACGTTGCCGGGGCTTGCGTATCTGCCCCTCTATGAGGAAGCCTCGAGGCTCTACTGCGCCGTCGATCATCCGCTCTTCGACGCCGAGGACGTAAACGAGGAACGACTCGCTGCGCATGACGCCGTGGTGCCCGCCTACGCACAAACGCCGGAGATCAAGGCGTGCCACGCCCCGCTCAAGGCCGCCGCCTCGGCGACCGACCGCGAAGGCATCGCTTTCTTGATTCTCTCCGGCCGCTATATCGGTTACTTGCCGACCCACTACGCCGAGCGCTGGGTACGCGACGGCCGCATGCGTGCCTTGAACCCCGAGCGCTGGCATTACCTCACCCACTACAGCGCCATCACCCGCAAGGGCGCGCCTCCCAACCTGATACTGGAAAGCTATCTTGAGGCGTTGGAGTACCTGATCCAGACAGCACCAAGCATCAAGCCTTGCGACTGACCAGCACGATACCCACCAGAATCGCCACACCGCCGAGCACGAAATTCCAGGACAAGGGTTCGTCGAGCAGCACGGCCCCGAACAGCACCCCGAAGATCGGTGACAAGAACGAGAACACGCCGAGTTGCGAAGCCCAGTAACGGCGCAGCAAGGCAAACCACAGAAGCAGCGCCCCCACCGAGATGACCAGCGTCTGGAAGCTCAAGCTGGCCACCGCCATGCCGCTGATCGTGACGTCTTTCCAATCGCCCAACCACAGTGTGATAGGCAACAGCAGCACGCCTGCGGTCAAAAGCTGATACGTCAGCGTCTGAAGCGGCGGCGCCTCGGAGAGTGAAGAGCGACGCACCACCAACGTGGTCGCGGCCCAGGAAACCCCGGCCAACAAGCCCAGGAAATCACCCAGCAGTATCACGCCGATGCCTCCATCGGGAGATGCCGAGGGCACCATGGCGATGAGCATGCCCAGAAACGCCATGCCGATCCCCCACCATTGCGAGCGCACCAACTGCTCGCCCGGCACCCAGAGATGCAGCCCCAATGCCGCGAACACCGGCGCCGTATAGAGGAAGACCGACATATGCGATGCCAGGGTGTAATTGAGCCCCCACGCGACGAAGGCAAACTCGCCTGCAAAGCCCAGGCCGACCAGCACGCCCGCGCCCAGGCGCGCACGGAAATCCGCCAGCTGAATACCCCGCCAGCGCGCAATACCGAGCACCAATATTCCCGCCAACAACGATCGCACGACGATCTGAGCCAGCGGCGGGATATCCCCGGCCACGGCCTTGATGGCTACTTGCTGCAGTCCCAACGCCACACAAAAACCGGTCATCGCCACGCCAGCGGGTATGTCGAGACCGCGCCGCGCGTGAGTCGATGTCATGCGGGCACGAGACGTCACAGTACCTGAGGAAGATTTCGTCATGATCGCATCCCTTCTTGAATCACGACTCAGTGGAGCATTTGCCGCGCGGCGATCCAAACGATTAATCTGCCCCCTCAGGCTCAGGAAAACTCAACTCATGAAGATCGAACGACTGCCCCTCAACGCGCTACGCGCCTTCTCGGAGGCTGCGCGCGCCGGTAGCTTCAAGACGGCGGCCAAGCGCCTCGGCGTCACGCCCGGCGCGGTCAGCCGTCAAGTCAAGCAGCTCGAAGACCGATTGGGCGTAGCGCTGTTCGAGCGTCATGCCAACGGTGTGCGCATCAGCGAGGCCGGCCATCTGCTGGCCGAAGATGTCGATGCCGGCCTGGCGCGCATCGCCAACGGCGTACAAGCCGTGCATGAACATGCCCATGCGGCCACCACGCTGACCCTCAGCGCTCCACCATCGTTCACCCAATTCTGGCTACTCCCACGCTTGGCGGCATTCGAGGCACTGGAAAGCCATATCGAGATATCTCTGGACGCGGACCAGAACCTGAGCGACCCGATATGGCAAGGCGACAGCGCACGACTCGCCCTGCGCTACGGGCGCGGTCCCTGGCCCGGCGTCAGAAGCATACGGCTCCTCGAGGACTCGCTGTTCCCCGTCTGCTCCCCCGCCCTGTTGGAGCGCTCACCTATCGACACGCCCGCCGACCTGCTCGCCCACCCATTGCTCGAGGTAGTCTGGCAATCGCGGCAGAACGTCGACTTCCCCGGCTGGCGAGATTGGTTCGACGCCGCCGGGCTACCGGGCAAGACACTGCCGATTCAGCAACGCTACTCCCTCTACGGCCTGGCCCTCGACCAAGCGATCGCCGGACGCGGCGTGATACTCGCCAGCCCGGCCGTCGTCGCCGACCGTCTTGCCAGCGGCGTGCTGGTACGTCCTTTCGGCGAGCGCCACGTGATCGACTCGCCGTTCACCTACGACCTGATCCTCCCCGCCACCGGCCAAGCCCCACCCGCCATCCAGCACTTCATCGACTGGCTCATCGCCGAGGCCGAACGATTTCGGCACGAAAACGGTTAGACGCTTAAACTAATGGCATGGCACTTGTCGCGCCTCCGTGCCAAAATTCCAGAATACGCAACAGACAGGGGGTGTCCCATGGATTTCCAGAAAATCGAGGACGAAGCGCTCCATTTGCCCAAACAGGAAAGAGCGCGGCTGATTCAACGTCTGGTCCTGAGTCTGGAGTCCCCTTCGGAAGAGGAGCTTCGATCAGACTGGCTGCTCGAAGCCCAACATAGAGCTGATGAGCTGGATAATGGCTCGGTTCAGGCAGTATCCAGTGATGACGTCATGAGGAAAGCCCGCGCCCTGACCCGATGAATTATTCATTCCATCCAGCAGCAGAAGCTGAACTGTTAGAGTCCGTAGCTTATTACGAGTCGAAAATTCCCGGCTTAGGGTCCTCTTTGATAGAGGAGTTCGAGGCTCTCGCCAACCTGATTGATGCATCACCGACAGGCTGGCAAATCGCTCACGAGCCAAATATTCGTCGAGCGCCTCTGCACCGGTTTCCACTGTCCATCGTTTATCGCGACACACCGGAAGGGTTTCAGGTCCTGGCATTTGCTCATGATCGACGACGCCCGCAGTACTGGCTGTACAGGCTTTAAAAGCGATACAGCACAATGCCCCTCACACTTCCCCTGCGACACGCGCTTCTTTCGACATCTCTCTGGCCATCTGCACCACGCTGCCCACGACGATCAAGCATGGCGATGGGAGCGGCGTGGCGGCGAGCTTGTCGGGCATGTCGCCGAGCGTGCCGATCAGGGTTTGCTGGTCGGGCAACGAGGCATTGGCGGCGAGCATGATCGGCCAGTCGTCGGGCATGCCGGCGTCGCGTAGCCCCTGGCAGATCTCGGTGACCTTCGAGAGCCCCATATAGAACACCAGCGTCTCGTCGCGGCGCGCCAGCGCGGACCAGTCCGGCTCACCACCGGCGCGGCAATGCTGGGCGGTGACCAGCCGTAGCTGCTGGGCATGGGCGCGGTCGGTGAGCGGCATCCCCAGGCTGGCGGCCGTGGCGGAGGCGGCGGTAATGCCGGGGACGATCTCGGTGGGCAGCCCCGCCTCGGCCAGCACGGCAAGCTCTTCGCCCATGCGCCCGAAGATGCCCGGATCACCGCCCTTGAGACGCACCACCGACTTGCCTTCGCGCGCCAAGCGCGCCAGCAAGCTACCGATCTCGGCTTGCGGCACGCTGTGATGCCCGCGCGCCTTGCCCACGTAATAACGCTCGCGCCGGGGTGGAATCATGCCCAGGATGTCGTCGCCGATCAGGCGGTCGTAGACGATGGCATCGGCTTGCGTGAGCAGACGCCAGGCACGCAAGGTGAGTAGATCCGCGCTACCCGCTCCGGCCCCCACCAGATAGACATGGCCGGGTCGCGTGGCGCGTCCCGCCGCCGACGTGTGGGTGGGCGGCGCCGCGCTGCGATCTTCCCGCGTGCCGGGCCACCAGCGCGCCAGCAAGGCGCTCACGCTTGCGATGGATGTATCAGGCCGTTTCCAGTGCTTCATCAGTCCCAACATGCGCCACCTCCTCTTCGAGCAATGACTTGAGTTCGGGAATGCAGGAACCGCACTGGGTCCCGCAGGCCAGGCGCGCGCCCAGCGCATCGACATCGGTATCGCCACCGCGAATCGCCTCGCGGATCGCCGTGGCACCGACCTGATGGCAACTGCACACCACCGGCCCCGTGTCGGCCTCGCCGGAGGCACATCCTGCCAGCACGCGACGCCGCTGCTCGGTTTCCAGCGCGATATCGCCGAAGCGGGCATCGAGCCAGGCCAACCCCGGCAATTCGCTGGGTGGGCCAACCATCAGCCACCACACCAGGCGCCCGTCGCGAACTCCTGCCGCGCGCAGCCGCCCGCTTGCGGCGTCCTCGCTCCAGAGCGTCGCCGCCACCCCGAACTGCTCGGCGCACCAGGCCGGCCAGTCACGCGGTGAGGCGTCCGCCTCGCTGGCCAATTGCCAGCGCTCGGCATGCTCAAGCGGCATGCGCGCCCAATAAGCGAGCGATGCGCGCTCGGACAACGCGCCGCTATCGTTCGCCACCAGCAGCGTCGCTTCCTTGGCGATGGCCAGCGGTGCCAACGCGACGGCGCCATGCTTGGTTTCGGGCTGTCCGGAGACGGGATCGGTATGCGCGGCAAAGAGCGTGCCCACGCGCCCGGCATTGCTGAACTGCGCGTTCCAGTGGATCGGCATGAAGGCCTCTCCCCGACGCTGCGCCGTCGCCACGCGCGCCCGCACCCGGGCTTCGCCGTGGGCGTTGTAAAGCCGTGCCAGGCCGCCATCCGCGACGCCGGCGGCCTCGGCATCATCGGGATGCAGATCGACGTAGGGCTCGGCGCGATGATTGAGCAAGCGTGGGGCACGGCCGGTGCGCGTCATGGTGTGCCACTGATCGCGCACGCGTCCGCTGTTGAGGCGCAACGGATGCGCGCCACTGACGGCCTGGCGCGGCGCATGCGGCGTCACCGCGACCAGTCGCGCGCGCCCATCCGGTGTGGCGAAGCAGCCGTCCTCGAACAGCCGCGCGGTACCGTCTGGCGCGGCCTCGGTCACCGGCCACTGAATTGGCGCCAGGGCATCGTAGGCGGCGCGATCCAGCCCCGCCAGGGCGGAAATATCGAACACACGCGGCACACCATCGGCCCGGTTGGCGTGGCCGGAAAGTCGCGCGTGCTCGACGAAGATGTCGCGGGGATGGCTGTAAGCGAACGCTTCCTCATACCCCAGATATCTGGCGACCTGGGTGATGATCCACCAGTCGTGGCGCGCCTCACCGGGCGGCGGCAACATGCCACGCTGGCGCGAGATCCGCCGCTCGGAGTTGGTCACGGTGCCGTCTTTCTCTGCCCAGGAACTGGCCGGCAGCACGATGTCGGCATACGCCAGAGTGTCGGTATCCGCCATGCATTCGGAGACGATCACCAGCGGGCATTTCGCCAGGGCACGCTTGGCACGGTCGGCATCCGGCAGGCTGACCACGGGATTGGTGGCCATGATCCACAAAGCCTGGATCTCGTCACGCTCGATGGCCTCGAAGAGCTCGACGGCCTTGAGCCCCGGGCCGTCCGGTAGATGAGGCGCATGCCAGAATTCCGTCACCAGCGACTGGGCCCCTGGGGTGTGGTAATCCATATGCGCGGCGAGCTGGTTCGCCAGGCCCCCCACCTCGCGCCCGCCCATGGCATTGGGCTGGCCGGTGATCGAAAACGGCCCCGCACCGGGTAGGCCGAGCTTACCGCCCGCCAGATGGCAATTGATGATGGCGTTGCACTTGTCGGTGCCGCTCGAGGACTGATTGACGCCCTGGGAATACAGCGTCACCACGTGCAATTGCGAGGCGAACCAGTAGTAGAAGGTTTCCAGCGCCTCGGCATCCAATTCGCAATCGTCGGCGATGGCGGCAAGCGTCGTCGCTTCGTTCCGGGCCGCCGCCAAGGCCTCGTCCAGCCCCTGGGTGTGGCGTTCCAGATAGACCGCATCCAGCTTGTCCTTGTCGGCCATGAAGGCCAGCAAGCCATTGAAGAGCCGCGCATCGCTGCCCGGCTTGAGCGGCAGATAGAGATCGGCGACCTCACAGGTATCGGTCACGCGCGGATCGATGACCACCACGCGCAATAACGGGTTGCGCTGCTTGGCGGTGCGCAAACGCTGGAACATCACCGGATGATTCCACGCTAGGTTGGAGCCCACCAGCACCACCAGCTCGGCCTCTTCCAGGTCCTCGTAATTGCACGGTACGGCATCGGCCCCGAAGGCTCGCTTGTACCCCGCCACCGCCGAGGCCATGCACAGCCGTGAATTGGTATCCAGATGCGGCGAGCCCAGAAAGCCCTTGAACAGCTTGTTGGCGGCGTAATAGTCCTCGGTCAGCAACTGTCCGGAGAGATAGCCGGCAATCGCTTCACCGCCGTGACGTTCGCGCACCGCCACCAGGCGGTTCGCCACCTGCGCGAGCGCGTCGTCCCAACTCACCTCGCGTCCATCCACGCGTGGTGCAAGCAGACGCCCGTGATCGCCCAGCGTTTCATGCAACGCCGAGCCTTTCACGCACAGCCGCCCATAGTTGGCGGGATGCTCCCGGTCGCCTTCGACGCCGGTCACGACGCCGTCCTCGAGGGTTGCCGTGACGCCGCAACCGACGCCGCAATAGGGGCAGGTCGTGTGCTGCTGCATGCTATCTCGCCCTCCGCCTGCAAACGCAAGAGGCCCGACCCCGCCGCAGCAGGATCAGGCCTCTTTGCCTGGTAGGACGACCGTGCAGGCCGCCCGCCAATGATGAATTGCGTCTCGCCGCCGTTGGCGTTTTCGGCGCGCCGTGGCCGAAAAAATGACGTACGCCACGTCTGCAAATCCAGCGCCACCTTTGTTCTAATGCCTTTTAAACAACCACTTGCAGTGGTACTTGGTTGTCTTGCATTCCCCTCCCGACATCGAAAGGCACCAGCCTGGTGCAATTTGCTCGCCATGCGCACAGCCAGCGCGCACGTCTCACCATGCACCGCCACCGGCACACCCTGTCGAAATCACCCAAGCGTCTGAAAAGAAAGCCTTGGCGGGCGATTGGCACACCTCTGGCATACATCAGGACAAGGCGGGTCAACGTCGACCCCTTGGGCTTGAGATGCACCATCTCGCGCCGCCGGAGCCAACACACGGCTCATGACAACACGATTACCTTCAGGCAAAGGCGCCTGGCATCCGATTTCCCCATCGGGTGTCAGGCGCCTTTGCGTTTCTGCTGTACATTTTCAGGGAGGCAAGGGGCATGAGCGCAGACGAACATCTAGTGATCGTCGGCAACGGCATGGCCGGGCATCGCTTGCTCGAGCGCGTGCTGGCGCATCCCCATCGGCCGCGTCACATCACCATCCTCGGCGATGAACCGGAGACGGCCTATAACCGCATCCTGCTCTCGCCATGGCTGGCCGGCGAGATGGACCGTGAGGCGCTGACGCTGCGCGAACGTGACTGGTACACGACGCACGGCGTGACCCTGATCGCTGGCGAACGCGTCGCCGACATCGATCGCCAAGCGCGCACCCTGACCACCGACCGGCAACGCCGCCTCGGCTATGACCGACTGGTGCTGGCCACCGGTTCGCAAGCGGCGCGCCCCGGCGTGCCGGGCGACGACCTCGACGGCATCCACACCTTTCGCGACCTGCGTGACGGCGAGCGGCTGGCGCGTCTGGCCGATACCGGCGGCCGCGCCGTGGTACTCGGTGGCGGCCTGCTGGGCCTGGAGGCTGCCGAAGGACTACGCAAGCGCGGCATGACGGTGAGTGTATTGCATCGCAGTCCGCACCTGATGAACCGCCAGCTCGACGTCACCGCCGCCGATATGCTCGCCGACGAACTCCGCGCACGCGGGCTCGACGTCATCACCGGCGCAAGGCTCGCCCATTACGAAGCAGATGCCGAGGGCCGCCATGTGGCCGGCGTGGCACTTGAAGACGGCACCACGCTGGCGGCCGATGGCGTGGTCGAGGCCATCGGCATCGTCCCGCATATCGCCCTCGCCGAGACCCTGGGCCTCGCGACCGGGCGAGGCATCCAGGTCAACGCCTATCTGAGCACCCATGATCCGCGCATCTCGGCGCTGGGCGAATGCTGCGAGTTCGAGGGCACCACCTACGGCCTGATCGAGCCCATCTGGCGCCAGGCCGAGGTCCTCGCCGCACGGTTGTGCGGCGACACCCCCGAGCCCTACCGCGAACGGCCCTGCGCCACCAAGCTCAAGGTTAGCGGGATCTCGCTGTACGCCTTCGGCCCCATCACGCCCGCACCCGAGCACGACGTACTCACTTATCACGACCCGCAGCACGGCGACTACCGCCGCCTGCTGCTGCGCAATGGCCGTCTGGAAGGCGCCGTGCTCTACGGCGATACCACCGCCGGCCCATGGTACTTCCAACAATCCCTCGCCCAGCGCGACCTGAGCACCTGCCGCCAGGCGCTGCTGTTCGGCGAGCACGACGCGCAACCGCTACTCGAGGAGGCCGCCTAGTGCTCCCCAAGACATTTTTCATGCGGCCCGAGGGCTGGCCGGCGCGAAGGTCATTCGTAGCATACAGCGCCTTCGCAATGGCCTTGCCCCGGGCCGTCACGTTTCATCGCCGACATTGGGATAGGAGTTATTATCCATGAGCAAACAACAACTGGTTATCATCGGCAACGGCATGGTCGGCCATCACCTGATCGAGCAACTCGTCGAGCTCGGCGCCCATCGTCAATACGCCATCACCGTGTTCGGCGAGGAACGCCACCCGGCCTATGACCGCGTCCACCTTTCCGAATACTTCAGCGGCCGCGATGCGCAGTCACTGGCGCTCTCGAGTGCCGACTACTACGCCGAACACGGCATCGAACTGCGCCTTCACGACAGCGTGACCGCCATCGACCGCGACGCCGCCGAAGTGGTGACCGATCACGCCCGCTACCCCTATGACCGGCTGGTGCTGGCAACCGGCTCCTATCCTTTCGTGCCGCCGATTCCCGGCAACGAGCGTGAGAAGTGTCTGGTCTACCGCACCCTGGACGACCTCGACGCAATCCGCGACGCCGCCACCGATGCCAATACCGGCGTGGTGGTGGGCGGCGGCTTGCTGGGGCTGGAAGCCGCCAACGCGCTGCGTGGGCTGGACCTGGACACGGCCGTGGTCGAATTCGCGCCGCGCCTGATGCCCATGCAGGTCGATACCGAGGGCGGTGCGCTACTGCGCGAGAAGATCGAAGCACTGGGCGTACAAGTACTCACCGGCCGCGCTACACAGCGCATCGAAGACGGCGAGGCCAGCTTTCACCGCATGGTCTTCCAGGACGACAAAGTGCTGGAAACCGATCTCATCGTGTTCTCCGCCGGCATCCGGCCGCGTGATCAACTGGCGCGTGACTGCGCCCTGGAGATAGGCGAGCGCGGCGGCATCGTCATCGACGATCGCTGCCTGACCAGCGACCCAGCGATCCTCGCCGTCGGCGAAGTCGCCCTGTGGCAGGAAAGCATCTTCGGACTGGTCGCGCCGGGCTATCAGATGGCCAAGGCCGCCGCCGCCACGCTGACCGAAGGCGACGTGACCTTTAGCGGTGCGGACATGAGCACCAAGCTCAAGCTGCTGGGCGTGGATGTCGGCGCCATCGGCGATGCCCATGGCGAACGCACGCCCGGCGCACGCACCTTCCGCTACCTCGATGAGATCAAGCAGGAATACCGCAAGCTGGTGGTGTCCAGCGACGCCAAGAAACTCCTCGGCGCCATGCTGGTCGGCGACAACGCCAGCTACGACACCCTGATGCAGTACTATGCCAACGGCCTCGAACTCCCCGAGGACCCAGCCTCACTGATCCTGCCTTCCAGTGACGGCGCCCCCACCCTGGGGCCGGACGCGCTGCCCGAGACGGCCACGATCTGCTCGTGCCACAACGTCACCAAGGGCGATATCTGCGCCACGCTCGACGCCGGCGCCCTGGATCTGGCCAGCGTCAAGGGCGAGACCAAGGCCAGCACCGGCTGCGGCGGTTGCGCGGCGCTGCTCAAGAGCGTCGTCGATCATGAACTGGAAGCGCGCGGCGTGGAGGTCGACCAATCGCTGTGCGAGCACTTCGCGCACACCCGCCAAGAGCTCTATTCCATCGTCCGCGTGGAAGGCATCAAGACCTTCAGCGAGCTGATCGAGAAGCACGGCACGTCATCCGGTCATGGCCTGGGCGCTTCATCAGCCCCGCAGCTTGGCTCTTCATCAGCCCCGAAGCTCGGCTGCGATATCTGCAAACCCGCCGTGGCCTCGATACTCGCCGCCTGCTTCAACGAACCGATTACCGATGCCGCCCACGTGCCGTTGCAGGACACCAACGACACCTTCATGGCCAACATGCAGAAGAACGGCACCTACTCGGTCGTTCCACGCATCCCCGGCGGCGAGGTCACCCCCGAGAAGCTGATCGTACTGGGCGAAGTCGGCAAGAAGTACGGGCTCTACACCAAGATCACCGGTGGTCAACGTGTCGACCTGTTCGGCGCACAACTCCATCAGCTCCCGGATATCTGGGGCGAGCTGATCGAGGCCGGCTTCGAGACTGGTCATGCCTACGGCAAGGCCACGCGCACGGTGAAATCCTGCGTGGGCAGCACCTGGTGCCGTTACGGCGTGCAAGACAGCGTGGGCATGGCGATCTATCTCGAGGAGCGCTACAAGGGGCTACGCTCGCCGCACAAACTCAAGTTCGCCGTCTCGGGTTGCACGCGCGAATGTGCCGAGGCGCAGAGCAAGGATGTCGGCGTGATCGCCACCGAACATGGCTGGAACCTCTATGTCTGCGGCAACGGCGGCATGCGCCCGCGCCATGGCGAACTCTTCGCCACCGACCTCGACGACGCCCAGCTGATTCGCACCATCGACCGCTTCTTGATGTTCTACATCCGCACCGCCGACCGCCTGCAGCGCACCTCGGTGTGGCGCGAGAACCTGGAAGGAGGACTCGACTACCTCAAGGAGGTGGTGATCGACGATAGCCTCGGCCTCGGTGACGAACTCGAAGCCCAGATGCAGCACGTCATCGACACCTACGAATGCGAATGGGCGAACACCCTGTCCGATCCGGAAAAACTCAAGCGCTTCCGCACCTTCGTCAATGATGACAGCCCCGACCCGGACATTATCGTGACCGAGGAGCGCGGCCAGCTCAGGCCTGCATGAGCTATCAGACAAAAAAGGAGAACACCATGAACACTGCAGCAGCCCTCAAAAGCGACGTGACCTGGAAGACGCTGTGCTCAAGGGCCGATCTGGTGGCCCGCTCCGGCGTCGCCGCCTGGCTGGCCAGCACCGACACGCAAGTCGCGCTCCTGTATCTCCCCGGCCAAACGCCCGAAGTCTACGCCGTGGACAACCACGACCCGTTTTCCAATGCCAACGTCATCGCACGCGGTATCGTCGGCGATATAAAAGGCGAACCGGTCATCGCCTCGCCGATCTACAAGCAGCACTTTCGCCTCGCTGACGGCGTGTGCGTAGAGGACGAAAACGTCCACCTACGTACCTGGGAGGTCAAGCTCGAAGGCGATGACGTCATGATCAGGGCATGACGAAGGACAATGACCTAGGCACTTTTCGGACGATGCCTATTCAGCAATATCACCGTATACGCAGCGTCCCGCGACGAAAGTACGCTGGGGACGCAGGGCGCGATCGAGCAAGGTGATATCGGCGTCGAAGCCCAGCGCCAAGCGTCCCTTGTGAGCATGCAGGCCCAGCACGCGGGCAACGTTAGTGGTCAGCAGCCCCAGCGCCGATTCGAGTGGCAATACCTCGTCATGCACGAGCCGCTGCCAATCCGCGATCAGCGCCGTATTGCGCGCTACCTGCATGCCCACATAGGTACCATCGGCATCGAATTCCGGCAGGCTGCCATTGCAGTCCGAGCTCAGCGTAATGCGTGCCGCGGGCACGCCATGCTCGAGTAGCCGGATCACCGCCTCGTAAGCGGAAAGCCCATCGCCGGCATCTTCGAAGGCGGTGACATCCACGCTCGCACCGAACGTCAGTGCGTAATCCGCCGCCTCCTTGAGCAGCTCAGGGCGGCGATTCACATGGGTCGGAATGATCTGGTCAGGCGGAATCTCGGTATCTTCAAGCAACCGGCGCAGAGGCGCCAAGCCGCGCTTGCCATCGCCAAGATGGAAATGGCAGATGCCCCGTTTGCCGGCCAGCATGGCACCGACTCGCGCTTCGCTCACCAACCGCTCGAGTTCGTCCTGACGCGGCTGGCTAGAGCGGTGATCCGAGATGGCGATCTCCCCCACTCCGATGACCTCGGGGATCCACGCCAGATCGCGCTGAATGTCGCCGGTAAGCGTCGGCGGCGGCACGCGATACGCACCGGTGTACATGTAGGCCGCTAGCCCGTCGACCGCGAGGCCGCGCACCGAAGCCAGCAAATCGGCCGGCGAGCGGCTGATGCTGTCGGTGCCCAACACCCCGACGACCGTGCCGATGCCCATCGACGCGATGTCATGGGCGCTGATCGGCGGACAGCGCGTACCGCAACCACCCTCACCTCCCCCACCGGTGACATGCACATGCTGGTCGATGAAGGCGGGCACGGCGATCAGATGGCGCGCATCCACTTCCCGGATGGGCCAGCCACGGGGGACGTCAAGATCATGCCCCAGCGCCACGATTTTCCCACCGGCCATGAGGATATCCGTCGCCTCGCATCGCTCGGGAGCAAACGCTTCGCCGACACGCAGCAGGGTCAGCGTGTCGGCAGGGCGTGTCTTATCTGAGCTCATGGGCGGGCTCCTTCGCCACCATTAGCAGATACCGGAGGCTCGAAACGCTGCCCGCGCAAACGCTCGGTGACGGCGTCGACATCATCCACCAGCAACACCAGCAGATCACCCTCGGCGGCCTCATCGAGCGCCCGGTTAACCGCATCGATTTCTTGCATGACGATCTCGACCCGACATGCGTCTGGCACCGACGCCGCGCCCGCACGCAGCAAGTCGACGGTCTCGCCCTCGGGGCGCCCGCGCGGGGCAGTATCGCAGAGAAAGACGATGTCATGCATGTTGGCAAGTTGAACGCCCAGCTCGAACAAATCCTCGTCGCGTCGATTGCCCGGAGCACTGGCCACGCCGATGCGACGCTGCGCCGGGATGCGGCGCACCAGTTCGCTCAAGGCCTCGAGTGCCGGCACGTTATGCCCATAGTCGATCAGCACCTTCACGCCGCCGGCATCGATCAGGTTGGTGCGCCCGGGGTTCTGCCCCGGCGTCGGGTGGAAGGTCTCCAAGCCCCGCTGGATATCGGCGATGCTGAGCCCCAGCGCATGAGCGGCGGCACTCGCTGCCAGGGCGTTGGCGATATTGAAGCGCGCGAACCCGTCGAAGGTGATCGGCGCGTTCGCCACGGGAAGCACCTCGGCCACCACCTGGCCTTGCAGCATCACGATGTGGCCGTGATGCACCGTGAAGGCGACGCCATGGTCGCTCACATGCTCGCGTATGATCGGCGAGTCGGCGTCCATCGAGAAGTAGACGATTTCGCCACGCGCCCACTCGCCACTCGCCAGCACGCGCGGATCGTCGGCATTGAGCACCGCCGTCCCCGACTCGCCGACCGCATCGATCACCACGCTCTTGCAGCGCGCCAGTTCGTCCAGGGTATGAATGTCGCTCTCACCCAGATGATCGCTGGCAATATTCAACAACACGCCGACCTGACATTCATCGAAACCCAAGCCCCGGCGCATGATGCCGCCACGCGCGACTTCGAGCACGGCATACTCCACGGTGGGCTCGCGCAGGACGGTCGCGGCAGCCTGCGGGCCGCTGTAGTCACCACGCATGATGACGTGATTGTCGATCTCGATGGCCCCAGTGCACGCCGTGCCGACACTGCGTCCTGCCTGACGTAGCAAATGCGAGATCAGGCGTACAGTGGTCGTCTTGCCGTTGGTCCCGGTAACCGCGACGATGGGAATGCGGCCGTTATCCTCGCTATCCGGAAACAGCATATCAACCACGTGCTGGCCGACATCGCGGCCGGTGCCGTGGGTCGGGGAAAGGTGCATGCGAAACCCCGGCCCCGCGTTGACCTCGACCACCGCCGCCGATTGCTCCTCCAGCGGACGCGTGAGGGTCTCGGCGAGCAGATCGATGCCGATGATGTCGAGCCCCACCAAACGGGCGATGCGCTCTGCCGTGTACGTCACCTCGGGATGCACGTCTTCCGTCACATCCGTCGCCGTGCCGCCGGTACTCAGATTCGCGGTGGGCTTGAGATAGACGATCTCGTCGCCTGCGATGACGCTGTCCAGCGTCAGCTTCTGCTGCGCCAGCAGCCGCAGCGTCTGTGCGTCGACATCGATCTGCGTCAGCAGGTTTTCATGGCCGATGCCTCGGCGCGGGTCGCGGTTCTCGTTGTCGATCAATGCCCGCAGCGTACTCTTGCCATCACCGACCACATGGGCCGGACGCCGCCTGGCCGCTGCCACGAGCTTGCCGTCGATCACCAGCAGCCGGTGATCTTCTCCGCGGATATACTGCTCGATAATGACCGCATCGTTGTGGCCGGACGCGACCGCAAAGGCGTTTTCCAAGGCCTGGTCATCCTCGATGTCCGTGCTGACGCCGCGACCGTGGTTGCCGATCAACGGCTTGACGACGACCGGGTAACCCATTTCATGCGCCGTTTCGAGCGCCTCGTCGCGTGAATGACAAACGTGTCCGCGCGGTACGGGGATGCCCGCCTCGCCGAGAATTCGCTTGGTCCAATCCTTGTCATGGGCGATGCCATGGCCGATCAGGTTCGTGCGGCAGGTCACCGTCGCCTGAAAGTGTTGCTGGCGATGGCCATGCCCTAGTTGTACGTAACTGGTGTCTTCGTCGAGACGCGCATAGGGAATGCCACGGCGCTGCGCGGCCGCCACGATCGAAGCGGTCGATGGCCCCAGCATGTGTGCGTCACGCACATCCTTGAGGCGGGCGATGATCGCATCGATATCGCTATCTTCACCGGCGAACAGACGGGTGACGATCTCCACCGCCTCGACCCCGGCCGCCAGGCCACATGCCTCGTCGCGGTAGCGATAGACGACGTTATAGATTCCCGTCTCGTAGGAATCGACCGTCTTGCCATACCCCACCGAGAAGCCGATCAGGTTTTGCAACTCGATGGCCACATGCTCGACGACATGACCGGCCCAGGTACCACGCGTCAGCCGTTCCAGAAAGCCCCCGGGACGCCCCACTGAGCAGCGATGCTCCGACAGGGTCGGCAAAAGCCGTGAGGTACGCTCGACGATGCCGGGCACAGTGTCGCTTGGCTGCGCTTCGAGTTCCTCGATATCCAGGCGCATGAAGATCGCCGGATAACGACTGTAATAGTTCGGTCCGCGCAGCGCGCGGTGTTCGAGAATCTTCATGTATTGCGCCTCCCTGCCAATACCGTTTCGAGCTCATCGGCTACCAGATAACGCCGTGCATCGACATCGTAGCCATGGCCACTGACCATAGCGTGCAGAACCATGTTCTCGATGGCGACCGGCTCGCCCATCTCCAGCTCCGCGATATTGGAACTCGCCAGATCGCGGCTATCGATGATGATGACGTGCCCCGGCCCGATGGTTTCGAGCACCCGGTTGGGATAAATGATGACGGCAGCGTCCTCGCCGAGGCCGATGCCCAGTTGCTCAGGATTGCTGGCGCCGACTTCCATGAGACGGGTGAACCGCCCCCGTTCGAGGAAATGGCTATCGATGACCATGCCGCGCACGAAGCCGAGCCCAAAGGTCATGTTCACCGCACCCTTGCGCAAGGCATCCGCCGCCGCGCCGTTGTAGATCATGGTGCTGGGCATCGCCGCCGCGCCCGCACTGGTGCCTGCTACCACGGCGCCTGCCCGCAAACGCTCACGGATGGCACGCAGCGTGGCGGAGCCTCCCAACACAGTCGTCAGGCGTAGCTGGTCACCCCCGGTGAAGAAGATCACCCCGCTGCGCTGGATCAAACGCACATTATCGGCATCGGCGGCTTGCTGGCGATCCTGGATATCCAGCGCATGGACCTGGCTCGCGCCCAACCGCTTGAAGGCGGCTTCATAGCTGGGCAACAGCTGCTCGGGAATACTGCTCGCCGTAGCAATAACGGCCACTTCGCGACTGTCCTCGGGCGCCAGCTCGAAGACACGCTTGAGAATGGCGAGCTCGGAGGTTTTGTCCTCGGCACCGCCAATGGCTACGATGTGACCGCATACGGCAGGGGGTCGTGACGTCATATTCCTCTCGCCGCCTAGCGACGCTCTTAAGGAAATGCTGAACCATCACCTCTTCTACAGGTAATGTCGTATCGCGTGACAATCGAACCCGATTCTTCACTTATAACAGCCTTCCCTCATCCCCGCCAGATTAATGACCACCCTCCTGCCCGGACCATTCTGTTCCCGTAAAACAATGAGATTTCCGTTTATACCTATATTGGTCCAGCGCGTTCGCCACAACGCGCTATTCTTCAAACATTGGCACTTCCCATTCCCAGCCTAAAAGGGCAGGACAACCAAGAGCGGTACGAACCATTGCGCTTCGGCTAAAAGGACACCAGCAGCCAAGCGTGCGCCAGGAGGCGATTATGAGCGATAGGAACGTGTTCGTTGTCGGGTTGGATGCACTCAACCGGAAACGCCTGGAACATCTGCGTGGTGCCGAGCACTACCGATTCCATGGTGTGATAGAACCATCGGAGGTCTACGACACGGAAATATTCCCCATCGAAGACATGCTGTCCCGGGCCGAATCGCAGCTGAATGAATTCCATGACCCGATCGACGCCATCGTTGGCTACATGGATTTTCCCGTGTCGACCATGCTACCCCTGCTCTGCGAGCGTTTCGGTACGCGCTCCACCAGCCTGGAAAGCCTGCTCAAATGCGAGCACAAGTATTGGAGCCGGTGTGTCCAACGCGAGGTCATTGCCGACTATATTCCGCGTTTCACAGCGTTCGATCCTTTCGATCCTAATGCCCTTCATAAAATAGGCGAAGAGGGTCTTTACTTTCCCTTCTTCGTCAAACCGATCAAATCATCGGGCTCACGGCTGGGATTTCGCATCGAAAGTCCTGAAGATTTCGAACAGGCCATCTCACGACTTTGTGAAGACATCGGAACGATTTCAGAGCCTTTCAATTTCGTTTTGGACCACGCCAAACTACCCGATGAAGTACGCGCTATCGATGGTGGCCATTGCATGGCGGAAGAAATAATCGGTGGCTGGCAATGCACGGTGGAAGGGTATGTCTTCCAGGGCGATGTCGTTCCTTACGGCATCGTCGACTCGATTCGTTATCCTCAGGTATTGAGCTTCTTCTATTATCGCTACCCGTCGCGTCTTCCTGATCATATTCAGGAAAAAATGCGGGAACTCACTCGTCAGATAATGAAGCACATCGGCTATGACAATGCGGCCTTCAACATCGAATATTTCTGGGACGAGGTACAGGACCGTATCTGGCTTCTGGAGATCAATACCCGTGTCGCCCAGTCGCATTGCGATCTGTTCGAGAAGGTCGACGGGGTCAGTCACCAGCAGATAACGGTGGATCTGGCGTTGGGCCAACTGCCCGATATGCCCTATCGCGAAGGGACGTTCAAGGTGGCGGCGAAATTCTTCTATCGGGTGTTCTTCGTCGATGCCACCGTTAGCCGCGTCCCCACGGAAGAGGAAATAGATGCCTTGGAGAAAGCGTTTCCCGGCACCGTGATCGCACTGCAGGCCGAGATCGGCACGCGACTGTCTTCCCTGCCCGAGCAGGATAGCTACAGTTACGCCTTGGCCTATATATGGATGGGTGCGGACGACGATACCGCGCTGGAAGAAAACTACGCGCGGCTCGCCGAGCAGCTACATTTCGAGTTCGATGAGATCATCGGCTAGCGCTCTTACCGTCTTAACCCTCATTCACGGGAGCACTGCATGCATATCGTCCGCCACTTTCCCCGCCAGATTCACGAGGAGGAAGACTGGATCACGCTCGCAGATGGTTGCCGGCTGGCCGTGCGTATCTGGCGCCCGTTAGATGCCGAACGCGAGCCCGTGCCGGCGATACTCGAGTATCTGCCTTACCGCAAACGCGACCTGACGGCAATGCGCGATGCCCAGTCGCACGCTTATTGGGCCGGGCATGGCTACGCCGGCATCCGCGTCGATATTCGCGGCAGTGGTGAATCGGATGGTGTGCTGCGTGATGAATACCTGCAACAGGAACTCGATGATGGCATCGAAATTCTGAAGTGGCTGGGGCAACAAACGTGGTGTACCGGCGATGTCGGCATGATCGGCATTTCCTGGGGCGGTTTCAACGGCCTGCAGATCGCGGCACTGCAACCCCCCGAGCTCAAGGCGGTCATCACCCTGTGCTCGACCGATGACCGCTACGCCGACGATGTCCACCATATGGGGGGCTGTTTGCTCGGCGATAACTTGTCATGGGCCTCGACCATGTTCGATGCCAATACCTGCCCGCCTGATCCAATGCTCGTCGGCGAGCGTTGGCGCGAGATGTGGCAGGAACGCCTCGAAGGAAGCGGTCTGTGGCTTGCCAAATGGCTTCAGCATCAACGCCGTGACGCCTATTGGAAGCATGGTTCGGTGTGCGAGGACTTCTCGCGCATCCGCTGCCCCGTCTACGCCGTCAGCGGCTGGGCCGACGGCTACTGCAATGCCGTGTTTCGCTTGCTGGCGGGACTCGACGTGCCGCGCAAGGGCCTCGTGGGTCCCTGGTCGCACAAGTATCCCCATCTCGGCGTACCGGGCCCCGCCATTGGTTTTCTGCAGGAATCGCTACGCTGGTGGGACCACTGGCTCAAGGGCAAGGACACCGGGATCATGGACGAGCCGATGCTGCGCGTGTGGATGCAGGAATCGGTGCCGCCCTCGGCCCGCTACGAGACACGTCCGGGGCGCTGGGTGTCGGAACCCAGTTGGCCGTCGCCACGCATCGACATGCAGCCCTTCGGCCTGACCAGCGGCCACGACCTGTTGCCGATGACGACGGCATCCACTCTCGCCGAGGGCCACGACGAGACGCCACTGACGATACGCTCACCGCTATCGGTGGGGCTTTTCGCCGGCAAGTGGTGCTCCTACAACGCGCCGCCGGATCTGCCTCACGACCAACGCGACGAAGACGGCGGCGCGCTGGTCTTCCAGACAGCGCGACTCGACCAGGACATCGAGATCTGCGGGCAGCCCGTGGTCGAACTCGAGATCGAGGCCGACCAACCGGTGGCGATGGTCGCCATACGCCTCAGCGACATCGCCGAGGACGACAAGGCCACGCGGATTTCCTATGGCCTGCTCAACCTGACCCACCGTGACAGCGACGAGCATCCTCAGCCACTCGAGCCGGGCACGCGCTATCGCGTGCGCGTGCTGCTCAAGCACATCGCCCAGCAGTTCCCGGCAGGCAACGCCATTCGGCTGTCGATCTCGAGCAGTTACTGGCCGCTGGCCTGGCCTGCGCCGGCCCCGGTCAAGCTGACGATTCATCCCGCCGGCAGCCGATTGCTATTGCCGTGTCGTTCGCCTCAGCCCCAAGAAGAAGCGGCGTTGCCCGAATTTGCGCCACCCGAGGCCGCCCCGCCGCTCGCCAAGACGCTGATACAGCCCAGTCAGGAAACGTGGCGCGTGATACGCGATCTCGCCAACGACCAGACCACACTCGAAGTCATCAACGACGAGGGCACCTTCCGACTCGACGATATCGATCTTGAACTCTCGGTGCGCATCACCGAACGCTACACCTACGCCTACGGCAACTACGACAGCATCAGCGGTTGGACGCAGTGGGAGCGTTGTTTCCGACGTGGTGATTGGATGGTGCGCAGCGTGACCCGCACCTTGATGACCTCCACTGCGGAAAGCTTTCGGTTGCGTGCCACACTGGATGCCTACGAAAACGACAGCCGAGTCTTCGCCAAGAGCTGGGATGAGGAGATTCCGCGCGACCTCGTTTAGTCGGTTGCCTGAGTCGTACCATATTCCTCCGCTATCTGAAGCGGCGCGATACCTTACGCGCCGCTCCACCGACTAATTCCCACCTACTAATTTCCACCTGCCATGCAGTACAGTGCATATTGATCCGATCTCGAGGAGGAGCGATATGACCCAACGTATTCTGTTTACCGGCGGTAGCGGCAAGGCAGGCCGACATGTCGTGCCCTATCTGCTGGAACGTGGGCACCGGGTCGTCAACGTCGACCTGACGCCATTGGACTATCCCGGTGTCGATAACATCATCGCCGACGTCACCGACAGCGGCCAGATGTTCAACGCGTTGAGCAGCTATGCCGACTTCGACGAACTCGAGCCAGGCACCGGTGTGCCGCACTTCGATGCCGTCGTGCATTTCGCTGCGATACCACGCATTCTCATCAAGCCGGACAACGAGACGTTCCGTGTCAATACGATGGGCACCTATAACGTCATTGAAGCCGCGGTAAAGCTGGGCATTCGCAAGATCGTTTTCGCCTCGTCCGAGACCACCTATGGCATCTGTTTTGCGGACGGTGTCGTCCAGCCGCAGGCGTTACCGGTGGACGAGGAGCACCCGACCGAGCCGATGGACAGCTACGGCATGTCCAAGGTCGTCAACGAACGCACCGCACAGGCGTTTCAGAAGCGCTCGGGCTTCGACATCTACGGGCTGCGGATCGGCAACGTCATCGAGCCCCACGAATACGCGGCGAACTTCCCCGCTTACTTTGCCGACCCGGCGCTGCGGCGGCGCAATATCTTCTGCTACATCGATGCCCGTGATCTCGGCCAGATCGTCGATCGTTGCCTGGCAACCGACGGCCTCGGCTATCAGATATTCAACGCCGGCAACGACGATAACTCCGTCAATCTAACCACGCGGGAGATCATCGAACGCTTCTATCCCGAGGTGCCCGTGCACCGCGAACTGGGCGAACACGAGGCGCTGTACTCGAACCGCAAGATCCACGACGTGCTCGGTTTCCGTGAAGAACATGCCTGGCGGCAATATGTCGCCGATCCGCGAAATAAATAGAATCGGCTGCAGTGTTATCAGGTTTCGCAAGAAAACTAACAGCGACCAAAAATTGCAATTTTTGGTCGCTCGGCCATGCTTAAGTCATGTGACATGCGAAAGGAGAATGCCCGACACCCCACCTTGACCGGACTGTTTAGCAGGCGACGCTGCCAGGGTGAGTCGGGCGCCACATGGGCGCAACATCATCCTGCCAGGGTCGGAGAAGCCGTTAACCAAGGAGTGCTTCCCCCGATGGTGAGACTCGACAAGAAAGCGACCCGGCTCTATGTGCTGGATACCAACGTCCTGATCCACGATCCCGCAGCGCTATACCACTTCGAGGAACACGATGTCGTCATTCCCATGACCGTGCTGGAGGAACTCGACAAGCACAAGAATGGGATTCGTGAAATCGCCCAGACCGCGCGGCAAATCAGCCGTACCTTGTCCGACCTGACCTCCCGTTTTACCCCTGAGCAGATTCAAGAGGGCATTCCGCTACCCGTAAGTCACGGCCCCAGCGGCCGCCTGCGTTTTCTGTGTTACACCGACCTCAAGACGCTCGACCCGTTGGTCGATTCCCCCGATAACCGCCTGCTTGCCGAGACCTGCCGGCTACGTGACGAGCGTCCCGACGCGTCGGTGATCCTGGTCACCAAGGACATCAACCTGCGCGTCAAGGCGGCGGCGCTGAACGTTCCGGTGGAGGATTACCTCAACGACCGTGCCTTCGACGACCTCGATGCCATGATCGAAGGCGCCAAGGTCTATGCCGAGGCTGGTGAGGAAGGCCGAGGACTGTGGGACCGGCTTGACGTCGAGGTCGATGTCGAGCGCACGGAAGACGGCACCTTCTACCACCTCGCCGGCGAGCTACCCAAGGACTGGCACGTCGGCATGTTGGTCTCGGACAGCGATAATGGCGCCGATTTCGAGGCCATCGTACGCTCGCTAGCGCCGCACCGCGCCACGCTGCAACTGCTGACCAACTACCGCCATCACGACGGCGTGTGGGGCGTGCACGCCCACGACAGCCGCCAGAACTTCACCCTCAACCTGCTGATGGACCCCGAAATCGACCTGGTCACCATCGCCGGCAACGCCGGGACCGGCAAGACCTACATGACACTGGCAGCGGCCTTCCAGCAAACCCTCGACACCAAACGCTTCGAGCGTATCGTCTTCACCCGCGCACCGATTCCCATGGGCGAGAACATCGGCTTCCTCCCCGGCACCGAAGAAGAAAAGATGTCGCCCTGGATGGGGGCCTTCCACGACAACATGGACAACCTGCTACGTGACGAACAACACGGCAGCTCAAGCTGGAGCGACGGCGCCACCCGCCAGTTGATCGGCTCCCGCGTTCAAATCCGCTCACCGAGCTTCATGCGCGGACGCACCTTGAGCGATACTTTCCTGATCATCGACGAGGCACAGAATTTCACGCCCAAGCAACTCAAGGCACTGATCACACGGGCGGGGCGCAATACCAAGTTGGTACTGCTGGGCAACGTCGGGCAGATCGACACACCCTATCTCACCGCCAACACCTGCGGCATGGCCTACGCCGTGGAACGCTTCCGCGACTGGCCGCATGCCGGCCACGTGACGCTGAAAAGCGTCGAACGCTCACGCCTCGCCCTCGCCGCCGAGGAACTGCTCTGACAACGCTTCGCTGACGTAAAGTCCCTTTCAACCCTCTCGACGTAGCGCGCCCCGACCACAAGGCCGGGGCGCTGGTGTCATGCGGAAGCAAAGGTGCAAGGCATCGTCAGCCTGAGGGTGGAGTTACTCCTCGGTAGAGGACGGTTTGCGGTTGTTGACCACGTCCTCGATGAGCTGCTCATTCTCGCTGCGCGGCATCTCGTCGAGCATCTTCTTGGCGGTCTGGTAATCGCAGATCTCGGTATTGCACGAGCTGCAGAACACGATATCGTCGGGTTGTTGTGCTTGGGAAACCGTCACCTTGTGACTGCCGCAATTCGGGCACCCCTTGGGCAAACGCAACTCGACGGAAAAATCTTCGTTCATCGCCTGTCCTCCATGAGCCTGCAGTGGCGGAACGAGCGCCGCGCCGCGACCCTCGCGATCCATGTGTCTATCTATCCATGGCCTGTCTACAGTGTTTGGGGTCATGGCGGAGAAATCAAGCGCAGGCACTTTCCAACCCACGTTAGCGCCGCAGAAAGACCGCGCCCAGGTTGTTCGCCGGCAGTTCATCGACACGCTGCAACGCAAGCCCGTTTAGCCGAGCCTCGGCCTCGACATCTTCCAGCGCACGAATACCCCAGGCGGGGTCGCGCTGGCGCAGGTCGGCATCGAAGGCTGCATTGCTCGCGGCGGTGTGTTCGCCATCGCGCATGAAGGGGCCATAGACAACCAGCACGCCATTTTCAGGCAAGCGCTGCCCTGCCTCGCGCAACAGCGCCTGGGTCGCCGCCCATGGCGAAATATGCAGCATGTTGATGCACAGCATGGCGGACGGATAGCCGGCGTCATCGGGCCAAGGCTGGGTCACGTCCAGCGCCAAAGGCAAGTGCAGGTTGGCAAGCGCCGCGTGACGCTGCCAGGCGGCGATGGAACGCCGCGCCCGCTCGCTCGGGTCGCTGGGCTGCCAGACGAGCGTCGGCAAATGTTGAGCAAAATACACCGCATGCTCGCCGCTGCCGCTAGCGATCTCGAGTACGCGTCCCGAGTCGGGCAACACCTCGCGCAGCAGCGCCAGAATGGGGTCACGATTGCGCTTCGCGGCAGGCGTGGACAGACGTACGCCGTCGCCGGGCTCAGGTTCTTCCATGGTCTGCATCACGCCCTCTCTACGCCTAGCCGCGCGTTCAGCCAATGGCCAATGTCACCAATCTGTTCGGGACACAGCGCATGCTGCATGGGGTAAGTACGGTAGTTCACCGCATAGCCAAGCGCCTCGGCCCGCTCGGCGCCCTCATGGCCCAAGGTTTCAGGCACCACCGGGTCGAAGCTACCGTGGTGCACCTCGATGGGCAGTGCGCGATTGGCTTCGCTGGGCTGGATCGACTCAGCCGTCGCGAAGTAAGTCGACAGCGCCAGCAGGCCCGCCAGCGGCTGGGGATAGGTCAACGCCGCGTGATAGGCCACCGCGCCGCCCTGTGAGAACCCGGCAATGGCGATGCGGCTGCTGTCGATCCCCTTGGCGATCTCGGCATCGATCAGCGCCTGTACCCTATCCGCCGACGCCTTGAGCTGGGCCTCGTCGATGCGCCGGCCCAGGTTCATGTCGAGGATGTCATACCACGCCGGCATTTCCATGCCACCGTTGACCGTCACCGCCAAACGCGGCGCATGCGGCAGGATGAAGCGCACCGCCAGCGAGTCTTCCAGTGGTAGCGCCGGCACCAGCGGCTCGAAATCGTGACCGTCGGCGCCCAACCCATGCAGCAGAATCACCGTGGCATCGGCGGTGCGTTGGTGGGGTTCGATGATCAGTGGCGAAGAATCGGCCATCGGCTCGGCTCCTTGAAAAGGTTTGCGCGGATCAAAATACACAGGATGTGCAAAACGCACAGCGCTGTCCATGCCGCGACGATGTTTAGCCATCGCGGCCTAGGCCTCGTCTGAACATCACCTAGAACGGCCAGAACAGCGGAATCAACGCCAGCGTCACCCCGCCCACCAATACACTCAGCCCACCGCCCACGCGCAGATAATCGCTGAAGCGATACCCGCCGGGCCCATAGACCATCAAGTTGGTCTGATAGCCGATGGGGGTCAGAAAACTCGCCGAGGCGGCGAACATCACCGCAATCACGAACGGCATGATATCTACACCCAGTTGCTGCGCGGCACCGGTGACGATCGGGAAGCTGATCACCGCCGCTGCATTGTTAGTGACGATTTCGGTGAGCAGCGCCACCACCAGATAAGTACCGATCAGCAACAAATACGGATTGCCGTCGGCCAACGCCAGGGCGCCCTGGGCCAGGGCCGAGGCGGCGCCGGAGCTTTCCATCGCCGCCCCCAGGCCGAACGCGGCAGCAATGGTCAGCAGCACCTGCGTATCCAGCCCCCGCCGCGCGGCGCTAATCGTGCAGCAGCCTGTCACCAGCGCCAAAGCGGCGCCGAGCATCGCCGCCTTGAGCAGGCTCAATACGCCGAACGCCGCCAGGGCGACCACGCCCAGCATGATCGACCACGCCACCCAAGCGCGCTCGTGGTGCGGGCGCGCCTGGCCGTTGAGCTCGCTGATCAGCAGGAAATCTCGCGACTGGCGATGGCGTTCGATGAACGCCGGGCGGACCTCCATGAGCAGCACGTCCGCCGGCTGTAGCTGGATCTGCCCCAGATTGCCGGATACCCGCTCGCCATGGCGACAAACCGCCAGCACCGAAGCACCGTAGAAGGTACGAAAATGCCCCTCGCGCAGACGTCGCCCCAAAAACTGGCATTGCTCTGAAACTACCGCCTCGACCAAGCGCCGCTCGGCGAAGGATTTCTTGAGGCTCGATGGCCCCTGCCCGGTGGGTCGCAGGCCGCGAATCTGCTGCAGCTCCACCGCCGCTTCCGTAGTCCCGGCGAATACCAGCCGATCGTTGGGCTTGAGACGCTCGCCACGCCCGACCACCGAGACGACGTTGCCCTCGCGCTCGATCTCGACCAAGAACAAACCGTCCAGATGGCGAAGCCCGGCCTCTTCGACGCTCTTGTCGACGATCGGCCCCTGTGGGTCGACCTGCATCTCGATGGTGTACTCGCGCGGATTCTCGAACACATCCGCCGCAGTACGGCGCTTGGGCAACAACCAGCGGCCTACCAGCATTAGATAGGCCAGCCCCACCAAAGCCACGGGCACCCCAACCCAAGCGATATCGAACAAATGCAGGGCCCGCTCGGGATAACGCTCGCGCAGCAGTCCATCGACCACCAGATTGGTGCTGGTACCGAGCAGCGAACAAGTGCCGCCCAGAATCGAGGCGAAACTCAGCGGCATCAACAAACGATGTGCCGGCAAGCGCAGTCGCCGACTCCAGCTCAGCACCGCCGGCAGAAATGTCGCCACCACCGGCGTATTGTTGAGAAAAGCGCTGGTCGCCGCCACAGGCAGTAGCAAACGCGCCTGGGCCCCTAGCTCACGACGCGGACGCCCCAACACATAGCGGATCAGCAGGTCGACCCCGCCCGTCTCGCGTATGCTGGCCACGAGGATGTACATGAAGGCCACGGTGAATAGCCCGGTGTTGGAAAAGCCGGCCAAGGCCTCGTCGGCGTTGATGACGCCAGCACCGAACAGCGCGATCACCGCGCCCATGAGAATGACATCGGGGCCGAGGCGACTCGTCGCCATCAACAGAAAAGACGCCGCCACAGTGGCCAACGTCAACCAAGCATCGAACGGCATACCACCAGTGTCCTAACAAGAGATACGATGCCCGCATTGTGACGAATCACGAATATTCCAGGAAGTTATTTGTGGGAATGGCCTTAGATACTTTTTGATCTATACGGACAAGGAAAGCCCATGGTTCGCTGGTGGCTGACACTGTTACTCGTCAACCTCGCACTGATCGCCACGGCGGTCCCCCGCCTCGGTATCGCCGACATGCCATGGCTGGCCGTGGAGGGCGTGATACTGATTGCCATGCTGAGCCTGTGGCCACGCCACCGCAGCCGACGCTGGCTGGGCCACGTAGGCGGCACTCTCATCGCCATCGCCTTGCTCGGCGCATTAGGCGACACGGTCACCCAGGAAATTCGCGGTCGGCTGTTCAATCCCTACCTCGACCCCGCGCAACTGCCGATCTTCCTGGAGCTCTTGCGTGACAACTTGGGCATGACACTCAGCCTCGTGCTGGTGACGGCAACGCTTGTCATCTTGCTCGCCCTCGGCTGCAGCCTCGCCCACCTGCTTGCCACCCTGCCACGCCCACGCCGTGCAACAGCACGCACCGGGGTCATATGTATGCTCATCTTGAGCCTAGGCGCGCTACAGCTCGGCCTCACGCGGCACATGGCATGGCTCGGCACGCCCGGCGTCAGCCTCCTCGCCGGGCAAGCCTCGCGTGCCTATGCAACGCATGTCGCGGTGCGCGATTTCGACGCACGGCTGGCACAGCGCAAGACCCCGCTGGACGCCCCCGAGGGGCAGCCCTTGCCCGGACTCGAGGGCCGCGATGTCATCCTGGCGTTCGTGGAGTCCTACGGCATGGCCGCGCTCGACCATGAGCCCTTCGCCGGGCCGGTGAACGCCCGGCTCGATGCCATGACCGAGGCCTTCGCGCAAGCCGGGCTCAGCGTGGCCAGCGGCCGGCTCGTGTCGCCTACGCTTGGCGGACAGTCACGCCTGGCGCATGCCAGTGTGCTCAGCGGGTTGTGGATCGACTCCACACTGCGCTACGACCTCTTCCTCGAAAGTCCTCGAGCCACCTTGATCAACGACTTCGAAAACACCGGACACACCAGCGTCGCCATGATGCCGGCAATCTATCGGGATTGGCCCGCAGGGCGGCGACTCGGCTACGACGAGATTCACGACGATTCACGGCTCGACTATCGCGGGCCGCGCCTGGGCTGGGTCACGATTCCCGATCAGTTCGTCTGGCACCGCCTGCGCCAGGTGCGAAACACGCACCCTGAGCCAGTATTCGCCGAATTGGCCCTGATCAGCAGCCATGCACCCTGGGTGCCGGTGATCGAACCGCTGCCTTGGGACGAACTCGACGACGGCAAGGCGTTCGCGCGCTGGGAAGGCGACGGCAGCAACTTTTACGAACTCTGGGGGGACAACGCCGGCATGCGTCAACGCTATGGCCCGGCACTGGCATATTCACTGGCGGTCGCCGGCGAGTACGCCACGCGTTTCGTGGACGACGACACCCTACTGATTCTGCTTGGCGATCATCAGGCCGCGCCAGGCATGCTGGGCTTTACGCCCAGCAAGGAGGTGCCGGTTCACGTCATCAGTGGCGACCCTGCGCTGATCGCCCCCTTCCTGGCGCATGGCTTCCAGCGCGGTATGCACCCGCCCCGCGACACGCCCGCGCGCTCGATGGCCAAACTTCGCGGCTTGCTGCACCGGCTTTACGGCGCAACGGCCGACACCAGCTAACGCGGCACTTATCTTGCCATCATGCGATCAGGCACGGGCCCGGTCGCGGCGATCCTTGATCCAGCTCGCCACGCTGGTAACCACCAGCGCGCCGACGATGATGGTCATCGACAGCCAGATGGGAATCTCGGGAATCGACTCGATGGGATGGCCACCGTTGATGAACGGCAGCGTATTCTCATGCAACGCCTCGAGCACCAGCTTGACGCCGATGAAGCCCAGGATCACCGACAGCCCCAGTCCCAGGTAGACCAGACGTGACAACAAGCCGCCCAGCAGGAAGTAAAGCTGCAGCAATCCCAGCAACGCGAAAGCGTTCGCCGTAAAGACGATATAGGGCTCACGCGTCAGCCCATAGATGGCGGGAATGGAGTCCAGCGCAAACAAAAGATCGGTAAAGCCCAGCGCCACGATCACCATGAAAAGTGGCGTCACCACACGCTTGCCGTCGACTTTCGCCAGCAACTTCTTGCCGTGATATTCATTGGTGACAGGCAGCCAGCGCTGCGCCAGGCGTACCGCTAGATTGGGGCGGTATTCCTCTTCTGCATCATGGTCCTCGAAGCTTTCCTTGGCCAGCTTGTAGGCCGTCCAAAGCAGGAAGGCACCGAAGATATAGAACACCCAACTGAACTGATGGATCGCCGCTGCGCCCACAGCGATGAAGACGCCGCGCATGATCAAGGCGATGACAATCCCGATCAGAAGCGCTTTCTGCTGATGGATACGCGGCACCGCAAACTTGCTCATGATGATCACGAACACGAACAGATTATCCACCGACAAGCTCTTCTCGGTGATGAAGCCGGCGAAGTACTCGGCGCCGCGCTGCGGCCCCCAAACCAGCCACAGCCCTACCCCGAACACCATGGCCAAGGCAATATACACACACGTCCAAGCCGCCGATTCCTTGAAACTCGGCTCGTGCGGTTTGCGGACATGAGAGAAAAAATCGAAAACGAACAGCGCAGTGAAGCCAGCCACAGTGGCCAGCCATACCCACAAGGGGACGTGCATAGGTCTACCTCCGGTCAACGGTCAGCGTTGCCGAAGGTCTCTCCCGCTCGACATGAGTGCCGAGCCGCTGTCACCGGGGCGTTGCGCCCGTGCTGACGATGACAACACAAAGAACAGGTCGTGCGACCCGCTTCGGGAATACTCCCCTTCCGCTGCGGCGCATTGTGGGGCGAGGCATGCCGCAACGCAACGTTTATCGTCGCAGCGACATGCCTTGATCACCTCAACCCCAGCAATGCACGTAGCGATAGGCCGTTTCCGCCAGGCGCGAATCAAGCCCCCAGGGCGAGAAGCGACGTACCATTTCGTCGACGACGTCACGCAGCGGACGCGACGCCTCGCGCACCTGCGCCTCGATGATGGTCCCGATCGTGAACAGTGCACTGTTTTCAGGGCTAGTATCGTCGACGCGCGGGGTTTCCAACCACGGCGCATGCCGCGCCAATTCCACATCATCCTTGGTAATCATCTCGTGACCTCCACTCGCTTGGTCTCGCGTGTTGCTGATAACTCACGACTTGCCTATACAACTTTAGTTCAAAGTTGCGCCGCGTGCGATGCCTTGCATCGACGCAGTCGTACGACGCGCTTTAGCGTATTCGCCTAGTCTCAGCCGAGGATAAAGATCACACAGGCGGCGGTGAGCGCCCCCATGGTCCCATTGAACACTCTCCAGGCACGCGGTCCCTTGAGCCAGCGACCAATGGCCATGCCAAACCCCGCCCATAGCGCGATACAAGGAAAGGCCACGAGTTCGGCCGCTCCCGCCAGTGCGAACGCATTGACCATGGTATTGCCATCCTCGGGCAAAAAGCTCGCCATTAGCGTCAAGCCCATGACCCAGGCCTTGGGATTAGCGAACTGGAATGCCGCCGCCTGCCAGAAACTAAGCGGCCGCCCCTGGATATCACCGAGGCGGGGTGGCGGCGCCGTGGCAATCCCCCAGGCGAGGTACAGCAAATAGAGGCTGCCGATCACCCGTAGCGACGTCTGTACCAATGGAAAGCGCTCGAAGATCATCCCCAAGCCTAACGCCACGCCCGAAAACAACAGGAAGCAACCGCCCAGGATGCCTAACAGATGCGGCAGGGTACGTCGGAAGCCGTAATTGGCCCCGGAGGCAGTAAGCATCACGTTATTGGGGCCTGGCGTGATGCTCATGGAAATCATGAACAGGGCGGCGGGCCCAAGAGCGGCCAAGGTCTCCATCTTAATTGTACCCCTACAATTTAGAATTCATGGTTTCAATTTACCAACTATATTGAGCATAATGAGTACAATAAAGGCGTCAAAGGTTTTATTGTCACCATGACAATTTGGACACCCGAGCTGCCTGAAGGCGGCCCACGCTACCGGCGTATCGCCGAGGCCATCGCCAAGGGAATCGAACTTGGCGAGCTCGCCCCCGGCGATAAGCTACCGCCCCAACGCCAGCTAGCCGATCGCCTGGGCGTCACCATCGGCACCATTACCCGCGCCTACGCCACGGCGCATCATCAGGGTTGGGTCGACTCACGAGTTGGAAGCGGCACCTATGTGCGCCGGTCGATCGAGGAAGCACCTACCAACTTTCGCGCCGGCCAGCCTCTCGACCGGGGTATGATCGACATGGGCATGAGTCTGCCGCCACCCCACCCGTCAAGAGCCCAGGGCCTGCAACGCGCGCTCGAGCACATCACCGTCTCGCCCGATGCCCTCCAGGCCGCCACGGAATATCAGCCCGAGGCCGGCAACGAGACTCAACGGGCGCGAATCGCCACCTGGCAAGGCAGCCTTGGCTTCCCCGACGATCCAAGCCGCCTGGTGATTACGCAGGGAGGCCAGCACGGCATCCAGCTCGCACTGCAAACGCTCTCTCAGCCAGGCGACCTGGTCGCGAGTGACACCCTCACCTACCCCGGGTTCATCTGCGCCGCCCAACAGGCCCATCTACGCCTGATGGCAGTGCCAATGGACGCCAACGGTCTAGATGTCGATGCCCTGGCCCGGCTGTGCGCTCGGCAACCACCGCGTGTGCTCTACACCACCCCGGATATCAACAACCCGACAGGCGCCCAGCTCGATGAGACACGCCGCAAGCAGCTGGTGACCCTAGCCCGCGAGCACGACATCTGGCTGATCGAAGACGCCGTGCAGTATCTGCCAGAGGCCAATCGTGGCACGCCACTCGTCACGCTAGCGCCAGAGCGCACCTTGCACATCTTCAGCACCTCCAAGGTGTTGGCCGGCGGGCTACGCATCGGCAGTCTTACAGTGCCAGAACGCCTCCTGGAACGCCTGGGGGCGGCGATCCGCGCCCAGAGCTGGATGACACCGCCACTGATGGTAGAGGCGGCCTGTCATTGGATGGAGGATCCCGGCAGCCGAGAACTATTGCACTGGCAGATCGGTGAGCTTGCCGCCCGCCGCGAACTGGCGCTGAAGCGCCTGGCCGCCTATGGACCGCTCAGCCACGAGGGCTCGTCGATAGTATGGCTGCCACTCCCGTCAGGGCGGCGCAGCAGTGAGTTGCAAATCCTGCTGGCGCGACGCGGCGTCAAGGTCTCCACCCCAGAACCATTCTGCATGGGAAGCGAACCAGCGCCGCAAGCGCTGCGACTGTGCCTAGGGCCACCCGTCGACAGCCAATCGCTAGCGCAAGCATTGACGATCATCGACGAGGTCCTCGCAGAAGTGCCGGCCTCCCCCTGGCAGACCCTTTAAGCTCAGGTTTCAAATGCCAGACGACGGTGCGGCACTCATGCATGATATTTCTGACACTCAACCCCCCAGCAAGTCGCCCCTCCCTGCAAAATGAAAAAGCCGCCGGTTGATACCGGCGGCTTCTCGTCATGGCACATTGCCGTGACGCATCAGCTCGTGTGGGAGGCACTCGGCAAGGCGGCAGGTTCGCTCGTGTTCTGGCCACGCTCGCGCAGTGTGAAGGCCCCCACCGTCTCGGCGAGACGTTCCGACTGACCCTTGAGCTCGGCGGCAGCGGTGGCGCTTTCCTCGACCATGGCAGCGTTTTGCTGTGTCATGTTGTCAAGGTCGGTCACCGCCACGTTGACCTGGCTGATGCCGTCGCGCTGTTCGCTGGTCGCGGCGCTGATCTCGTTGAGCACGTCCGTGACGCGTGCCACGCCCTCGACGATCTCGTTCATCGCCGTGCCTGCGCTGCGCGCCAGTTCGGCGCCGCTGTGGGTCTTGCTCGAGGCATTGTCGATCAGCGACTTGATCTCGCGGGCCGCTTCGGCACTGCGCGTGGCGAGTTGGCGCACCTCGCTGGCGACCACCGCGAAGCCACGCCCTTCCTCGCCGGCACGCGCCGCCTCCACGGAGGCATTCAAGGCCAGCAGGTTGGTCTGGAAGGCGATGCCATCCATGGTGGTGACGATCTCGGCGACTTGCTGCGTGGCGGTCTCGATCTCGTCCATGGTCTTGACCACGTCCCCGACGACCTCGCCACCGCGTGTCGCCGACTGACTGGCCGCTTCGGCCAGGCCGCTGGCCTGACTCGCCGAGTCTGCGGTATGCGAGACGGTACTGGTCAACTCCTCCATCGAGGCCGAGGTTTCCTGCAGGCTGGAAGCGGTGGTATCCGTGCGACTGGCGAGATCCTGGCTCGCCGAGGCGATCTCCGAGGACGCCACGCGGACCGAGTCGCTGCTATCGCGGACATCCAACAGCACATCATTCATCTTGTCGGCGAAAGCATTGAACTGTGTCGCCAGCTCGGCGATCTCATTACGTCCACGCACCGGCAAGCGTTGGGTCAGATCACCGCCACCGGACGCGATATCGCGCATGCGTCCGGCCAACTGGCGCAACGGTCGCGACAAGCTGCCGCCCAGCAACCAGCTCACCACCAGGCCCAACGCCGCAATCACCGCACCGACCACGATCATGCCCACCATATCGGCCTGACGCTGCTCCTCGAGAGCCGCCTGAAGGTTATCGGCCCCCGCCATGACCACATCGGCCGGCAGGCGAATCATCACTGTCCACGGCTTGCTGTCTTCCATCAGGCGGAACGGCCAATACAGCTCGATCATCTCGCCCGAAGCGTCGCGCACTGGATCGCCCGTGCCCGCGCGCTTCAACCGCGCCTGAACCGCCTCGGCGAAGACAGCCTCGGCCTGTTTCCCCGCTGCTTCGGGATGCCCGGTATAGGCGGTCACGCCACCGCGTGGCGCGATCAGCGCCATTTCTCCGGCACCTTCAAAGAGCGTCCGGTTGGCCTCGTTCAACAAGGTCTGGATGAAATCCACCGACAGATCGACCCCGGCGCTGCCTCGGAACTCGCCATCGACCATTACCGGCACATTGAACGAGGTCACCATCAAGGTCTTGCCGTTGTAATCGTACGGCGCGGGGTCGATGACGCAGGGCTTCTGGGTCTCGCGTGGGCACAGATAGTATTCACCCTCGCGCACGCCGCTGTCCTGAAGCGTCTCGCTTTCCATGGTCTCGCCGAGGGGCAGCACCTCGATATCGCCATCCTCGGTGCGATACCACCACGGCATGAAGCGACCATTGGGGCCATAGCCCTCGTCTTCACGCCCCACGTAGTTGCTGTCATCGCCGAAGGCGTCGGGCTCCCAGCCGATGAAGGCATCCAGCAGGTCGGGGTTCTCCGCCACGGTATCGCGAATCACGTTCGACAGTTCCTCGCGGGACATCGAGACGCCTCGCTCTGCGCCCATCAGCTCGTTGAGCGAGGCCAGATTGCGTGCCTGGCTCAGCGCCTGACTCAGGCGGGCCTTGATCCGCTCGGCCTGAGTCGAGGCCACGGCATCCAGACGCTGTTCGATGTTTTCCTCGAGCAACTCTCGAGTCTGTTTCTCGACGAACGCTGCCGACCGGGAGTTGGCAAAGGTCGCATAGCCGACCAAGGCCACCACCAGCACCACGATGCAGGCCCCGACCAGCGTCGCAACCAGGGTACGAATAGACTTGAATTGCATGCTCACACCTCCCGCCGTGACGGCTCGTTGGGGAAACATGCAAAAGGCAACGACGCCGATACGGCACCGCCCACCACGTGGTAGCACATGGGCAAGCAAGACAACATGGAAACGATCTCGTTTGGGATAGGATTCGAACGGGAAGAGGCATGGAACCGATGCCCCGTGCCTAACCTATCGGCGTCACGAGCGCGGACTTTAAGGCAACGCGCGAGGCGCTCCCGTTCCGCCAGGGACGTTCGGTTGTGGCCCTGGGCCTACACCGCCGCGAGCAATAGGCGTACATGCTCTGCTTGTAATGGCCCCGGGGGTTTTGCAAACTGCCCCGCGTTGGCGCTGATGCAAGACGCGCCGCTGGCAGCATGCCCAACAACGACGACGGGGAAGGTGGTATGTCCGATGCCTCCAGGGTCTCCGCGACCCCGCAAGACGACAACGCGTCCGCGCCCTCCGCCTCCGGAGACCGCCTGCACGACCTGCTCCGGCGTGTGACCCAGCGTGACCGTCAGGCCTTCGCCCAACTCTACGAGGCCACTTCGGCGAAACTCTACGGCACGGTGCTACGTATCTTGAAGGAATACGGGCGGACGGACGACGTCGTCCAGGAGGCCTATGTCACGATCTGGCAGAAATCGACACAATTCGAAGCCGAGCGCGCCTCGCCGATTGCCTGGATGGTGGCCATCGCCCGCCATGCCGCCATCGACGAGCTACGCCGCCAGCCCCGAGCGCCACACGAGTCGGAAGAGACGCTGTCGCACATGGCCGCCGACACGCCCAGTGCCCGCGAGCACCTAGAACACGAGCAGGATGCCCAACGGCTGTACGCCTGCCTGGAAGCGCTCGAGGCCGACCGCCGGGACATGGTGCGCCGCGCATACCTGGATGGCTGGTCACGCGCCGACTTGGCGGTGCATTTCGAACAGCCGGTGAATACCGTCAAGACCTGGCTCCACCGGGCCTTGAAGCAACTCAAGGGGTGCCTGGCACCATGACCGATCGCGACGATATCGACATGCTGGCTGCCGAGTACGTGCTAGGTACCCTCGAGGCAGACGAACGCGCCGAGGTGGCGCAACGGCGGGAGCACGACGCCGACCTGGAGGCGCGCATTCTCGCCTGGGAGGCGCGCCTCGCCCCACTCGGTGACGAGGTCCGCACGGTCTCCCCGGGGCCGGACCTGCTGGCCAGGATCGAGCGTCGCATCGACGAGCTCGAGACGCCTGTTCGAACAAAACCTACGCCGGACACCGACGCCAACGGTACGGCGCAGTTGATCGCACTGCGCCGCCGCCTGGGATTCTGGCGCGGGAGCACCGCCCTGGCGACGGCCGCAGCGCTGGTGCTGGCGGTGATTCTGCTCTCGCCACTCGGCGAGTCGCCGGACGAACCACCCTTCGTGGCCGTCTTCTCACAGGACGACCAGCAGCCGGCGTTCATGCTCTCCGTCAATCTCGACAATCGCCGACTCAACGTACGTCCGGTGACGGCTAAACCACTGCCGGACCGCTCCTACCAGCTATGGATCAAGGCCGACTCGCTGGGACCCAAGCCCCGCTCGGTGGGCGTGTTGAACGACGACTTGAGCCTGCCGGCCGACGCCCTGAGCGACTACGACTCCGATCTGCTCAAGCAGGCCACCTTCGGCATCAGCATCGAGCCCCCGGGCGGTTCACCCACCGGTCAGCCGACGGGCCCGGCGATTCATGGCTATCTCTACCCCATCGATCGGCAAGCGACATCGCAACACTTGTGATTTTTTTCGCGCCGAGGTGAAACCTTGTGCGCACTCTCCTCGTAACTAGAAGCACGCCCATCCAACTACTTCGCAACGATGGGGCGTGCTCGGAACTCAAGGAGAGAATGATGATGACCAAATTCATGGCAAGCGCATTCGTATCCGCCACCCTGCTCGCCGGCGCTTCCCTGGCCCAGGCGGACATGCACGGTGACATGCATCCACAAGTCTGGGCCGACGATCAGTCTGTCGCGGACGGTACGGTGTCCGCCGAGAAGGTCACGGCGAACAGCAACGGCTGGCTCGTGGTCCACCGCACCGACGAGAGCATGAAACCAGGCCCCGTGGTCGGTCACGCCCCGCTCCAGGAAGGCGAGAACATGGACGTCACCGCACTGCTGACCGAGGACGTCATGCCCGGCGACCACCTGATGTTGATGGTCCACAGCGAGGAAGGCGGCATGGAGCCCGGCGTGTTCGAGTACACCCTCGGCGCCAAGAAAGACGGCCCCATCAAGATGGACGGTAAGCTGGTCACCGACACCATCACCGCGCAGTAACCGTTCTCCGGCATGCCGAGAAACGGAAGGGGCCTGCGGGCCCCTTTTTCATGCCTCGCGTCAACGCCCGACCCGGCCCGCCCCGTCAGGACGATGACGCAGCACTCGGCCGACGCCTGCGCACCAGTTTCTCGACTTCCAGCACCAGCATCATGAGCATGCCGATGCCGATCACTCCGGCGCCATCGGCAAGCGCGACCGAGCGGGTATCGAAGACGGCCTGCATGACGGGCAGGTACGTGAAGGCGAGCTGCGCCACGACGACGGTCGCCACCGCCGCCAGCACGGCGGGCGTGCCCAGCACGCCGCGCCAATGAAACGCACTCCCGTGCAGGTAGCGCACATTGAAGAGGTAGCACACCTCCAGCACCACGATCACGTTGACCACCAGCGTGCGCGCCATGGCCAGCTCGTCGCCCCGGCCCAGGGAGTAGAAGAAAACGCTCAGCGCCGCCGCCATGAACAGCAGCGACACGAAGGCCACGCGCCATATCAGAAAGGGCGTGAGCAGCCCCCGATCGGCGGGACGGGGCCGGCGACGCATGACCTGCGACTCGGCCGGCTCGAACGCCAGGGCCAGGCCGAGCGTGGCCGCCGTGACGAGATTGATCCACAGGATCTGGACGGCGGACATCGGCATGGCCACGTTGAGCGCGAGGGCGGCGATCACGGCCAGCACCTCGCCGCCGTTGGTCGGCAGCGTCCATGCCACCACCTTGCGGATGTTGTCGTAGACCACCCTTCCCTCGTGCACGGCGGCCACGATGGAGGCGAAGTTGTCGTCGAGCAGCACCATGCGCGAGGCCTCCTTGGCCGCGTCGGTGCCCTTGTGGCCCATACCGATCCCTACATCCGCCTGCTTCAAGGCGGGCGCGTCGTTCACGCCGTCCCCGGTCATCGCCACGATGGCGCCGGTCGACTGTAGCGCCCGAACGATGCGCAGCTTGTGTGCCGGCGTGGTGCGGGCGAAGACCGCGGTCTCGACGACCCTGCCGGGCAGGGCGTCGTCCGGAATGGTGTCGAGCTCGCGTCCGGTCAGCACGTGCGGGGCCTCCCCGAGACCGAGCTGGCGCGCAATGGCCGCCGCCGTCGCGGCGTGATCGCCGGTGATCATCTTCACCGCGATGCCGGCGGCGCGACACTCGGCGATGGCCGCGATGGCCTCCTCTCGGGGCGGATCGATGAAGCCCACCAGGCCGAGAAAGCACAGGCCCTCATCGAGGTCGGCGAACTGCAACGTATGGGTCCCCGCCGGCACCGGCTTGACAGCGATCCCCAGCACCCGCTCCCCCTCGCTGGCCGCTTGCGCGATGCGCGCGGCCCAGGCGTCACGGTCCAGCGCCACGCTTTGCTCCCCCGATGCCTGCGCCGTGCACAGCGCCAGCAGCTCATCGGGTGCGCCCTTGACGAAGATCCGGCAGCCGCCCGCCGCATGACGGTCGAGCGTGGCCATGAAGCGATGCCGGGCATCGAAAGGAATCGCATCGAGGCGCGTCCACTCTCGGCGCAGCTCCCCCGGCGCCAGCCCCGCCTTGAGCGCCAGCGCCACCAGCGCGCCCTCCATCGGATCGCCCACCACATGCCACTCGCCCTCGACCTGGTGCAGCCGGGCATCGTTGCACAGCACTCCGGCCAGGATGAGCCGCTCGGCATCCGCCCGCCACTGCTCGACGTTCTCGGCCTCCGGCTCGGTCGTCAGCCGCCCCACCGGCGCATAGCCCGCACCGCTCACCGTGATCGCGCCACCTGGCACGTCCAGCCGGCACGCCGTCATCTCGTTGCGCGTCAGGGTGCCGGTCTTGTCGGAGCAGATGACCGAGGTGGCGCCCAGCGTTTCCACGGCGGGCAGTTGCCGGATCGCCGCGTTGCGGCGCGCCATGCGCTGCACGCCGATCGCCAGCGTGATGGTGATGACCGCCGGCAGGCCCTCGGGGATGGCTCCCACCGCCAGGGCCACCACGATGATGAGGGCCTCCGGCCAGGCAAGGCCACGCGCCAGCACCGCGAAGGCGAACAAGGCGGCGGCCACGCCCAGGGTGATCCAGGTGAAGCGATTGATCTGACGCAGCAGCGGCGTGGTCAAGGGCGCCACGTCGCCCAGCAACGCGCTGATCTGCCCGATCTCGGTCTCGCGACCCGTGGCCACGACGACCCCGGTAGCCTGCCCGGTCGCCACCAGCGTGCCCGAGTACGCCATGCAATGCCGCTCGCCGAGCGCGGCCGTCGCCGGTGCCGGCGCCGCCTGCTTTTCCGCCGCCACCGACTCCCCGGTCAGCACCGCCTCCTCGATGCGCAGCGCCCTGACCCGCACCAGACGCACGTCCGCCGGCACCCGGTCGCCCGCTTCCAACAGCACGATGTCGCCGGGGACGAGCGTCTCGACCGGCACCTGCATGCGCCGCCCGTCGCGTAGCACATGGGCCTGCGCGGCGATGAGCTCGTGAATCGCCTGCAGCGCCTTTTCCGCCCGGCCTTCCTGGATGAACCCTACCAGTGCATTGACCAGCACCACGCTGACGATGACCGCCGCATCGACCAGGTGCCCCAGCAATGCCGCCGCCCCGGCCGCCGCCAGCAGAAAGTAGATCAAAGCGTTGTGGAAATGCGCCAGGAAGCGGCCCAGTGGCGACCGACCCGCCACGCTGGGCAGCCGATTGGGGCCGTGGCTGGCCAGGCGACGGGCCGCCTCGTCCGGCGCGAGGCCTTCGGGCGAACTCGCCAACGCCGCCAGCACGTCATCGACCGCCTGCGCATGGGGCGCCGCGAGGGTGTCATCGGGCGAGGTCGTGCCGCCTCGCGTCGCCGAAGGTGCCTGCATCTTGTCTCCTCGAGGATCGGCCAGGGCGCCCGGCCGCTTGTCGCCATGGATCGGATCGTTACGGCGCGGGTCGTGTCAGATCGAGACTCAGCGTCACGGTATCCACGGTGTCGCCGGCGGGCTGCGTCACGAAGCCCAGTTCCGCCGCCATTTGCCGCATGGCGTGGTTTTCTCGCAGCACGTCGGCGAAGATCTGACGGATGCCGCTCTCGCGGGCGTAGCCGATAATCTGCTCCATCAGCCGATAACCGAGGCCGGTGCCCTTCATGTCACTACGCACCATGATCGCGAACTCGGCCTTTTCCTTGTCGGGATCGGCGGAAAGCCGCACCACGCCGACGATGGCCGACTCCCCCGGCGCGGTCGCCACGAAGGCCATCTCGCGGTCGTAGTCGATCTGCGTCAGGCGCGCGGCGAAGGCATGATCGAAAGGCTTGATGGCCGCGAAGAAACGCAGCCGCACATCCTCGGGCGAGGAATGGCGCAGCATCTCGACCAGCGCGCCCTCGTCCTCGGGGCGAATGGGCCGCAGGCCGTAGCGCTGCCCGGCCCGCGTTTCTATTTCTTCCTCTAGCTGCTGCGGATACGGCCGAATCGCCAAGGGTTTTCGCTGATCACCCTCGGCGCGGACCACAATGCGCGCATCCAGGGCGATCACCCCGTCGGCATCCGTCAGCAGCGGATTGATGTCGAGCTCGACCACGCGCGCCAGGTCGCTGACCAGTTGCGAGACCTTGATGAGCGTCGACGTCACTGCCTCGAGATCGGCCGCCGGGCGGTCCCGATAGCCGCGCAACAACCGCGCCACGCGCGTCGAGGCGATCATGTCCCGCGCCAGCAGTGGATTGAGCGGCGGCAGCCCCACCACCCGGTCGCCGATGACCTCGACCGCCGTGCCGCCCTGGCCGAACACGATCACCGGCCCGAAGAGGCTGTCTTCGGCGACGCCCACGATCAACTCATGCGCGCCCGGCCGTCGAATCATCGGCTGTACGTTGAAGCCCTCCACGCGGGCCTCTGGCTGGGCACGCCGCACCGCCGCAAGCATGTCCTCGGCGGCCTGCGTCACGGCGCCGGGCGAGGCCAGATTCAACTGCACCCCACCGACATCCGATTTATGCGAAATATCCGGCGAGAGGATCTTCAGCACTACCGGAAAACCCAGCCGCTGCGCCACCTGGCTGGCCTCCGCCGGGGTCCGCGCCACGATGGCGGGCACCGTGGGGATGTCATAGGCCGCGAGCACCGCCACCGCCTCCGGCTCGGTCAGCACGCGCCGCCCCGCCGCGATCACGCCGTCGATGACCGCCTCCGCCTTGGCGGAGTCGAGGATGACGGCCTCGGCCAGCGCCGGGGGCGTTTCCATCAGTGCCTGCTGATTGCGGCGATAGCTGAACAGGTGCGAGAAGGCCCGGATGGCCTGCTCAGGCGCCTCGTAGGTGGGCAGGCGCTGCGCGGCGAACAGATGCCGCGCCTCGTCGGGCGCGCCCTCGCCCAGCCAGCAGGTCAGCACCGCCGCCTGCCGCGTGCCGAGCGTCTCGACCACCGCTCGGGCCGCGTCCAGGCTATCGGCGACCGCCGCCGGGCAGTTCATGACCAGAATCGCATCCGCGCCGCGCTCATCGAGCAGGGCCTCGAGGGCGAGCGCGTAGCGCCTCCCCGGCGCATCGCCCAGAATGTCCACGGGATTGGCATGCGACCACGCCTCGGGCAGCGCCCCGTTCAGCCGCACCCGCGTCGTCTCGGCGAGTTCGGCTAGGTGCCCGTTCACGGCGGCCAGCGCATCCACCGCCAGCACGCCGATGCCGCCGCCATTGGTGAGGATCGCCAGCCGGCTGCTCTTCACACGGATGCCGGTGGCCAACGTACCCGCAGCCTGGAACAGCTCGTCCAGCGTCGCCACCCGCAGCATTCCCGCACGCCTAAACGCCGCGTCGTAGACGGCATCCGCTCCGGCCAGCGCCCCCGTATGAGATAGCGCCGCCTTGGCTCCCGCCGCGCTGCGGCCGGCCTTGACCACCACCACCGGCTTGTTGCGCGAGGCCATGCGCGCCGCCGAGAGAAACTTGCGCACCTCGGTCACCGCCTCGACGTAGAGCAGGATCGAGCGGGTCTTGGGGTCCAGGGCCAGGTAGTCGAGCATGTCGCCGAAATCGACATCGCTCATCGCCCCCAGCGAGACGACGTGCGAAAAACCGATGCCGCGCGCCGAGGCCCAGTCGAGAATGGACGTCGCCACCGCGCCGGACTGGGTCACGAAGGCGACATCGCCCTTGGCAGGCGTGAGATGCGCGAAACTGGCGTTGATGCCCATGTGCGGCGCCAGGATCCCCAGGCAATTGGGCCCGACGATGCGCATCAGATAAGGCTTGGCGGCATCGAGCATCACCTGCTTGAGCGCCATGCCCTCGGGGCGCGCGCCCTCGCCGAAGCCCGCCGAGATCACCACCGCCGCGCGGCAGCCACGCTCGCCAAGCTCGCGGATCAGCTCCGGCACGCTCTCCGCCGGCGTGGCGATGATCGCCAGATCCGGGGCCAGCGGCAGCTCGGCGATGCTGTGGTAGTTGAGGGTCGAGCGGATGGCCCGCGCGTGCGGGTTCACGGTCAGAATGGGCCCCGCGAAACCGGCCTCCAGCAGATTGCGCGCCAGCACCGCCCCTACCGAGCCCGGCCGGTTGCTCGCCCCGATCAGGGCGATCGTGGCCGGGGCGAACAACGCATCCAGATTGCGAATCGACATCGGGCCTCTCCGGTCCGTTCAGCGAGCGGCGGCCATCAGGCGGTCAGCAGCATCTTGATGGCCTTTTCCGAAGCGGCACGCGAGAACACCTCGTACGCCTTTTCGATCTCGTCCAGCGCGAAACGATGGGTGATCAGGCTTTCGGCATCGATGCCGCCGGCCTCGAGGAAGCGCATGAGCACGGGAATGGTATTGGTGTTCACCAACCCGGTACGGACCGTGACGTTCTTGATCCACAGCTCCTCGAGGCGCAATTCGACGCTGCGGCCATGCACGCCGATGTTGGCAAGCCGCCCGCCCGGACGCAGGATGCGCTGGCAGGTATCGAACGACTCGGGGATGCCCACCGCCTCCATGGCCACGTCGACGCCCTCACCGTCGGTGAGCGACATGATCGTCTCTACCGGATCGGCACTGACGGAATCGGTCGCGCCCAATTCACGCGCCACGGCCAGGCGGTTCTCGTCAGGGTCGACCATGATGATGCGCGCAGGCGAATAGAAACGTGACGTCAACAAAGCGGCCAGCCCGATGGGCCCCGCGCCGACGATGGCGACGGTATCCCCTAGCCTGACCTCGCCGTTCAATGCGCCGATCTCGTGGCCGGTGGGCAGGATGTCGCTCAGCATCAGAGCCGCGGCAGGCTCCAGCCCCGGCGGCAACCGGTACAGGCTGTTGGCGGCATGCGGAATGCGCACGACCTCGGCCTGGGTGCCATCGATCTTGTGACCGAGAATCCACCCGCCATCGCGACAATGCGCGTACATACCCTGCTTGCAGTAATCGCAGTGCCCGCACGACGTGATGCACGAGATCAGCACCTGATCGCCGACCGCGAGGCCGCTGACGCCCCCGCCGACCTCCTCGATCACCCCGATGCCTTCATGGCCCAGGGTGCGCCCCGGCGTCACCGCCGGTACATCGCCCTTGAGGATGTGCAGGTCGGTGCCGCAAATGGTGGTATGCGTCACCCGCACGATGGCATCCGTGGGTTGCTCAATTGCGGGCCGCTCCTTCTCCTTCCAGGCCCGCTGTCCCACTCCCTCATAGACAAGCGCTTTCATGTCGACCTCCACGGGTCACGCCCACCGCGACTCGGCAGGCACTTTGACTGAGTATAGAAAAGGGCCAGGGAAAAGGAGTTGATTCGGGTCAAGTTTTGGAAGTGACGTTGTCTATTAGCGAGCTCATTACGTAGGGCCACCATCCGCGGCTCAACTTGGGCAGTGGAAGCACGGAAGCACGGAAGCACGGAAGCACGGAAGCACGGAAGCACTTCGAGGGTGGTCGGCCAGCCGGCCTTGTAACTGCGACCAAGGGATTATGGGTTGGACTCAACGCGTACCAATGTTCGCTAACGCCTGTGATATCAGAACATCGCAGAGTCGCTTACCGCCTCTACCGACCTTCAGGTGTCTACGGCGTCGACAGCAAGTAGACACCGTTCCAGCGGATCTTCAAGGCAAGAGGGGGATACATTTCTATAGCTTTCAAGAGAGATAGTGTGGCAGACAGCCTCAGCATCAGGTGTGTGGACTTACAAGCATATAACTTGCAACTCCTCAACTTCACCCAAGCAACAAACTTGCGATTTATTTCCTGAGCGAAGCGAAAACATTTGCGCTAAACGCAAATAAAGCAATCTGAGCCATCTGCCACTCACTTAAGGTAGCACATCAGTATGGCCTTTTCAATTCTTTCCTTTCCAAGGCTTTTATCAAGTCAAGTCCTTTCCACTTCACAAACCAATACGTTTGTGACAGCTGGTCAAACACCTCGTCGAAATCAATAGATGCAACATCTAAGCTCTTTTCATATCTTGACATATATTTTTTCAAAAGCTCTTTCTTTACATCTTTCTCCACGAACGGGCAGCAAATCAAGTCTAGAAAAATATGGACAGACTCTGAGTCTTTTAAAAGGTCAAATCCCTTCCTATCCAGCCTATCGGCTGCAAAAGCAACAACCTTCTTCCGATCATCATCAAAAACAGCATAATCCCGATAACAATAAAGGAGGCATATTATATCGAAATAAGTAACGTCTTCAGGATCTGCACCACTAAAAGACAGTAATGACTTAGGTATCGCAAAGTTCTCACCAAACTCACTTGTTGCTATTACAATATTTAGCCTTTCAAGCGAAATATAGCCATTACGGTCGTCATTTTTTTCTCTATCAAATTTTAGCCTCTCAACATTTGCCATAATTACGGACCTATAGGCTGACAAATGCTTTTCTAAATTTTCTTGCAAAAACTGATCAATCACAACAATTGATTTGGCGACTTTTTCTGAAGCTGAAACTGATGGACTGACGCTGTAAAAAAAGAACACCAACCTCATTATAATAATAAACGCATCTCTTACCTTTATACTTAATTCGTGATCTTTCTTCTCTTCCTTCGTGTATCGACCATAACTTTCCACCAAAAGCAGAACGCGTTTATATAACACTCCCACAACATAAGGAGACACCTCAGAGTAACCCACCCCCTCATTCCCCATAATTACCTTTATTTTGTTTATAAAATACTGCTCAAACTTATCTGCTCGACTTATCTTGCTAGGTACAACCAAACTCTTTCCGTGACTCTCTTTCTTATAGAAAAGGGTATCTTCCAAGCCTGCAATAGCATCATTCACCCCAACGACCACTCTAGACTTGTAAGTAAAAAAAGGACGACAGATCTTCTCTGTCTTTGACTCACTCAAATAAAGATTGTAATCTGACAAATTATCTTCTATTGCATCATACACCTTTTTTGCAATATTCTTATTCTTAGCAAATATCAAATAATCATCAACATACCTAACAACCTCATAATCACTCCCCAAAAAAATCTCTTTTTTGTCTTCCAAATCTTTTTCTATATTGAGATCTATATCTTGAAATAAGATCTCTGAAAACACACGACTAAACTCTGCTCCGACAGGCACCCCATTTGTTTCATTATTGTTACTTCTTTGCATTACAGTATCAATTCTTTGGCAAAACTGGTTGCCATATCTCACATAGCTTTTAACAAAACCCTTATTCTTAACAGCCCATGAAATGGTATGTGTGTAGATGGTATCAAAGCAGTTCGCAACATCAACAACCCACATCTGTGGAAAACGTTTCTCAAGATCAAAATATCTTGTAGAATTAAAGAACTTGTAAAGGCGATCAAAGCCACCATAGCTAAAAAATGAAGAAGCATGCTTTCTTTTCAAGTCTTCTTCGATCGTTTCAATATTTACTTCTTTATACTTATTTATGGACTTATCATCCACATCATAGAATGAACTCCCAACCTTTACAGGTCTCCTTATGGAAAATGATCCAACACCACATAAATATGTTATCGCATCAGCATAATCTTTATATATCATGCAGTAATTTTTCTGAGACCTTGGATGGATCAGAGAAAGCGTTCTCAGACTAGTCTCATTTTTTATTATTTTATACTTCATAGGATAACTTTGTTGATTTTGCTCCTTAAACTTATCCTTGGAATTCAACCCATCCTTATGGGAGGGCGAAACCAAGCTAGCATATAATGAACCGACTACATCAAAACCGTTATATTTATTTTTCATGGCCTTATGGTGATTGATATACAAACCATCGTTAGAAAAAATAATGGGGACATCTGATGGTGAAGTATCAGTTAAAACTGCCCTCATATAGTCCTTTTTATCTAGCTTTATCTTCCTTGACTTACTCATCTCCACACCTCAACTATCTTTGAGAGACGATTAAAGCTAAATCTTTTATGAACTCTATTCTCGAAACCATAAGAAAAGCTAAACTGAACAATCTCTTTTCTACGCTCGTTATTTAGCTTTGAAGAATAAACCTTAGACAACCTACTAGAACTACCAAAAGCCAAGTGCCTTAAAAAATCATCAAGATGAGAAAGCTGCTTTGACGGAAAATCACAAGCAGAGCTGTTATAATAAATACCTACCGGTATAACAGTAGACTTATCTTTTTTAACAAAATTCCTGTTTGTTGTTAAGAACCTGACTCTATCTTTTAGTAAACTATAATCTCCTGTTTTACCAAAAGAAAAAAAGGCTTTACATAGCTTCTCCTTGATCCGCTTTACTTTTCTAGGCGAAATATCAACATTTACAACTCTAAAGCTTGAAGTTGCTTCTCTAGAATTCTCTTCTTCTTGGTCACCATTCTTGACCAGCGGTAAAACTGAGTCTAAAATAGAAAACCTAAAACCCAAATAATCAAAAACACCTACTATTTTATCATTGTGTAAACTACCTGCCTTCTTCCTTTTCCCAACTTTTATCACCTCCTCTTTTTCGTGATTGAAGAGAAGCCCTTTGGGAAGAGCATTTTTCAATTCATCCACAAAACCCTTCTCATCGACACTACTGGAAGTTATTATTAACAAATCGTCGACAAATCTTGAGTAAAAGAAAACCTCTCTTCGTGACAAAACATACCTGTCAAAGTTAGTGAGATATATCTCAGAAAGAACAGCGCTCGTTTCGACTCCTCTCGGGACACTAACTTCTTCTTCACCTCTAAAAAACCTCATCTTCTTGTCAAGAATATTTCTCGTATGCATTGACAACCCTTTCAAGTTACCAACACAGCTTTTCAACTCTTTTCCGTCGATACTCTCAAAAAAAGACTTTATATCAAGACGATATATATTATAAGGAGTTCCATCAAGCAAGAAAACTCTAATTTCTCTTGCTATCTGCGACCTTGACTTATTCTGTTGCCTAAATGACTTTCTTAGGTGAGAGGCACAAGTCCTAAATACTAGTTTTTGAGATAGATCCCATATAGAAAAACTCTTTTTCTTTCCTATCTGGAAGCTATTATATAAAACACCATCTGGAAACAAAGCATCTGCTTGCTGAACCGCTTTTTCAACGACACCTCTCCTGTATTCGTCATCCAAAAGAAACTCATCGTTGTAAAAATCTTCTTTCGTGAAGTGCCTTGCTAGAGTTGACTCATTAAAAGCTTGTATCCTAGTCAAAATACCCTCCTTACTTTCCCTACGAATCTCCAGGCTAAACTCACCTCCCCCTCCACATTGTCTATTTTAACTTCCCCTCTTTCTTAATAAACTCAAACTTTTCTTTCCATGAATTATTGTCATCCGCTCCAGCGCACAAACAACTTGAAGCCATTCTTATTGCAAATACACGCAATAAAAATGCCACTGTGAATTGGGGCAGCCACTCTTTAACCCACGCCTTTACTATCCGGCAATTCGACAACTCATTTATTTGGCTGCTCATTTCGTCCCGATCTCCCCGCCAGAAGCTTGAGGATCAACAGCGCAAACTGCCTTCCTGTCTCCTCATCCTCCAGCAGCGGCATGCTGAGCTTTTCGTGATCGTTCATGGCGTCGAGCACGGCGTCGGTGACTTTCTTCGGGAATAATCCGTGCATCACTTGGCCTTCGCTATGGCTGCGCACCTGGTCCATTACCGCTTCGTCGCGTTCGATGCGGTCGGCGATGCCATTGGCGAAGTGCAGCTTGTCGTCGTCGCTGACTTCAGACCCATAGAGGTCGTTGAGGCGGTCGATGATCTCGGCGAGGCGTTGTTTCTCGGGGTCGTGGGGCTTGCCGGAGCCAACGTCGGTGCCGGGTTTGAGCGGCTTCCCCTCGGCGACTTCCAGCTTCAGTTGTTGTTCGGCGCGCTTGGTCATGCGGTAGTGGGTCAGTTCCAGTTCACTGACATCGACCGGGTCTTCGTCCGTCAGTCGCTCACTCCGCAGTAGAGGCTGGAGGTGCTTGGCGTAAACGCACAGTTGTTCCAGTTCCAGATCGTCGAAGGTGATGATCTGGCTGAGAAACTCGTAGGAGCGCACGAAGCTGGTGAGATTCTTGCGAAAGAGATCGAGCTCGTCGAGGGAGGTGCCGGCGTCCTTTAGCTCCTGCTCGGCGCGTAGGCGGCCTTTTTCATCGTCGTTTTGCTCGGCCTGTTGGCGCGCCTCGGTCCAGGTGTCGATCTGGTCGAGCAGCGCGCTATAACGCTTCTGAAAACGGTCCTGCGCGGGCTGGCAGTAATAGCTGAGGCTGGAAGCCGGCGCCTTGGGGTCATAGAAAGCCTTGGCGAAGGCCTCGACTTCCTGCCAGTGGTAGATGCCAGCAGCGTCCAGCGTGCGCTTGAGGTCGAACACCACCTGCGGGTCGGAGACGCCCTCCAGCTCGGCCTGCCGGTAATACGGCGCGAAGGCATCGAGAATATCCTTGGCGTCGTTGTAGAAGTCGAGGACGAAGGTTTCCTTGCCAGGGTATAGCCGATTGAGCCGCGAGAGAGTCTGTACGCAGTCCACGCCCTGAAGCTTCTTGTCCACGTACATGGCGCACAGCTTGGGCTGATCGAAGCCGGTCTGAAACTTGTTGGCGGCGATCATGACGTTGTAGTTATCAGTATCGAAGGCGTCCGCCAGATCGCGGCCGTTGAGCCCTGGGTTGAGTCGCTGACTGGTCTCGGTGACCTCCTCGGGAATCACCTCATCCGGGGCGACGGCGCCTGAGAACGCCACCAGCGGATGCACGTTTTTATAGCCCTTATCGGCGATGTAATCGCGCATGGCTAGCTGATAGCGCACGGCTTCCTGCCGACTGGCGGTGACCACCATGGCCTTGGCCTGGCCGTCGAGCAGATGGCGCACATTGGCGCGAAAATGCTCGACGATGATCTCCACTCGCTGCGAGATATTGTAGGGATGCAGACGCACCCAACGTGCCAGGGTTCGAGACGTCTTCTTGGACTCCACCTCCTGGGCATCGGCCTCCGGGTGGGCCAGTCTCCACGCGGTACCGTAGGTAACGTAATTCTTGAGCACATCGAGAATGAAACCTTCCTCGATGGCCTGCCGCATGGAGTAGAGGTGGAACGGTTCGGGCTTGTTATCGTCACTCGCGGGGAGCGTCGGGTCGGGCGGACGGCCGAATAGCTCCAGCGTCTTGGCCTTGGGGGTAGCGGTAAACGCGTAATAGCTGATGCGCTCGCTGGGGCGGCGGGCGGTCACGGCGGCATCCATCAACGCTTCTGAACTGACTTCCTCATCGTCTTCTACGTTTTCCCCCGCAGCGGCCAACAGCGCTTTGAGCTTGCTGGCTGAGCTGCCGGTTTGCGAGGAATGGGCCTCGTCGGCGATCACCGCGTAGCGACCCTCGGCAAGCTGGGGGCGTTTGTCCAGGGCATCGAAGAGCGCCGGAAACGTCTGGATGGTGACGATGATGATGCGCGTATTGCTGGCCAAAGCGTCGGCGAGCTGTTCGGATTTGCTCTGGTTGCCGGTGTCACGCGTAATCGGACACACCACACCATGGGCGTGCTCGAACTGATAGATGGTGTTCTGCAATTGGCTGTCGAGCACGGTGCGGTCGGTGACGACGATCACCGAATTGAACAGCTTCGTGCCGTCATCGTCGTAGAGATTGGCCAGTTGGTGAGCCGTCCAGGCGATGGAGTTGGACTTGCCCGACCCCGCGCTGTGCTGCACGAGATAGCGCCCACCGGGGCCCTCCTCGCGCGTGACGTGAATCAACTGGTTGACCGCTTCCCACTGGTGATAGCGCGGGAAGATCAGCGTTTCCTTGGTCTGGCGGCGACCGTGGAAATCCTCGGTGGTCTTTTTCTCCAGATGCAGAAAACGTCCCAGGACTTTCAACCAGGCATTGGGTTGCAGCACGTCCCGCCAGAGATAATCCGTCGCGTAGCGGTATTCGTCAGTGGGCGGAGGATTGCCGGCACCGCCTTCCTCGGTGCCCTTGTTGAAGGGCAGAAACATGGTCTGATCGCCGGCCAGGCGCGTTGTCATCGCGACCTCATCCTGACTGACGGCGAAATGCACCAAGGCCCCGCGCTTGAAGGCCAACAGCGGCTCGACCTTACGCGTGACCGGGTCCTTGAGCGGCCGGTCCTTCCGATATTGGCGCTTGGCGTTTTCCACTGGCTGCTTGAACGCGCTTTTGAGCTCCAACGTCGCGGTAGGAATACCGTTGACGAATAGCACCAGATCCAAGCGCGGATTGTACGCTTGACCGCCCTGGCCCTTCTCACGGGCATGCGGTGAGTACGAGACCTCCGGCACCACGCGCAGGCGATTGGCGCGATAGCGGGCGAGCGAGTCCGGGTTCATGACGTGATCGGGCTGGAAGCTGCACAAATCGAGCTTCACGCCCGGCACTTTGAAGCCATGACGCAATACTTCCAGAGTGCCGGCCCGATCCAGCTCGCGGGCGACCTTCTGAATCAGCACCGTCTCCGACGCGCGGGGATTGGCCTTGCAGAACTTGTCCCAACGCTCGGGCCACGCTTCCCGCTGATAGGCGATCACGTCTTCGGTGTAGAGCGCCGTGGCACGGTCATAGCCGCTAGCGGTGCCGACCTGCCAGCCCCCAGCCACCATGGCCTCGATAATGTCCTGCTGGAATCGGTGTTCCCGGCTGTCCGCCATATCATTCCCTGCGCTCGGCGTAATCTTTTGAAACAGCCTAACGGTTTGAGAGCATAAGGAGAAGTCTACTTAGGACGGTGCATTATCCACAGGGAGGCGTCAGAGACGCTGGCCATTTAGAAGGCGTGTCGGTCGAGAAAAGAGAGTAAGCGTTATCTCTCACCGGTTTATATAGCGTGATGAAAACGGCCTTCAAGGCCGCTTTCACGGATTTTTTTAAACTGTGATCTCGCCAGCGCCAGCGGGGGCAAAAACGAGGATTGTAGCACTATATGTCAGTCCGACGACTGGTCCGTTGATGACGCAGCGGCACTCACTTGTCGATCCTGCCACTCACCATAAGTCAGGCCGCTGTCTTCCACCTTCCAGGAGATCCGACCATTGGCGCTGCGGCCGGAGACCACTGCGGCGGCAGCGCTGGGACTGCTGAAGCTCTGGTCCTCGCTGAACACTCGGCCACCTTCGCTACCTACTATCAGCGCCCCATCCTCGCAGAGCTGGTTGTAGAGGCTCTGGTAGCCGCGTTCGGTACCGGTCCAGCTGCCCCGAGCCAGGGAGCCCTTGAAAACATAGAACTCGCCGTCAATCTCCTGCCCGATGGCGCGGATGCCGTGTCGTGGCACTTCTAGGGTGAAACGGGGCGATGTCTCGGGTTCGACAGCCGAGGCCACATCAGACTCCTTCGGGGGGCGGGAGGTCTCACGCAGAAAGTCGAGTCCGAGCACCGGCAACACGGTGCGGATCTGCTCCAGGAAGAACGCCATGTCGGCACGATCCGACTCGGGCAGGTTGATATAGTCATGGGAGGTACCGTTGATCAACTTGCAGCGCCCCACCTGACCGGCGCTCTGGATCAACAGGCTCTCCAGATACTTCACATGGGCCTTGGTGAGGTTCTGGTCTTTGCTGGTGACCAGGCAGACCTTCTCCCAGAAATCCTTGCCACCCTTCTCCTCTGGGCGATTGTGTTGCTTTAGACGCATGGCCACGTCATCGCTCTCGCCGATGTAAACAAGCGGTCGCAGGCTGTTCTCGGGATCCGGCCCTACCAGGAAGTAGATACCAGTGCGCCCGCACTCCGGGCGTTGCACCAGCTCGCTGAGCTTGCTGCGCGGCCCGGTAAGCACATGTCCGGTCCAATTCATGATCTCGGCGGTGAGCAGGCCGTTGGGCACGCCATCTACCAGAAACAACCGAATGCTGCGCCCCTGCGTCATGGTAATTCCTTATTATTTAACTGTATGTGGCGTGCTCTTCCGCCGCCATCAACATCTCGCCTTCGGAGTACGCATCATATGCAGTGCCCTGCCAATTGCGGACGTCGATCTTGCCGGTGACAGCGGCGGATATCAGGGCGGAGCGGCGCTCTTGGAGTAGCAGCACTGCTTTCTTTGCGTCGACCAGTAGTCTGTCAATATTCGGAATCAGGTTCGCAACCCTAGTCACAATGGCCTCTTGCTCGGCTACAGGAGGGAGTGCTATCGGGGTTCTTCTTAATGAATCCAAGGTAATTTCCTTGAATGTCGCCCCTTTTGCCATTTCGCCAAAGTAAGACTGAGTCGGGTTGGACCTCATTGAAAAAAGAAGAAAATCAGACAAAACTTTCTCCCCAGGACTTACCTTAGCGGTCCCCTGAGTCAAATTAGCGCCGCCCAATCCCTCTGGGACTTTCAAGCACTTTCCTATCGTAGCCCGAATCGCAACAACAACATCCCCACGACTCACCTTTGAGCGCTTATAGGAGCGGTCAACATCAGGAGATGTTTTCGAATAACCATGCAGCGACAGCTCATCGCCAGACATGTCACTTGTTTTGATGTAGGGGACACCTCCTTCATAATCAGGTCCAGCCTGCACAATACCGTAAGTAATAGAAGTAGCTGGATTCACGACATGCTTAAGCTGCTTTATCTCCCAATGCGCAGGTACTTCCCCTAGCCACTCCACCCCGGAGTCCTTCATAGGCACCCCGGGGGCCAACCCCTTGGTGACAGCATGAGAGATCACCGCCTGACGCTTTTCCTTGAGCAGCTCGATCAGGCGCTGTTGCTCCTCCACCAAGGCGTCAATACGGGCGGTTTCGTGGTCGAGGAAGGGGGCGATGAGGGCCTGTTCTGAGATTGGCGGCCACGCCAAACCAAAGTTACGCAAGAAGTCGTCAGGCACGCGCTTCTGGCCGCCCGCGCCATACATGTGCGACTCCCCCAGCTCTCTAAACGGCCGCGAGGAGATCACGCGGTAGAGGTAATCACCGGTCACTTGGGAGGTTTCTGGGCGTGCAACAGTCAGCTCTGTTGTACCGAAACCAATCCCGTCACGGAGGTTCCGCATGATGGCCCCCTTGCCGTTTTCAAAGCAGGGGGTGATTTTTGCAAAGGTCACATCACCTTCGCTGAAGTAGGTGTAACCATCAATGACACTGCCTAGGGGGCGGGCCTGAGAGAGATCGAGAGAGCCTTCCTCGCCAACGGCCTCCATCGGAATGAAGCTAACTTCCCTCGTGTCAGGCAAGTGCCGAATTTCCGACTTGGAAGGGTTAAGCGTGGCCACAAACCGCATACGCTTTACTTGCCAATGCGCCGGCACATCTCCCAGCCACTCGACACCGGAGTCCTTGTACTCGGGGTATTTCGGGAAGCTCATGCCTTTGCCCCCTCCCTTGCGTTCATTACTGCCTCTTGCCAGAAAGGTTCTGTATCCCAATGCCCAGGGAAGCCCATATGCGGGCGTGAGACTTGGGGGTAGTGATCCAGCAGTGCCACCAACCTCTCGGCCCACTGGCTATTAGGCGACACGACCTGCATCAGCGATTCGATCACCACGAGCTGGAGATACAGGCGCCGTCGAGGGTCGAGACGCTGATCGGGGTGCTCATGAGACCCCGTCTCGATGCTACCGGGGATGCTCGGCCAGCCGGCCGGAACCTTTCTCGGCATCTCGGGGCGGCTACCGAATTCACGGTTCCACACTCGGCCATGGTGGGCACAGACGTTGCGTAGGTCAGACAGGCTGCGGAACCAGGAACGCAGCACTCGCATCTTCCAGCCAAAATGGAGCTCGATACGCTGAGTATCATCAGGCAGCCGTAGCTTGGCCAACAAGGTCGAGACTTCCTTGAAGGTCAGCAGCTCCACGGCCATCCAGATGGGCGGCTGATTGGGGGCTGATCGGTACTTCGTGCGATAGTGCGCCAGGAAGGTCTCGATCTCCCGCCCCTTGGCCGCGTTCTCCAGCTTCTCCAACAGCCATCCATGGTTGTAGCGAGTGTCGAAAATATCGGGATCCAGGTAGCCGTGAGGGCCATGGTGCTCGGCCAGGGTATTGGTCAACTGGGCGCGTAGCGCGACTTCCAGCCTTTCGATGGCATCAAGCAGCAGCAGACGAAGCTCACGATCGAACACATAGAGCCTCAGCACATCCTCGAAAGAGGTACCCTCAAGAAAACGGTGCTCCTGGAGGCCTGGCTGGTAGAAGGGACGCGTATAGGCTGAAAGGCGGAAGTAGCTGATATTGGCCAGGTAGTGACGCACCCGTGCCTCATCGGATATCGCCAGGCCACGGCTGCATAGCGTTGCGATCTGCTCATCAATGCTGTGTGCAGGCTTGTGGAAATCGCTCATACACGACCTCCGGACACAAAAAACCCGCCAAAGTGTGCTTCAGTGAGAGGCATGGCGGGTGTGTTACCCGGCATGCTATGGAATATCCCTTTAATTGTCAATGACTGTCTAAAGCAATGCTGAGCCGCGCCCTTTCTCATGCCGACAGCTCCTCGATCATCTGCTTGATACGGTCTGTACAGGCCTTGAGGTCGGCGTCGATCTCTTCCAGTGGACGCGGCGGCGTGAACTGGTAGAAATGCCGGTTGAAGGGAATCTCGAAGCCGACGATGCCGATACGGCCGTCCAGCGGGTCGCGCTTCTCCTCGTCGATCCAGGCGTCAGGGACGTGGGGCTTTACTTCGCGCTCGAAGTAGTCGAACACCGACTCGCCCAGCGGCACGTTTTCAAAATCACGCAGTCCAGTGTCGGGCTCGGGATTGCCCTTCTTGTCACGGCAGATATCCGCCTCTGGATCACGCTCGGAGAGGGCGTTGAGAATGGCTTTTTGTACTGGCGCGCCGATCTTCAATCCGACCTCCGCCAAGGCGGTTTTCAATGCCTGAGTGAAGGCGTCACGGTTGGTATAGACCTGCTCAGGGTCGAAAGTCGCGCAGGCACCCTTGAGCGCTTCGCGCTCTCCCGCGTCGAGTTTCTGAATGGCCTTGTCGTCATCGAGCTGTGCCAGGCGCTCAGGACTGGCCTGGAAGTTGAGGCGCAGCGGGCGCTCTACGGTGATGCGTCGGTAGCCGAAGGCCTCGATCGGGAAGAGTTTGCTCTCCTCGCTTTCCTGGAAGGTGCCGTAGAGCCGTACGATTTCTTCGATATCTCGATCGGCAACGAACTGCCGCTTGCTGCCCAACGATTTGCGCATCTTGCTGGCGCGACCGGTGGCATCGATCAGTTGTAACTGGCCCCGGCGCTCGGCGGACTTATTGTTAGAGAGAATCCATACGTAGGTGGCGATGCCGGTGTTGTAGAACATGTCCGTGGGCAGGGCGACGATGGCTTCCACCAGATCGTGCTGCAGTAGGTAGCGACGAATTTCGGATTCCCCGCTGCCGGCGCCGCCAGTGAACAGCGGCGAGCCGTTTAAGATGATGCCGATACGCGAGCCACCTTCCTGGCGGGGGCGCATCTTGCTCACCAGGTGCATCAAGAACAGTAACGAACCATCCGAGACACGCGGCAAGCCGGGGCCGAAGCGACCATCGTAGCCCTTGTGCTTGTGCTCGTCGGTGATCACCTTCTGTACCTTCTTCCACTCCACCCCGAACGGAGGGTTAGAGAGCATGAAATCGAAACGTTCACCGGCCAGTTGGTCATTGGAGAGCGTATTGCCCAGCTTGATCTGATCGACCTCTTGCCCTTTTATCAGCATGTCGGCCTTGCAGATCGCGTAGGACTCGGGGTTGAGCTCCTGGCCGTGCGGCGAAACGCTCATGCCGCCGCTAACCTGCTGCATGTACCCGTCGCTTTCGGAAAGAAAGCCTCCCGTCCCCGCCGTCGGGTCGTAAACTTTCACGATGCCGTCATGAGTGAGCTTGTCATCCTGCCCGGTAAGCACCAGCGAGGTCGTCAGGTGGACGATATCGCGCGGGGTGAAGTGTTCCCCGGCGGTGTCGTTGGAGCTCTCGGCGAACTTGCGAATCAGCTCCTCGAACACCAGCCCCATGCCGTAGTGGGAAAGCCGCTGGGGGCTCAGGTCCATGGCAGCAAAGCGCTGCACTACTTGATAGAGCAGATCGCCAGCACCGAGCTGCTGGACGAAGTTCTCGAACTCGAAGTGCTCGAAGATTTCCCGTGCGTCCTGACTGAAGGACTGCACATAGCTCAGCAGGTCATCGGCGGTTTGGGTATCGGACAGCGTCCCCAGACTCAGCGGTGATGCGTTGAAGAAGGGGTGTTCGGCCGCGCGCAGCAGCAGTTTCTCGCGGACGGGGTCTGGCTTGGCCTGGTGGGTATGCGCCGCCGTCAGCACGGCCTCCTTGGAAGGCTCGAGCACACATTCCAGGCGCCGCAACAGCGCAAACGGCAGGATAATGCGACCATACTGGGATTGCCGGAAATTGCCGCGTAGCAGGTCCGCCACGGACCAGATGAAGGCGGCCAACTGAGAATGACTCTCCGTATTCAAGGTGCTTCCCCGCGTGCTTGATGCTGAGTTATGGGCAACATCATACACAGCCAGGCACGGTAACGGGGAGGCCTACGGTTCGCCCTCGCTCGATGGAGAGCCCAGGCCCCACCCCCTCAAGACAGATATTCCGAGTAGCTTTCGGCCAGCTTCTGGATGTTCTCGTCCATGTATTGCAAATGCGCTTTCATGGCGCTTTCCGCAGCGTCGGGATCGCGGTTGGCGATGGCGTCGATGATCCGCGTGTGTTCCTCGACGATCGCGGGCACGCGCTCTTCGTTGAGAAACAGCATCCGCACTCGGTTGATATGCAGCTGAACGTGGTAAATGATTTGCCAGACTGAGGGTTGCCCAGCGATGTCGGCAATCTTCTGATGAAGCTCTTCGTCGAGGGTTTCGATCTTGTAGTATTGCCCTTGCCGATACACGAGCCGCTGATGCTCGAGATTGTCGTACAGATCTCGAGCATCGCGGTCGCTGCATTGCGTGGCGGCGTCGCGTATCAGGGCGCACTCCAGTACCGAGCGCGTGTAGTGGGCCGCCTTGATGACATCGAGCCGGATGGGCGTCACGAAGGTGCCGCGCTGGGCGAAGATATCGACGAAGCCGTCATAGCGCAGTCGCATCAGGGCTTCGCGAATCGGCGTGCGGCTGATGCCGAACTCTTCCGACAGCGCTTTTTCATGAATCCTTTCACCGGGTTTCAGTACGGTGGTGATGATCTTGTCGCGTATATCGCTATAGGCACGATCACTCGACGACCGTTCCTGCACCCCTTTCATCATGCTTTTGGCTCCTGGCTGACGCGGCAGATTACGCTCTGTTACCGCCCATCCTACCCTGCCGCCCTAGGCGGGGCTAACCGTTTGCGGCGCGCACGCATCGCGTATCAACGAGCGGTCGAGTTCCTGCAGGTTGCTGCATCCGAGAAGCCCCAGAGTGCGGTCCATCTCCTTGTGCAGTAAGCCAAGTGCATGCTCGACGCCCGCCTGGCCGCCCGCGCCGAGCCCGTAGAGGGTCGTGCGGCCGAGCAGCACTGCGTCCGCCCCCAGCAGCACCGCCTTGAGAATGTCGCTGCCGCGTCTGAAGCCGCCATCCAGCAAGATGGTGAGCGCATCGCCGACGGCGGCCCTGACCTCGGGGAGGATCTCCATCGGCGAGACGGAGCTGTCCAGTTGGCGTCCACCGTGGTTGGACAGCACGATGCCATCGATGCCGTATTCCACCGCCGTGCGGGCTTCTTCCACCGACAGGATGCCCTTGATCAGCAGGTTGCCGGACCAATTGTCTCGCAGCCAGCGAATGTCCTCCCAGTTCAGGGAGGGCATCAAGTGCTTGCCTATCTCGGCGGCCGCGCCCTGCACGGAGGAATCCTCGGGCGGCAACAGATCCCCCAGGTTCTTGAAGGTCGGCACACCATGCGGATACAGCACATCCTTCATCCAGCCAGGCCTGCTCAACGCATGCAGCTTGTTGCGCCAGTTGAGCACGAAGGGGCGCGCGTAATTGCGCGTGTCCCACTCCCGGTTGCCGTAGATGGCGCTGTCCGTGGTCACGACGATGGTGTCGTAGCCCGACGCCCGACAGCGGTCGACCAGGTTCTTCACATAGTCATGGTCGCGATAGAAGTAGATCTGCATCCATGGCCATCCACCGGGGACCTTGGCGATCTCCTCCAGCGGCTCGGTAGAGGCATTGCTCAGCGTGAAGGGAATCCCCCGGTCCGCCGCAGCGCGGGCCAATTTGGAGTCTCCGTCCTGGGTGATCATGCCGTTGAACCCCGTCGGCCCGATCACGACCGGCATGCTCACCCGGTGGCCCAGCAGGTCTCGGCCGAGATCCCGCTGACTGACATCAGTCAGCGTCTTGGGCGTGAACCGGTAGCGGTTGAAGACGGCCCGGTTGTTGAGCAGGCTGACTTCGTCATCGGCGCCGCCATGAATGTATTCATAGACGAAGTTCGGAAGCCGTCGGCGTGCGATCTCGGCAAGCTCCGCGATGCTCAGTGCCTGATCGTAGCGCCGTCTGCGCGGCATGCTTCTTTTCATGTCAGCTCCATCGTTCAACCGTTGTGCAGAATACTTAAGGGATAGGTCACGATCTCGGGGAAGAGAATCAGTGCAAACAGGATCGCCACGTACATCAACAGCATCGGCCATATGCCGCGCGAAATGTCGATGATGCTGATTCGGCTGATGCTGCACCCTACATAGAGCACCGTGCCCACCGGCGGTGTAATCAAGCCGATGGAGAGGTTGATGATCATCACCACACCGAAGTAGATGGGGTCGATACCGAGCTGCTCGACCACCGGGATCAGCACGGGCGCGAAAATCAGCACGGCGGGTGTCATGTCCATCACGCAGCCGAACAGCAGCAGTATGACCATGATGATCAAGAGCATCAGGGTCGGGCTGTCGGTAATGCTCGTGAGCCCTGCCGCGATCTGGGCGGGAACCTGCGCTACCGTGATCGCATACGCCGTGACAATGGCCGCCGAGGCGATCAGCATCACGATGGCCGTGGTCTTGGCGGTATTGGTGAGCACTTCGAAAAGCTGCGTCAGGCGAATTTCTCGATAGCAGAGGCTGATCAACAGCGCGTATACCGCGGCGACGACGCCCGCTTCTGTCGGCGTGAACACGCCGCCACGCAGCCCCACGATGATGATCAGCGGCAGCAGCAAGGCCCAGAAGGCACGCTTGAAGCTGTGAAGCCGCGCCTGCCAGTTGGCACGCTCGAGCCGCTTGGTATCGGCTTTGCGCGCGACCAGCCACCAGGTGAACGTCATGCCGATCGCCATGATGATCCCGGGCACGATGCCGCCCATGAACAACCCGGTAATCGAGACGCCGCCCACGACCCCGTAAAGAATCAAGGGGATGCTCGGGGGAATCACGGTGCCCACGATGCCAACGGACGCCACCAGGGCGGTCGAGCGTTTCTTCTCGTAGCCTTGCGCCACCATCATGGGAATGAGGATCGAGCCCAGCGCCGCGGTGTCGGCAACGGCAGAGCCGGATAACCCGGCAAAGATCACACCGGCCACGATGGCGACATAGCCCAGGCCGCCTTTCACATGGCCCACCAGTGACGAGGCAAAGTCGACGATGCGCTTGGAAACGCCCCCGGCATTCATGATCTCGCCGGTCAAGATGAAAAAGGGAATGGCCATCAAGGCAAAGCTATTGGCGCCGGTAATGAAGTACTCTGCCAATGTCGTGACATTGAACATTCCCTGGGTCCACATCATCACGACAGCAGAACTGAGCATGGCAAAGGCGATCGGCATGCCGATCAACATCAACGCGAACAGGACGGCAAGGAAGACGACGACCATCATAACGCGGACTCCTGGTCATGATCATATGCCCACGAGGGGCCATTGCGACCAGTCAGAACAAAGCTCAACGCTTGATACGCCATCACCGCGGACATCAAAATCGCAGCGATCATGCCGGCATAGTAGTAATTATTGATGGGAATATCGGTGGCGGGCCCTGTAATCCCCACATTCAGCTCGATCAGGACCAGAAGCCCTTTGACCACGAGGGTCATTACCGCCACGGTCAGGGCCGTCGTCAGCAGGAAAAGCAGCTTCTGAAGCCAGCCGGGAATGTGGCGCACCAGGATATCCACGCCCAGGTAGCTATGCTCCATCACGGCGAGGATGGAGCCCAGGAACACGACCCATACGAAGAGGTATCGCGCCACCTCACTGGACCATGTCAGCCCGCTATCGAAGGCATAGCGGAGCACGACATTGGTAAAGACGAACCCCACCATCAGCACCAGGGCCACGGCAATGGCCAGCCTGATGGATGTTTTCAAGAAACCGAACAAGGTCGTCATCGACATGAAACCACCTCTCATCTACTCGGTTTTGCCATGCGAACTCCAGGAGTTCGCATGGCATGCGTATGACGAACCTCAGGAGCCTTCACGTACCATCTTCACCATGTCTTCAGCCCAGTCGTACTGACTGTAAAAATTGTCATAGATCGGCTGCACTGCCTCTACCATTGCATCATGGAGTTCTTGGCTCGGCTCCGTCACTTCCAACCCAGCCTTCTCGAGTTCCTTTTTGATCTCTGAGGCGGACTCACGCATTAGTTTCCACTCCATCTCCATGGATTGGCGAGAGGCTTCCTGGATGACGTCTTTCTCGTCATCGCTCAGATTGTTGTAAAACTTTTGGTTCATCAGGTACACGTTGGGGCTGAACATGTGCCGGCTTTCCAGCACATTGTTCTGCACCTCGTACCAACCCGAGCGATAAAGCGTGGCGAGAGGATTATCCTGCCCGTCGATCACTCCCTGCTCGAGCGCCGGGTAGACTTCGGACATCCCCATGGTCTGCACGTTGGCGCCTAACGCCTGCCCCACTTCCACGTACAGTTCCAGGTTGGGCATTCTCAGCTTGAATCCATCGAAGTCGTCCATGCTGTCGATTTTTTCCTTGCTCGAGAATACGCGGAACCCATTCGCCGTCCACGCCAAGGGCTCTACACCAAGCTCACGAAAATAGGGGTCGATCTTCTCGCCGACAGGCCCATTAAGCATGGACTGTGCTTGGTCATAATCTTCGAAAAGGAATGGCCACTCAGGAAAGCCGATTTGCGGCTTGGCAGTCTGTAATCCCATTCCGGCAATTGCCATTTCGATGCTGCCGGTTCTTACCCCATTGGTGTATTGCCGTTCATCACCGAGCGAGCTGTTCGGATAGATCTTGACTTGCATGTCGGAGTGGCTCTCGACATACGGTTTGAATTTCTCACGAATGGCAACGTTTTGAGGATGATCTTCCGCGAAATAACTCGCGACCTTGATGGTTGCAGAGCTCTGCGCGTAGACATGTCCGGCGAACATGGCCGTGCCCATCAAAGCGGAACCAACTAGAGTGCGGCCTATGATGGATGAGAGTGAGTATGTCATTTGTTGTGCTCCCCGTTAGCTGATACAGACGCTGGCATCGGAGGCTCCCTTTAGAAGCCAGCTGATATACTAGTATTCACTTTGTGTCGCGCCTAGAAAGACTTTTGTCTAAACACGGGGCGGCTTAGCTTGTGCCTTGTTACGGGGAGTGGTGTTAAGGCTTAGAATTCTGGGAAGGAGGCTGACGCCATCCGCTATTGCCATGACAACCTTGGTACCTCGCCCTTTCCGGGGTACCTTTACGCGCCTCACGGGCCGTTACCCGTGCCTGCCTCCACCTTACTTTCAGGATTGCATTGATGGACGACTCCCTGCTGGTCAGCCTCCGCCGCTATCGCCCCAGAGAGGGCCGCGACAGTCTCGAGGATTACATCACCGAGATTTTCGCTTGGCTGCTGCGCAACTCCCGCGAGGTGGCCGATACCTTTCTCGAGACCGTCATGGCGCGTGTACCGGAGGCGGATCGCATCGCGCTGCCCAATGCCGATCAGGACATCACCTGGGACACACAAACGCCCTATCCCGGCGCGCGCCTCGACATGCTCGCCCAGTGGCCGGGCGGCGCACTGCTTTTCGAGCACAAGGTACACGCGCCGCTCTCGGCCGAGCAGGTAAACAAGTACCGCGACCTGGCGGCGTCGGAATTTCCCGGTCGCGCCGCGCGGGTGATCGTGGTCTCTGCCAATACCGGCCAGCATCGGCCGGAGGCGCATGGCTGTCTGTGCTGGGAAGACGTTTATGAGCTGCTAAGGGAAAGACACGAGACACTGACCGCCCCCACCGATCAGTTTCATATCGCGAGCTTTCTTGCCCTGCTGAAACACGAAGGCTTGCATCCTGCAGCGCCGATCAGCCATCAGGCGGTGGCTTTCTATCCGTTGGCGTGGCGTTTCCCGGAACAACTGGCGGCCGCGCTGACCCCACTGGCGCGCGAAGAGTGGCCCTTGATGGAGCGCTATGAAGGTCGCGGCCCCACCACGCGTTGGGGCCGGCTGGGTTTTGAGCTGATTCCCGCGGGCGGCCCACTCAATTGGATGCCGGGGCTGTTCGTCGGGGTGATTCTCGATGGGCGCGATCACCTCGTGCATAAACGACATACCGACCAGGTGATGCTGAACGTCATCCTCGACTTCTCGGTCAAGCTGCACGACCTCTACCCTGGGCTCTCGACCTACCAGCGACTCGTGCACCAACTACAAGAGCGGACGCCTCACAAGGGATGGCGCTTCTACGATCACCTCGAGGACTCCCCGGCCAATCGCCATCATCCCTTGTACCTAGAGACGCCCCTGCTCGAGGTGCTGCGCGGGACGACCACCATGGAAGAGCAGCGCGACGCGATTCGCCGCGCCGTCCGTGATGCGATTGACCTGCTACAGCAAGACAACGCACTGAAGGCGCTCACCGACGAGGTTCGGCAAAAAGCAGCCTTGTTGACCGAGGCCTGAAGCCCATAATGAGGAAGCGTCAGTCCAGTGACTAGCCATCCGGGTGGCTGACAATCCGACGGGTCGAGGGGCTTCCTCACCATCAACGCCAAGAGAACCACTCAGGACTTCGCCATTCGGGCGCTACCGACGTCTGCACTGCGTGCTCTCACCAGCCAGAAGCCCACCGCGCCGGCGATCACCAGCATGACGCCGCAACCCGCCGCCAGCAGGTAGGCGCCGGTCACCGCGCTATCGGCCACGCCGAAACGTCCGGCCAGCGTCGCCAGCGAGCTGGCGTACTGCCACCACAGAAAGGCCCCCACCGCGACACCGGTAAGCATGGTCGCCACAGCCACCCGTCGGCTGACCGCCGCCCAACTGCGCTCGTTCTCCACCGGGCTGCGATGCAGGAAGGCGCGGTACTCACTCTCTGCCTGGCTGACGCGGGTCAGCTTGGAGGCAATCACGATCGCCGCCAGCGCCACCAGGGTGCTCAGTATCACCGGGTGGAGATATACCGGCAGCGAGACCCACTCGGCTTGCTTCATCAGCGACAGGATCAAGTTGCCGACGAAACCAACCCCCAGGCCCCAGCCGGCACCGGCGGCGGTAATCCGACGGCTCCAGATGCTCATCAGCGCCACCGGCCCCCAGGAGGAAGCGAACAGCGTGGCGGCGAACCACACCACTGCCATTACCGCCGGCGGTTGGAAGAGCGCCAGCAGCAGCGCCACCAGCCCGGCCGCCAGCACGCCGATGCGGCTCGCCCGCATGGCACTGCGCTCGCTGCGCGAAGAAGGCAGGATATCGTGGGCAAGGCTGAAGCCGATGATCGACAGGAAGGTCGAGCACGAGGAAAGTCCGGCGGCAAACACGCCGGTGAGGATAATGACACCGAGCCAGCTCGGCAGCACGTTGAGCGCCGCCCACACCATGGCACGCTCGCCGTCGAGCGTCGGATCGTAGAGGTTGATCGCTGCGCCGGTCATCATCATCAGCGCATAGAAGATCGCCAGCACCACGGCGGTGAGCATCGCCGAACGCATCACGACGTGCTCGTTGCGCGCCATCAGATAGCGACTCGCCTGCCAGGGACTGGCCGCCAGTACCGTGGCCCATACCAGTCCCAGCGTCAGCCCCCAGATGAGCGCCTCGCCTGGCGAGGAGAAAGTCGCCCCCTTGCCTTCGATCACGCCGTGCCACAGCGCGATGCCGGGCTTGTCGGACTGCGCCAGCAGCCCCTCGATCACCCCTGACCAGCCGCCGAGGTCATTGATGATATAGAGCGAGCCGCCCACCGCCGCAATGGAGAAAATCACGAACATCACGGTGTCGGTCAGCACCACGCCCTGGGACCCGGAGTACAGAATGAAGCCCGTGTAGGTGAGCCATACCAGCACCAGTCCAGCCCAATAAGGCAGCCCGGTGAGCTCCTCGAACATGATGCCGGCCCCCTGCATCACGCCCAGCAGGTAAGCCCCCAGCCCGAATACGGTGGTGAGCCCGGCAATCATCTGCACGCGCTTCGAGGCAAAGCGCTTGCCGAAGAACTCGGGCACCGTCAGCGCCTCGCTGCGACGCAGGTAGCGGCCGAACACCAGCGCACCGAGCAGACAGCCCGAGGTGCTGATGGCGGCGAAGATCAGCATGACAAAGGGATAGCCATCGTAGGCGAAACCCGTCTCGCCCAGAAAGGCGCTGGTACTCAGGTAGCTGGCAACCAGCGTGCCGAGGATCATCAGCGTGGGAGCGTTACGCCCAGCGACCAGGTAGTCGTCGAGATCCTTGACCCGGCGACCAGCCAGGTTGCCGATAATGAAATAGCCGATGAGGCTCAGCACGATGGCTGTGGTATAGACCATGGCGAATGACACTTGTTGTTGAAATTCGCCGTCATGCTAAGCACTTATATATGGATCACTATCTTCTTTGCGACATACACCTCAATCAACGCGACGCGCCCTTCTTTCATCGTCATTACCGGCCATGGAAATCTCCTTTTCACCTTTCCAGAAATGGCATCAATGGCCGCGCCCCGAAAGCGGCTCGGTTATCGGACACCGCGTCGTGCAGTGTCAAAAACAACCTGTAAGATGCAACACTGTCCAGGCACTCGCGTATTTGACGAGCTGAGGCAGTAAACCCAGGAGGAAGCATGTTCGATAAGGTAATGGCCGCGATTGGCATCGGTAACGCTCAGGTAGACACACGTTTGGCGTCCAGCGTGATTCGCTCTGGTGAGACCCTCGAAGGTGAAATCCACATCCAGGGCGGCAACGTCGCGCAGGAGATCTCGGGGCTCGTGCTGAACCTGATCAGTGAAGTGATCAAGGAGGTCGATGACAAGAAGATTCGAGTACCACATACCTGGGCCCGTCTCGCTCTGACCGATCCTATGACCGTGGCGGCCGGCGAGAGTCATGTCGTCAACTTCTCGATGGAGATACCTCTACTCTCACCGCTATCGGTCGGCCACCAGCAACCCAAGACCTGGGTGGCGACACGAGCCGACATCGACAAGGCCATCGACCCCCGCGACCGTGACCCTCTGGAAATACGCCCCGGAGTTCTGCATGAAAAGCTCTTCAATGCCATGAAGGCGCTGGGCTTTCATCTCAAAGGTGCACCGCTGGAGGCCTCTCGCCGCAACCCTTCGACAGGGTGTGTCCAGGAGTTCGAGTTCAAACCGGGCCAGGCCAGTCGATTCGGGCACCTGGATGAGGCTGAGCTGGCCTTCTTGCCTTCACAGGAGGGTGTTCTGGATTTGCTGATACAGCGGGACACTAAAGCGCGTGGACTAGGTTCGATGCTGGCAGAAGTGAGCGGTTCCGACGAGAAGTTCTACCGTGTCAGCTTAAGCGGCAATGAAAGCCAGGACCAACTGGAGACCATGCTCGCTCAAGCCTTGTCCTGAGGGGTCTTGCCACCTGGCAAACGCGGTCAGGTGGCATTGTCTTCAGCTAGTCCGTTGCTTCACACCCATCGCAGATACAATGGCCGACTGCCTGGCGACGCCAACGTCGCGACAGGCGTGCGTCCGGTTCGGGCCACATAAGCTCGGATAGCACGTTGGTATCCAGAACGATCATGTGTCGAGAGCCGGCGCGCGAGGGTGCATATGTCGATGATCGTCACTCTGCAAAGCTACACACTTGGAGGGAAATCAGTCCGGTGCCTGGCCGCCGGGTGAATGGCGATCAATCTGATCAGGAGCGTCCTCGCCAACTAACATAGGCTTATCGTCCTCCCAGATAACAGCATAGTGACCCAAGCGCTGCTTGCGCTCCAAGGTCTCCGACACAGCAGCACGGAGGCTATCCAACATTTCCTGAGTATCAGGTGAAAGCTGAGTCATGATTGTGTCTCCCGAGTGAGAACATTAAACAGCATTTCATTAAGAACTTGCCGATCTTCACCGCACTGCTCAAATACAGGTTCCGGCGCCCCACCACTATTCATGAAGCAGCGTGTGCGGCTAACCAGAGGTGCATACAACGTCAGCAAATTATGCAGGCTACGCGGAAATCGACGCTGAATGTCTTTCAGGGGAATATCATGGCCACCGTGGGAAACTCGTTCGGCAACGCGTAACCTCGACATGTCTAGCGATGGTAGTGCCAGGTAAACGAGCTCAACTCTCCAGCCTTCAGCCAACAAGCGTTCCACGAGCTTTGAGTAGCCACGCCCTGCCAGGGTCGTCTCAAAAGCGAAGTCCTCTTCCTCACCGATGGCTTCTTCAATTTCTTGAAGGAAGATACGGCTAGCAGCAAGGAGTTCACGTTCTGGAGCCAACGGGGAAAGACCGGCAGCAATAAGGTCCGCGTTGATGAAGCGAGTACAATTGGCCACTTGGGGAAGATAGTTAAGAGCAAAGGTTGTCTTGCCAGCTCCATTTGGCCCCGCAACGATCCAACAAGTCGCTCTACGAACGTTATGGGTCACTGCGCATCCCTCCTGAATGGGCACATACAAGAAGTGTCCAAGCTAGCCCGTATTCGCTACGGTCAAGTCTAGGCTATAGGTCAGGCAGTACGTCAGTCGACTATTAAAATGTGTGGTGGGCCCAGGCGGACTCGAACCGCCGACCAAGGGATTATGAGTCCCCTGCTCTAACCAACTGAGCTATAGGCCCTGACGCAACGGGGCAGTATCATAGCGGATGCCGATAAACGAGACTAGGGGTGATTGGCCCTTGGAGTGTGATTCCATCCCATGGAGGGTTTGGCGATGTATCAAATGAAGCGAATGGCACGTCGTGTTGCTGGGGTAGCGGCGTTGGGCGTGGTCGCGCTGCCTTGCGTGGCACAGGCGGATTGGCAGCTCGATCCGGCGCGTTCTCACGTCGAGGCGACGATCACCGAGATCACCTCATCCGGCGCAGAGGTGGCGCATCATCACGCGCTGAAGCGCATGAACGGACATATCGCGGAGGATGGCACACTGCGCTTGCCGATACGGCTCAATCAGACGGATCTCCTTGAGCAGCTAGGCGAGCTCCCTGTGTGGATGCAAAGCCTGACGGATACCGAGCTGACCACGGTGGTCACGCAACTCGACCCCCAGGTGCTCGACGACCTGCCCGTGGGCGAGTCCCGTACCGAGACACTGATGCTCAGCGTGCAGAATGGCGATGCATCGCAGCAGGAATCCTTGAAGGTACATTTCACGCGTGAGAGCGAAAACGAGATACGCGTACGCAATGCCGAATCGGTGTCGCTGGATGGCCGCGCGATCATGCAGAACCAGACCGCGCGCACCGTGCTCGGGATGCTCGGCTATCAGCAGATCGACGACGAGGTACCGGTCGAGCTGGATGCCGTATTGGTGGACCGCTAAGCGATGCCCGAGGTGTGCGCTCTCCCCGCCGGGTGTCAGGGCTGGCAGACTCAGTGGCCTTGGCCGCGTCCGCTGGCGGGCGTCGCCTGGCGCGGGGTGGATTTCACGGTGCCCTCGATATGCGAAGCGGACTTCGCCGCCTGGGGCATCGAATTGCCGGCACGGCTGGCCACGGCAATCGCCAAGCGCCGGGGCGAGTTTCTGGCGGGACGCTTGTGCGCCCGCGAGGCCTTGCACGCCGCCACGGGGCGTGGCGAGGTGCCGGGCATTGCAGCCGATCGTGCGCCTTGCTGGCCCGAGGGCACGCTAGGAAGCATCACCCATAGCAGTGGTTTCGCCGCCGCCCTGGCGGCGCCGCGGGGCGTATGGCAAGGGTTGGGGCTCGATGCGGAAACGCCATTGAGCCCCGCGCGCGCCGAACGCTTGGCGCCGCAGATTCTCACTCCGGAAGAACGTGCATGGCGCGATGGCCTCGACCGCGACGCCCAGGCGCTGTTCACTACCCTGGCATTTTCCAGCAAGGAGAGCCTCTTCAAGGCGTTGTATCCCTTGATCGGCGTGCGCTTCTACTTTCAGGACGCCGCGCTCGTCGAGTGGCATCCCACCACGGGGCATATCACGCTGCAATTGCGTCGTACCCTCTGCGATGGCTGGGCGGCAGGCGCAGCGCTCGAGGGCCAGTACACCGAGACAGCCTCACGCCTGTTGAGCCTCGTGGCCATTCCTTCGAGTTCAATCCGGTAATCACTGGGCAGCTCGCCGCGTTTGGCTTCACTGCCACCTACCTCCTTCTTCCCTTCTCCTGCTTCTCCAGCTCCTGGCTCCTGGCTTTCTACTTCCTACCCCTTAGCTTCTATTCTCGCACAATAATCTAAATAACAATCGTTATTATTGAGTTTTAATGCCCACCCTGTACCCTAGATAGCGCTTGAAAATAACGCTCAATATCAAGGGGATACTAATGAAAAAGACACTTACCTTCGGCCTCATCGCGGCGGCCGGTAGCTCGGTGTTGCCTGCTCAGGCACAGGATACGCAAGACACCATGGTGGTGGTCGGCGCGCGTACGCCCACGGAGATCAGCCAGATTCCCGGCGCGGCATGGGTAGTGGATGAAGCCCAGCTCCAGCAGCAGCTAAACGCGGGGCAGTCCTTGAAATCGGCCTTGGGGCGGCTGATTCCTGGCTTCGACTTCGGGTCGAGCACCAATCGCACCAACTATGCGCAGAACTTTCGGGGGCGCGATGCGCTGGTGATGATCAATGGCGTGTCGCTGAATAGCTCACGCAGCCTGTCGCGGCAGTTCGATTCCATCGACCCGTTCAATATCGCACGCGTCGAGGTGCTTTCCGGCGCCAGCAGCCTGTATGGCGGTGGTGCCACCGGGGGCATCATCAATATCGTTACCAAGAAAGGTAAGGAAGGCCTCCACTTCGAGAGCGAGCTGGGTGTGACCAGCGGCTTCAACGACTCGGACGATCTCACCAAACGGGCGGCGCAGTCCATTGCGGGCGGCAACGAACGCGTCCAGGGGCGCCTTGCCATCGCGGTACAAGAGAACGGCTCCTTCTACGATGCCGATGGCGAGATCATCAAGCCCGACATCGCCCAGTCAGGCCTGCAGGAAAACCGCTCCGTCGATCTCATGGGCAATCTCGCCGTGAAGATCAGCGAGAATGAACGCCTCGATGTCACTGCGCAGTATTACGATTCGGCCTATGCGGGCGACAAGGGACTGTATTACCCGAATTACGATAGCGGCGCGACGTATTCGGAGAAGATCCAAGGTAGCGAGGTCCGTGACGGCTACGACTCGGATGTCGACCCCGAGACCGAGCGGCTGTACCTCAACGCCAACTATCATCACGATGCGCTTCTTGGCCAACGCTTCTATTTCCAGGCCTATCACCGCGAGGAGTCCTCGGTCTTCAATCCGTTCCCGGGCGGAAGCACCTTTACCGTCTCGGAGCAGAACACCGACTTGACCGGCGCCAAGGCGGCGTTCACCGCGCAGCTCAGCAAGCCGTTGAGCGTGACCTACGGGCTCGATCTGTCCCGGGAGGAGTTCGATTCCAAGCGCTATACGCTGGCGCCTTCCGAGGGCGGTCTGGAACTCGACCAGATCGGCGTGCTCGATCCGTATTACCCGTCGTTCCAGGCCGATACCCTGGCCGCGTTCGCCCAGGCAGAATATCAGCTCACCCCGAACCTGCAGCTCTCCGGCGGCGCGCGTTTCGAGCAAACCGATGTCGAGGTCGAACCTCAGGGTGGCAACGACGGCGGTTCCAACAGCTACGATGTGTCGCTGTTCAATCTCAAGGCGCTTTACGACTTCCATAATGGCCACCAGACCTGGCTGTCGTACACTCAGGGTTTCGAGATTCCCGATATTGCCAAGGCCTATCGCGGGGTCAGTTTCGACATCTCGGACAACCCCGTGGACGGCATCAAGACCCAGCAACTAGAGACCGGATGGCGCTTCAACGGTGGCAACTGGCAGACGCAGGTCGCCGCCTACTATAGCTGGTCGAACAAGGCGATCGATTACGTCTACAGCAACGACGGCAATCTCGAGATCGGCGTCACCACCATCGACAAGGACGTCAGAACCTACGGATTGGAAGGCAAGGTCGAACGTTACTTCGGCCAACATTGGACGCTGGGTTCGACGTTCAACGCCGTGAAGTCCGAGGAGAAGATCCGCGGTGACTGGAAAAACGCCAGCATCACCGAGGCCAGCATGCCCAAGACGACCCTCTACGGCGAATGGTCGGACATCGACACCCGCGCCCGCTTGCAGGTCAATCGCGCCTTCGATATCGACGATGCCTCCGGCAATGAGCTCGACGGCTTCACCACGGTCGACGCCACGGCCAGCCAGGACACGGCCTTTGGCACGTTCAGCCTGGGCATCGAGAACCTGCTCGATGAAGACTACGTGACGATCTGGGGCCAGCGTGCCGCCGTGTTCTATGAAGCCTATGGCGCCCAGTCGCTGTGGGATCTCAAAGGCCGTGGGCGCACCTATACATTGAGTTGGTCGCACACTTACTAATCCCGACTTTTCGACCGGCGCATCGACAGCGGCCTGCTTCCCAAGCAGGCCGTTTTTCATGGCACATCAAGACATCACTCAAAAAAATTCGTCCTCCCGGTTCAGAAAGCATGCATGGCTGCGTCTTCCTGTAGGCAACATAAATTTAGTAACGATTATCATTAACATAGGGAAGTATATCGCAACCTCATAATGCCCGTTGCGATCTCTCACGCCACCAGGACACAGGTGATGCCATGAGCCAAAACGCTGCCATTCGGATGGCGCCTCTTTCTTCCCGGCCGCTCGCGTCTCGGAGACAAGCGAGTGAACTGGCGCGCCAAGCGCTTTTCCTGCCGCGCAATGCCGATGCCTATCGTCACGGCATGCTGCGCTGTATCGAGCTCGTGCAACGCAAGCTGACCGAGACCGGCCAACCATTCTCAGGCATCTCGCCGAGCGAGATGCAGCAGCGCTTCGAGGGGCTGGACCTGGACCGCCAGCTCGGCGATCTCGAGGCGGTGCTATCAGAAGTCGAACGACTATACCTCGATGATGCGGTGTATTTTCATCACCCGCGTTATGTCGCTCACCTCAACTGCCCGATCACCTTGCCGTCGATCCTCGCCGAGGCAATCGCCACGCCGATCAATACCGCCGTGGAAACCTGGGACCAAAGCGCGGGGGGCACTTTCATCGAGCAATCGTTGATCGACTGGACGACCCGGCGGATCGGCCTGGGCAACAACGCGGATGGCGTCTTCACCAGCGGGGGTACGCAGTCCAACCTGATGGCTCTGCTGATCGCGCGGGATCACTACTGCGCGTCGCTTGAAGGGCATCCCGGCAACCGTGACCATGGCCTGCCCGCCGAATCGCCCCGATTGCGCATCTTCGCCTCCGAGGTGAGTCACTTCAGCTTGCAGAAGGCCGCAGCATTGCTGGGCCTTGGTCATCGCGCCGTGGTGCCCGTTCCTTGCGACGAGCACTACCGCATGGATAGCCAAGCGCTGGCGCAGGCACTGGCCGAGAGCCAGCAGGCAGGGTTACTGCCGATGGCCGTCGTCGCGACGGCCGGCACCACGGATTTCGGGAGTATCGACCCGCTCGGGGATATCGCCACGCTGTGCCATCGGCATGGGGCCTGGCTGCACGTCGATGCCGCGTATGGCGGCGGCTTGTTGACGTCGACGTGCCACCGCCACTGGCTGGCCGGTATCGAGCGGGCGGACTCGGTTAGCGTCGATTATCACAAGTCCTTCTTCCAGCCGGTGAATTGCAGCGCCTTCATGGTCAGCGAGCGCCAAAGGCTCGGCTACGTCACTCACCATGCCGACTATTTGAACCCCGCCAGCCAGGACGAGGACGCGCCACCGGATCTGGTCGACAAGAGCCTGCAGACCACACGCCGCCTGGACGCGCTGAAACTCTGGATGACCCTGCGCCTCTTGGGGTCGGATGCTCTGGGCGAGCTGTTTGACCGCGTCATCGAGCTGACCCGTGAAGCTTATCGCCTGCTCCAGGCGGCCCCGGATATCGAGATCATCGCGGCGCCGCAGCTTTCCACGCTGGTATTCCGCTACAAGCCGCGTGACGACGCCCTCGATGAGGCAACGCTGGATGCGCTCAACGCGCATATTCGTCGGGCCCTCTCGCGTCACGGCGAGGCAGTCGTCGCCGCCACCCGCGTCCAGGGGTGTCAGTATCTCAAGTTCACGCTGCTCAACCCGGACACCACCGTCGACGACCTGGCCGCCATCGTGACCCGTATTCAGGACCATGGCGCCGACTTCCTGAAACGAGAAAGTGTCGCGGCGCCCACGCGACACGACCTCGCCGCCGCCCTTTTCTGACCCTTGGCCTTCAACGACGAGAGCGACCATGCCAACTGAGATTCACGACTTCATCGCCATCGGCCTGGGCCCTTTCAACCTGGGGCTGGCCTGCTTGACGGACCCGCTTGACGAGGTGAACGGCCTCTTTCTAGAGCGCAAGGCGGCCTTCGACTGGCATCCCGGCATGCTGTTGGAAGACGCCACACTGCAGACGCCTTTCCTGGCCGACCTGGTCACCCTGGCCGACCCGACCAATCGCTTCAGCTTCCTCAACTATCTCAAGCAGCAAGACAAGCTCTACGCTTTCTACATCCGCGAGAACTTCTTTCCGCTGCGCCGCGAATATAATCATTACTGCCAATGGGCGGTCGGCCAACTGGCGTCGGTCCGCTTCAATCGCGATGTGCAGCGTATCGACTTCGATACCGTGGACGACTGCTACGTCGTGCGCTGTATCGATACCGCGAGCGACACGCCGCTCATCCATCGGGCTCGCAAGCTAGTGCTTGGCACCGGCACACAACCCGACCTGCCCGAGTGCTGCCGGCCGCACGCCGAGCGAATCACTCACAGCGCTGATTATCTGGCACATAAGGCCACTCTCCAGCAGCAACCGACGATCACGCTGGTGGGCAGCGGCCAGAGCGCCGCGGAGATCTACAAGGACCTGCTCCAGGACATCGACCGCCACGGTTATACCCTGAACTGGATCACCCGCTCGCCACGCTTCTTTCCCTTGGAATACGGCAAGCTGACGCTGGAAATGACCTCGCCGGAGTACATCGATTACTTCCACGCCCTTCCACAAGCCACGCGCGATGCGCTGATGAAGCACCAGGCGAGCCTCTACAAGGGCATCGACTTGGAACTGGTCAACGAGATCTACGACCTGCTGTATGCCAAGCAACTCGGTGGCCAACTCGACACGCACCTACTTACCAACGCCGAGCTGCATGACTGCCACTACGACGCGGCGCGGGCCACGTTCGATCTAGGCCTGTACCAGACCGAACAACAGCGGTCCTACCGCCATACGACCCGGGCACTGATAATGGCCACCGGGTATCGCTACCGAGAGCCGGCCTTTTTATCCCCCATCGACGACCACATTCGTCGCGACGCCTCAGGGCGCTTTGCGGTGGATCGCTACTACAGCATCGACCACGCTCACTCGCGTCTCTTCGTGCAAAACGCCGAACGGCATACGCATGGCCTGGCGGCGCCGGACCTGGGCATGGCGTGCTATCGCAACGCCTGCATCATTCGCGAGCTGACGGGGGCCGAACATTACCCCATCGAACGGCGCATCGCCTTCCAGACATTCGGCGCGCCCGACGAGTCCGTTTTCCAGCCTGGCCCTATGCCCGAGCGCCCCCGCACCGCCGAGACATCCCCGCTGGCATATGAGGTTCCGAAATGACGACGTCTCCTTTTCTCAGCCCGCTTTACGACCCGCGCAACACCTTCACTGACGCCATTCCCGGCCTCGGCCGCTTTCATTTGCGCGCCATCCATTGCGACGACGACAGCACGCTGATTCATGACTGGGTCAGCCGCGAATACGCCAGATTCTGGGGCATGCGGGGTGACACTCAAGCGCAGGTGGCAGCGTTCTACCGGGACCTTCACGAGAGTCCGCATAGTCAGGGGTACCTGGGCTTCTTCGAGGGCCGTCCCACCTTTCTGGTCGAGTGCTACCAACCGCAACACGACCCCATCGGCGCGCATTACGACGTCCGGCCCGGCGACCGGGGCATGCACGTCCTCGTGGCGCCGCCGGAAACGCGCATTCCCCACTTCACCTGGGGCGTACTCAGCAGCGTGATGGCGCTGATGTTCAGCGATCCCGACACATGCCGCGTGGTCGTCGAGCCGGATGTCCGCAACGACCGGATCCACTCACTCAACCGTCGCGTGGGATTTCGCTACGACCGCCAGGTTCGCTTGCCGGAGAAAACCGCACACCTAGCGTTTTGCACCCGTTTTCAATTCCACGACGCCTATCGCAAGGCACTGGCAACGCTATCCCAGGAGCAGGAGATCACCGCCATGGACACTCAACCGGAAACCGATACGCGCCTCGCCCACCTCACCCCGGAGCGCTGGGCCCAGGCCAACCGTCAATTGATTGGCAAGGCCATCGCCGAATTCGCCCACGAGCGCATCGTGACGCCCACGCCAATCGAGCGCCAGGACGACTGGGGCGACTACACCTTGCCCATTCCCGGGGCGAACAGCCATTATCGTTTCCGGGCTCGGCGCTTTGAGCTCGATCACTGGTGGGTCGACACTGACTCCCTCGCAAAGATCGTCGATGGCCAGCCCGCCGCGCTGGACGCGCAACGTTTCATCATCGAGTTTCACGCCGAGCTCGGCCTCGACGACGAGACACTGCCTGTCTACCTGGAAGAGATCGGCAGCACGCTCGCCGGCAGTGCCTACAAGCAGGCCCAGCAAAGACTCACGGCGTCGGAGCTCGCCCATGCCGACTTCCAGACCATCGAAAGCGGCATGACCGAAGGGCACCCGAGCTTCGTGGCCAACAACGGGCGAATCGGCTTCGACGCCGACGACTACCACGCCTATGCGCCCGAGGCCGGTGCAGACATCCACCTGATCTGGTTGGCCGTGCATACGCAATACGCCGAGTTCAGCAGCTTGAGCGACCTTTCTTATGCTGCGCTTCTCGAGCAAGAGTTGGGCCGCGATGCCGTGGCACGCTTCCACGCTCACCTGCATGCACAGGGACTGGATCCCCAGGCGTACCTGCTCATGCCACTGCATCCCTGGCAATGGCACAACAAGCTGGCGATCAGCTTTGCCAGCGAGATTGCCAACCGGCGCATCGTGTATCTGGGTACCAGCGCCGACCGTTACCGCGCCCAGCAGTCGATCCGCACGTTGTTCAATACGTCGCAGCCTCGGCGCCGGTACGTCAAAACCGCGCTCTCGATCCTTAACATGGGCTTCATGCGCGGCCTGTCGCCTTACTACATGCAGGCGACCCCGGCGATCAACGAATGGCTCAAGGCGCTACTCGATGGCGACGCCTTCCTGGCCGACAACGGCTTCACCTTGCTGCGCGAAGAGGCCGCCATCGGTTATCGCAACGCCTATTTCGAGGACGCCATCGCCAAGGACAGCCCTCACAAGAAAATGCTCGCCTGCCTATGGCGGGAAAGTCCGTTCAATCACCTGCCGCACGACCAACGCCTGATGACCATGGCCGCACTGCTGCACCGTGACAAGGACGGCCAGGCACTGCTCCCCGCGCTGATCGACGCTTCGGGCCTCGCGCCGCAAGACTGGCTACGCCGCTATCTCACGGCATATCTGACACCGGTGCTGCATTGTTTCTATGCCCATGACCTGGTCTTCATGCCCCACGGCGAAAATGTAATTCTCCAGCTCGACGCGCATGTGCCGGTGCGCGCGATCATGAAGGACATCGCCGAGGAAAGCGCGATCATGAACCCCGATGCCGAGCTGCCCGAGGGCGTGAAGCGCTTGGCCGTGGACGTGCCGGAGCACCTCAAGGTGCTCTCGCTGTTCACCGACACCTTCGACTGCATCTTCCGCTACATGGCGCCGATCATGGTCGAATATGGCGAGGCCCACGGCGATTTCACCGAGCAAGACTTCTGGCACTGCGTGGCCGAGTGTGTCATCGACTATCAACGTCAGAACCCGCAATACGCGGAGAAGTTCGCGCGACATGATCTCTTCGCGCCATCCTTTGCGCGCTCCTGTCTCAACCGCCTGCAACTAGGTAATAATCGTCAGATGATCGACCTCGCCGATCCCTCCAAAAACCTCCAGCTAGTCGGCGAACTGGCCAACCCGATCGCTCACTGGCGACCCCGGAAGCATGAAACGCCCAATGCTCAACGACACGTCGTCACGGCGTGACTCCTTCATGTTCCTCTGCCCAAGCACGGACTCGATTCATGGCCGAGACCCTCGATCAACAATTCATGGAGCACTCCCGGGAGCTTATCGGTTATCTGGCCGGCAAGCTGGACACCCCGGAGTTGGCGGCCGATCTATGCCAGGACGTGTATCTGCGCCTACAACGCGCGTCGCTTACCCGGCCGCTCACCAACCCGCGCGCGTATCTGTTTCGCATCGCCCGCAACCTTCTGATCGACCACCAGCGAAAGGCCCGGGCCAGGCCCGAGACGATTCCCCTGGAAGATGTCACGACCGGGCTAACGTGCACACGCCACTGCCCCGAGGCAGATGTCTGCCAGGCCCAGCGCCTGGCGTGCGTACGAACATGCCTGAACAATCAGCCACACCACATTCGTCAGGCGTTACTCTGGCATCGCCTCGAGGGGGTCCCACAACGTGAAATCGCCGTACGCCTCGGCGTCTCGGAACGCATGGCCGGTCGCTACATCGCTCAAGCCGTGCAGGCCTGCCACCATGCCGTCGATGACTGACCTCTTCGCCTCGGGAGTTTTGATAACCGTTCTTATTTGAATTACGATTGCGCTCTAAGATTCTCCCGCTTGGGGTTCACCTGTAATGTTCAACGTCGACGCTGCCAGCTTCGAGGTCAACGGCCAGTGCCTATTGCACCCCACCGACCTCGCCTTCGAGGAAGGCAAGGTCTATGGGCTGATCGGCCACAACGGCTCGGGCAAGTCGACCCTGCTCAAGTTGCTCGCCCAGCAGCAAGTGCCGAGTCGCGGCCATATTCGTCTCGACCAGCGCCTGCTCGCCGATTGGGGGACGCGTGAATTCGCCCGCCATGTGGCATACCTGCCTCAGCATCTGCCCGAGGCCGACAATCTCACCGGCCGCGAGCTGGTGGGCTTTGGGCGCTACCCCTGGCACGGCTTGCTGGGGCGCCTCAACGGCAAGGACAAGACCCAGATCGATCGCGCCATCGCACTGACCCATACCGAAGCCTTTGCCGACCGCCTGGTGGATACGCTTTCCGGAGGCGAACGCCAACGTGTGTGGCTGGCGATGCTGCTCGCCCAGGAAAGCCGCTTCCTGCTGTTGGACGAGCCTCTGGCGGCGCTGGACATTGCCCACCAGGTGGAAGTGCTGGCCTTGGTACGTTCGCTGTGTCGCGAACTGGGACTGGGGGTCGTCATCGTCCTTCACGACGTCAACATGGCAGCGCGTTACTGCGATCACTTGATCGCGCTGCATAGCGGGCAAGTGCTTGCCCAGGGCGCGCCCCGCGACTTGATGTGCGATGCCACGCTGGAAGCCATCTATGGCATTCCCATGCGGGTCATGGCGCATCCGGGTGGTGAGCATCCCATTGCCGTTTTGCACTAGGAGCCGATGTGAGGCCATTTTGGAACCGTGAAGGCCCGCGTCGCTCGCGGCTCGTCGCGTTGCTGTTGCTGGTGCTGCTCGCCGGACCGCATACCGCCAGCGCCGCCGAAACGCCGCGTATCGCCACCGTCGACTGGACCATCGCCGAAACGCTGCTGGCACTTGGCGTGACGCCTGTCGGCGTGGCGCAAACGGACGCCTATCGCGAATGGGTCGGCGCACCGCCGCTGCCTGACGAGGTGGTCGATATCGGCCTGCGCGCGCAACCCAATCGTGAACTGCTGGCCCAGCTCGATCCCGACCGCATTTTGCTCTCGCCGATGTTCAGTACCCTGGCGCCCAGCCTCGAACGCATCGCCCCGACCAGCACCGTCGCGCTCTATACCCCCGGCAGCAAGCTGTGGACGCAACTCAAGCATGCCACCCGCGAGATCGCGGCTTTCGCCAATCGCGAGGCACGTGCCGAGGAACTACTGACATCATTGGAGACGCATATCGCCGAGTTGAAGCAGAATCTCGACGCACGTGATGTCGCTCAAAAGCCATTGCTGGTGGTGCAGTTCATCAACTCTCGCCACGTTCGCGTGTTCGGCGAGCATAGCCTCTACAACGCGGTCATGAAGCGCCTGGGGCTGGATAACGCCTGGCGCGGCACTACCAATTACTGGGGCTTCTCTACCGTGGGGCTGAAAGCGCTCGCCCAGTACGAGAACGCTCGTCTGGTGATCGTCAAACCCATGCCGGTAGGCGTTGAGCAGGATCTTGAGACGAGCGTCCTGTGGCAACATGTACCGGCCGTACGCAGCAACGACGTGCTCACGCTGCCACCGGTATGGAGCTTCGGCGGTGCACCCTCGGCGATGCGTTTCGCCGAGCATCTGAGCCAGGCGCTCATCGACGCGACCACAACGCCGCCAAGCCGCGAGGCGCCCGATGCGTGACTGGATTTCTCATTCGCTGCCGTTTCCGCATGTCATCATGACACCGGCGCGCCTTTGCGCGCTGCTTGCCCTGCTCTGTCTCGTTCTGAGCGGTTTCTCCCTGGCAACGCAATTGCCCGTCACGCAATGGGCGCAGGCCCTTTTTGCCCCCAATGAGGCCAATATCGATCAAATATTGGTCCATTACAGCTGGCTGCCACGCTGGACCATCGCCCTACTGGCCGGTGGTGCTCTGGGTATCGCCGGGGTCCTGATGCAGCAAGTGCTCCGCAATCCCCTGGCCGCGCCCACGACCCTTGGCGTCGCGACGGGGGCTCAGCTCGCCTTGCTGCTCGCCACGCTGTTTGCTCCCGGCTTGCTCATCCTCGGCCGCGAATGGGTCGCCGTGGCGGGAGGTAGCCTGGCCATGGGGCTGGTATTCGCCCTGGCGTGGCGTAGCAGGCTCGCGCCCATGGTCGTGGTGCTCGCTGGGCTGGTGGTCAATCTCTACCTGGGCGCGGTCAGTACCACGCTGATCCTCTTTCATCAGGAAGAGCTGCGAGGCTTGATGGTGTGGGGCGCGGGTTCGCTCTCGCAGAATAGCTGGGACGGCGTGCTCTACCTGCTACCTCGTCTAGCCATCGCACTCTTGCTGGCCGGGCTCATGCTGCGCCCGCTGGCGATCCTCGAACTCGACGACGTCAACGCCCGCAGCCTGGGGGTCTCGCTCAAGCACCTGCGCTTGGTGAGCCTGGGGCTGGCGGTCTTCATCACCGCCTGCGTGGTCAGCGTGATCGGCATCATTGGCTTCATCGGTTTGGCGGCACCGGCCATCGTCCGCTTGCTGGGTGCTCGTACGTTGCCACAGCGCGTGCTATGGGCACCGATATTGGGCGCCTTGCTACTGACCACGACCGATCAACTCCTGCAGCGCTTTTCCGGCGCGCTACCGACGATGATTCCCACCGGCGCGACTACCGCCGCCCTAGGGGCGCCGCTGCTGTTATGGCTGATCCCGCGTCTCAAGCTAGGTGGAGAGCGTCCCCATACAGCGCCCATGTTGACGGCGCCGCGTCGCCGGACACCGGGCCGCCTGCTGATGGCCTTGGGGCTGGCGCTTCTGGGGGCGCTCGCGGCCTCCCTGCTGCTTGGCCAGAACAGTAACGGCTGGGCCTGGCCCTCGTGGGCGGTGTGGCACGCCACGTACGAATGGCGCTTGCCCCGCACCCTGGCGGCAGCGGGCGCCGGCACACTATTAGCTTTGGCCGGGACCTTGATCCAACGGGTGACCAGCAATCCCATGGCCAGTCCGGAAGTCGTGGGTATCAGTGGCGGCACCGCCATCGGCCTGATCGGCGTGGTGCTGTTCGTGCCGGGCGTAGGCCTGCCGATGCTACTGCTCGCCGGCACTCTGAGCGCAATGGCGACGCTGGGCATCCTGCTGCTGATCAACCGCCGCAGCGGTTTTCAGCCGGAGCGCGTACTGCTGACGGGTATCGCCATCACCGCACTGTTCGATCCCCTGCGTAGCATCGTGCTCGCCAACGGCGACCCCCGCACGCAGCAGCTTCTGGCCTGGATGTCGGGCTCGACCTACTACGTCGACACCTCACTGGCCATCGTTGTGGCAGGCAGTGCCGTGGTACTGACGCTGGCCTTGCAATGCCTGGCCCGCTGGCTTGATCTATTGCCGATGGGCAACTCCAGCGCCCGCGCGCTGGGCGTCAACGTCGACCGGGCGCGCCTAGCGCTGCTCGGCGTCGTCGCCCTGCTCACCGCCGCCGCCACCCTGGTGGTCGGGCCGCTTTCCTTCGTCGGCCTCCTCGCCCCCCACATGGCGCGACTGCTGGGCGCGTCGCGGGCACGCACTCACCTGCTCGCCGCCGCCTTGCTGGGTGCGCTATTGATGGTTCTCGCCGACTGGCTGGGACGCCAATGGCTATTCCCGCAGGAAATTCCCGCCGGCCTGATGTCCTCGCTGATTGGCGGCGCTTACTTCATGTGGTCGTTGAGGAAGCTGTAGGGAGAAGATGGAAGACAATAGCATCGGCATGTGAAGTATAAGGATCAATAAAAAACGGCTGGGATATATATCCCAGCCGTTTTTCCTACCTCTTTCTTATACCTTCCCTCTGACGTCTTATATCTTGCGTTTGCTTACCACTGATAACTCAGGCTGCCGATTACGCTGCGCGACTCGCCGTAGTAGCAATAGAAGTCAGCCTCACAACTTGCCACATACTCTTCGTCAGTAAAATTGTTGACATTGACTTGAGCAGTCCAATGGGAATTTAAATCGTAACTCGCCATGGCGTCCGCCACGGTATAGCTAGGCACGGTGATGGTGTCGCCACCAGATGACTCTCCTACGTAACGAATGCCCGCACCAACCTTCAGGCCATTCAGTGCAGTTCCTTCAAAATTATAGTCCAGCCAAGCCGAGGCTTGGTGACGTGGAATCAGATCTTTTGGCTGACCATTTTCCTTATCAGCATCCGTATAAGTATAGGCAGCGGTGAGCTGTAGTTGGTCAGTCAAATAGCCGACACCTTCTATTTCGATACCTTGGGATTTTTGTTTGCCACTCTGCTCCTGAGTGCCACCATCAGATGAAGCCACCAAACTGTTATTCTGCTTAAGATCGAAAACCGCCGCTGAAACATAGCCATCCCAGCCTGGCGGCGCCACCTTAACACCGAGTTCCCATTGCTTGCCCTCGCGTGGCTCATAAAGACGGCCACTACCATCAACACTAGCTATCGGCTCAAACGACTCGGTATAGCTCAGATAAGGATTGACACCATGGTCGCCGAGATACATCACACCACCGGACCAAGAAGTCTGACCAACATCAGCACGCTCAGTACGGCCTGGGGCACGGTTTTTAGTGTCCGCCTGATCGTAGCGAACACCGCCTAGCAATACCCAGCGATTATCGATACGCAACTGATCCTGCACATAGAAACCTAGTTGTTCCTTATCGATCTGCCGATCCGATAGCGCGCTATCGGGCACCGACATACTAGATGAGTGGGGATCGAAGATATCAACAGGGTTGCCGTAGTTGAAGTTGTCGTATTCTTTGCCGTCTAGGCTCAAGTCTTGATATCCCACACCGAGCAACAGCGTATTTTCCGTATGTTCAGTGTACCATTTACCGATCATCTTATTATCAATCGTGAAACTGTCGATCTCACCATTACGCTGTAAATGTCCACGACTAGCCGTCCGCTCGCCAACTTTAGAAAAGACGTAGGTGCTACGCAAATCCAAATCGAGGCGGCTATAACGAAAATTTTGCTCGAACTTCCAAGTATCACTGAGTTGATGCTTGAATTCGTAACCAATAGCCGTCTGGGTATGTTCATCCTTGTCGTAACCCGGAGCGCCGTAGTTGGTCTCAGGATCGACCTTGCCGAAGGGCGTATCCTGTATCGTGCCATAGGGCGTCTTGAACGGATTGACGGGGACGCCGTCATCCTTCTGAAAACTAGCCAATACGGTTAGTTGGGTGTCATCGGAGATATCCCACTCGAGACTCGGCGCGAAATAGTAGCGCTTATTATAGGTGCCGTCGAGATCGCCGTCGCGTTCCTTATAAAGCCCCACCATCCGGTAGCGTACATCACCACTTTCGGTGACTGGCCCCGAGGTGTCGAAGGCGAACTGCCGATGCTGGCGATTACCTGCTTGGATCTCGATCTCACCACGCTTCTCAGCGGTAGGGCGTTTGCTCACTGCATTGATCAAACCACCGGGAGGGGCCTCGCCATAAAGAATCGAAGAAGGCCCCTTGAAGACCTCGACACGCTCCAGCCCATAAGGCTCAGGCGTCCACTGATAATAACCCGTCCGGTAGATGCGCAGGCCATCTTGATAAGTGGAATGACCGAACCCCCGAACTTTGAGCCAATCAGTGTTGTTATCCGCACCGTAATGCCCCGACAGCACACCCGAGCGATAACGGAAGCTTTCATCGAGGCTCTGGACGTTACGCTCATCGAGTTCTTCGCGGCTCACGCTGGATACCGAACGCGGCGTCTCGGCAAGCGGCGCAGCCACCTTCAGTGCGGTTGCCGTCACCACCATGGTATCGCTCTGGGCGGCGTCATCTTGTGCCTGGGCCGCAAGCGGGCAGCTCAGCAGCAAGGTTGCCATGGCCAGGCGACGTGCCGGGGACGACAGCACGTTGATCGGCAACGACGGGGAGAGATAGCGGGACATGGGGTTTCCTTATGACATTTTATTAGCAAACGGCGGGAGCACGCGCGTCAAGCAAATCCTATCGCATATGATAAGAATTGTGATTTGTTTTCACAATGACGAACATTCAACGCAGATCGACGCTCCCCGCTCACGCCTCGCCTGATGTGTCTTCGAGCCGTGCCACGGCGTCGCGGCTGACGCGATCACGCATCTCGCCTGTCAATTCGCTCAACTGCCCCGCGCGCATCTCCAGTAGCCGGTCGGCGTGCTGGAAGTAGTGATCGTCGTGGCTGATGGCGAAGACGGTCTTGCCGTGTTCGCGTAGCAAGGGCAACAGTTCGCGGTAGAAGATGCGCCGGAACTGCGGGTCCTGATCCGCCGCCCATTCGTCGAGCAGCAGGATATCGCGCTGTTCGGCCACCGCCAGCAGCAATGCCAAGCGTTTGCGCTGCCCTTGGGAAAGCTGCGTGTCGGTCACTCGCCAGCCATCGAAATGCAGCTTCTCGCCCATGCCAAGGCGGGTGATCCAGGCTTCGGTCAAGGCCGAGTCCGGCGCATCGCCATCAGGACCGATCACCTGATCGAAGAGATGAAAGTCGGTGAATACGGCGGCGAAGCGGCTACGAAACGCCTGCCACCCGGCGTCATCCACAGGAACGCCATCGATAAGAATCTCACCGGCATAAGGCTGATAAAGCCCGGTCAGCAGACGTGCCAACGTCGATTTGCCACTGCCGTTGCCGCCGATCAGAAACACCAGTTCCCCGCGCGACAAGGTGAGATCGACTGGCCCCACTTCGAAGCCACGGCCATGCTCGCCTGCGGCATAGGCAAAGGTCACGCCGCGCAGCTCCAGTGTCTGCCAGTCGCCGTGCGTGGCGTTCTCGCCGAACTCGGCGCGATACTCGGTCAGCTCCAACGCCTTGAGCTTGTCGAAGGCGACCTGGGCACTGAGCAGCGTGGGCAGGGCCCCAACTGCCTGGATCAAGGGCGTGCGCAGGAACAACAGCGTCAGCGAATAGGTCGCCGCCACATTGGTATTGGCCCAACCGAGGCCATTAGCGAGGAAGAACACCATGCCGATGGCCCCCAGCATCATGATATTCGACCAGTTCACCGCGCTCAGGTGGAAGGTGTCGGAGCGAATAATGTGGTGGCGATACGCCTTGGCGTCGCGCTCGTAGACATCCTCATACAGCGCCCGAGCGCGGTCGCGATTGAGCGCCAGTTCCTTGCGGCCGTCGATCACCGCCTCGTAATCCTTGTAGAGACGATCCTCAGTGTTGCGCACCTGGCCCAGGTGGCGATACACATGCGATACCAGATACCAGCCCCCCACCACGGTTACCGCCACCCACAACGCCGTGATCCCCAGCATGCCCGGCGATAGCCAAGCCAGATAAGCGGCCGATCCCAGCGTCAAGATCACCCCCTGCACCAGCTCGGGAAGCCGCACGAAGGCGATGGTGATGTTGCGGATATCGCTGGATAGGCTGGCCAGCAGGTGCGCACTGCCCAGGCGCTCGAGTCGTTCGATATCGGTATCCAGAATCCGCTTGATGAGACGCCCGCGCAGGCGATAGACGAAATGATGGCCCAACGTGGTCAAAGCCAATTGCGAGCCGAGTGTAACCACCAGCAGCAAGCCGATCAGCCCCAGGAACTGAGGCAGCACCCGAAGCGGGGCGCCCTGAGCTTCGATCAAACGCTGGTTGATGAAGGCGATGACTCCGATACCTAGCCCCGCGCTGGCCAGGCTCAACACCATGACGCCGATGAACGGCCAGCGGTAATCGCGATAGACGACGCGCAAAAGTTCCATGCAGTTCTCTAGACGTTTTTTTGAAAGTGGCGGCGCGCCGCGTTATACGCGACGCCGATGAATGTCAGCGTGGACAACGATTCTTGCCAATTCTCGCGCCACGTCAAGGTAAAGGATTCTCGTTTTCGTATGCACGTTGCAACGCTTTACCACGATTGGCGACAATAGACCCTTATATGGCATCTTCCGCGACTCTCACGGTCGCGTTCAAAACCATCCCCGTCCGCCCACAATCAGCGGACGCAGACCCTGAACCAGGCTCGCGCATGCTCGCCCAACTCTTAGCTGTCATGGCCCCCGTCTTCGTGGGCGCCAGTATCGGATTTTTCTGGATACGCCTGGGATACGCGTATCCCACCGACTTCGTCACCAAGCTGGTCTTCAATGTCGGCACGCCGTCATTGATTCTCGCCTCGCTTTCCGGCGCCAACATCGACGCCCATACCTTCGGACGCACCATGCTGAGCACGCTGGTCGTTCTGCTGGTCATGGCACTGGCCACCTGGCTGATGGCGATGCTGCTGCGCAAGAACTGGCGCGTGCTGTTGGCGCCCATGATGTACCCCAACACCGGCAACATGGGCTTGCCGGTGGCACTTTATGCGTTCGGTAGCGAGGGGTTCGCCTATGCCATCACCGTGATGGTGACGGTCGCCCTGGTGCAGTTCACCTTCGGAATCATGATGATCAGCCGCAGCAACCCGCTGAAAAGCCTGCTGCGCACGCCTACCGTGTATAGCATTCTACTCTCGGTGGCCATCCTGCTGACGGATACCGACCTGCCATTGTGGATCGACAACACCGTGGAGCTGATCTCCGGCTTCACCGTGCCCTTGATGCTGATCACCCTCGGCGTATCGCTGGCCAATATCCAGGTGCGTAGCCTTTCGTCGGGGCTCAAATTCAGCGTGCTACGCACACTGTTGGCAGTGGGTGTCGCCTTCGCCGTTGGCCATTTACTGGGGCTTCCCCCCTTGGCGCAGAGCGTATTGATCATGCAGATGAGCATGCCGGTCGCAGTCTACAATTACCTCTTCGCGCAACGCTCACGGCGCGAGCCGGAATACGTCGCCAGCCTGGTTTTCTGTTCCACATTGCTGGCCTTCATCTATGTCCCGCTGTTGCTGGCGCTGTTCATCTAGCGTGCGTGCCCGGTCATATGGTGTGTAATTGTCAAAGCACACATCTCTGTTATTCTTCGTGATGAATGCGAGGCGCAGGAAGCGCTCGCGTTGTTGGCTAACGTTCAGGAGGAACCGCCATGAATTGGGATCAGATAGAAGGCCGTTGGACCGACGTCAAAGGCAAGGCCAAAGCGTCTTGGGGCGAAATAAGCGACGATGAACTCGACCAGATCGCCGGCAAGCGTGATCAATTGATCGGCAAGCTGCAGACCACATACGGGATCAGCAAGGAAGAAGCCGAAAAGCGCGCCGACGACTGGGCCCATTCGGTCTGATCGTGCTTCTCACCAACTTTTTCGACATCCGTCGAACAGGTAGAAACGACGAAGAAGGAGCTTCTCTAATGCGCCATTCACTGAATCGCATGACGCAAACCGCCATTCTCATTGGCGGCCTAAGCATGACAGGTGCCGCCCTCGCACAATCCGATACCCAGCCCCAAGGGCTGTATTCGGCTGACGAATTGATGGACGCCGATGTTTTCCTTTCGGAAAACCCCAACGAAGACGTGGGTGACGTCGAGGATGTGCTGCTAGGTGAAGACATGAGCGTCCAAGCCTTGGTCATCGAAACCGGGGGCGTTCTCGATCTCGGCGATACACATCGTGTCATCGATCGTGACAACTTCACCCTGTCGACGCAAAACGCCGACAACCTCGACAACATGGACTACCGCGTCACGCTCAATCTGACACGCGACGACATTGCCACGCTTCCCGAATACGATAATGATTGGTGGCAAAACGCTCAGCAGCAAGCACGCCAGGCTTGGAAGAATACCAAGCAGGGGGCGGAAAGCGCCTGGCAGAGCACCAAGTCGGCCACTGCCGATCTACTCGACGATGCCAGCGATGCCCTCAGCAATTGACCGTGAGATTCACTCATGAATGAGTGAGGGTAACGAGCAGGCCTGCCAACGTGGCAGGCTTGTCTCCTTTCGGATCCGCTACAACACGCCGGCCATCCTTGCGATACAACTCACACACGGTGTAAGGCTCACATATAAAAAAGACCTCCGTAGGAGGCCTTTTCCGCAAGAGATGACATCGATGCGACATCATAGCACCGCATCGATGTATCGATCGATATGCTTACTGCGGCTTTTGCACCATGCCCTGAACGCGCTTCATGAGCTGGGGATTTTGCTGAATCGCCTGGCCAATGGCATTGAACTGCTCAACACTCATGCCGCTGTCTTTGACAACGCTGACCATTTCTTCATTGGCTTGCTTACGCAACTCTTGCTGAGCGGCTTTGTCCTTCGCGTTCTGAAGCTTCTTGGTGTACTTCTGAGAAACTTGAGCGATTTCCTGAGACGCATTGGCGAACTGCTGAAGCTGTTTATCAGAAAAGTTCTGTGTCGACGCGCCTTGCTGGGCTTGATCAGAACCGCTGGCAGCCGAGCTGTCCTGCTGGGCCATGGCCATCGGTGCGGCGACCATGCCGGTGCTCAGTATGGCCGCTGAAACGAAAGCAGTAATCCTTTGCATGAATACCTCCAGGTTTTGCGTGTACGTGGGACATCAGACGCCCACATGCTGCATGAGTTCCACTTTTCATGTAATGAAAAGTCATCTCTTAACGTGCGTTAAGCCACGTTACGATGGCCTTGATGCCTTCGTATACTCTGCCAATATCGGGATCAGCCATGGCAGTTTCAAGGGTGACGGATGGCTCGCGTTCTAGCAAGCCCGCGCCATCGAAGTCTACATAGGCCAGGCGCGCCGTCAGTTGCGTCGGTTCGCAGCCAAACGCGCTGCCCGGCAAAAGTGCGACACCTGCCTCTTCGAGCAACGCCTCGGTCAACTCGGTACTAGTGGTAATCCCACGCGCTCGAAGCACCTCGCGGTATGTGCTGAAATCGGGGAACAGATAGAAACCGCCATCCGGCGCATGCGTCCGCACACCCGCCGCTTCGAGGCGTTGCGCGCACCAGCGTCCGATCGTGCTCAGCCACTGCCGCTGGGTCTCGAGATACTCCTCCAGCGCTGGCGTGACACTATACGCAGTGATCGCCGCCGCCTGGACCGGACTCGCCACGCTCGACCAGGTTTCCGAGGCGATACCCAACAAACGCGTGAGCAACTCATCGCCCAACGCTTCGGGCACATTCAACACGCCCAAGCGCCAGCCGCCCGCGCCGCACCATTTGGAAAGCCCGCTGGTGGTCAAAGTACCTTCGGGATAATCGAGTGCGAAGGGGCGATGTTCCCCGCGATGATGAAGCGGCCCGTAAATCTCGTCAGCGAGCACCAGCACGCCATGGCGCTTGGCGACCGCAGCCAGTTCACGCTGCATCTCGGGCTCATACGACAGGCCTGTGGGATTACCGGGCGCATTGAGGATCAAAAGCCGCAGGCCGGGGCCATGCTCACGGCAATACCGATCGAGCTGTTCCGGCGTGACCAGCCAGCGGCTATCGAAGCTTGTTTCTAGCCGCATCGCGTGTTGCCCCGCCAGCCGCACCTGCGGGGCATAGGACACCCAGGCAGGCGCAGGAATCAATATCTCGCTGATCGGTAGCGCCTTCATCAACGCGAAGAGCAACAGCTTACTCCCCGGGGCGATCAACACGCGTTCGGCTTGCCAGTCAGTACCGTCCATGTGGCGATGGAAAGCCGCCACCTTATCGCGCAACGCCGCCATGCCCTGCACCGGCAGATAGGCCTTGTCGGCGGCATGTTCGGCCAGCGTCTCCACCGCCGGGGCGAAGACCGGAAATGGTGATTGGCCGAAACCGAACTTGATGATGCGCCGCCCCTGCTGCTCGAGCAGGCGCGACTGTTCGTTGATCAACAGCGTATCCGAGGCGGCAGTGGCGTTATGATCATCGGCGTAGCCTCGGCCCAGCCAGTCGGCGGCAGTCGATGCAGGCGCTGAGGTATCGGGGGAAGTTACGCAAGCGGGCATGCAAGTCTCCAGGGGATATGGCACAAGAAAGCAACGAGAACCTCCCGAGGATGCCCTACCTCAGTGCATCAGCGCCAGCACATCAACTGGCGAAGATGCGCGTTACGCGCCTGCCCCGCCGCCACCGGTGTCAGCCACACCTCGGTGCCCGGCTGGCATTGCGCCAAACGCGCGCAGGCCAGCGGCGTCAATGCGCCGAGGCGCGGATAGCCACCGATGGTCTGGCGATCGTTGAGCAGCACGATGGGCTGGCCATCGGCTGGCACCTGGACGGCGCCCAGCGGAATTCCCTCGGAGACCATCCCCTCGCCCAAGTAACGCAGCTCAGAACCGGTCAGTCGAACGCCCATGCGATCCGCTCGCTGATCAACCTGCCACGGTGTATTGAAGGCTTCGAACACGCTGGTACCGCTGAAATCGGCGATCTGCGCACCGCTCACCAGTGCCAACGTCACACGCTCTCCATCTCCAGGTAACGTGCCCATGCCCGAGGGCAACGTGCGCTCGGCTCCGGCGGTGCCTGCCCATGTCAGGCAATCGCCTTCGTCCAATACCCTCCCCTGACCATCGAGCCCACCCAGGCTTTCGCGCACCGTACTCGCCACGCTGCCCAACACCGGTGTGGCATCGAGCCCGCCCGGGAAGGCAAGATAGGCGCGCAAGCCCACGCGTGGACTCTCGAACGCCAGACGTTGACCGGCCGTAATGGTGAAGCGCGTCCCCGGCACCAACGGCGCATCGTCGAGCGTCGCGCCCAAGTCCGCCCCCGTCAGGGCCAGCGTCGCCGAGTCCTCGGCATACAGAACCAAGCCGCCGACGGTAATTTCCACGCCAGGCGCTTGCGCCGCGTTCCCCAACAACCAATTGGCCCATCCCAGCGATACCCAATCGGCGGCACCTCCTTGGGTCACGCCGAGATGACGTACTCCGAAGCGCCCGCCATCCTGAAGCAGCGCCAGCGGCCCCGCGCGTTCGACGATCAATCCCTTCATGTCTTCGCCTCCGTGGGGGTATCGCCGCGTTCGGCCAGCGGCGTCGGGTCGCCACCTTGTTCGATGAACGCCTCGCGGGAAATTGCCTCGAAACGCACCTTGTCGCCGGGCCGAAACAGGCTGTAACCCTCGCGGTCGCGGCCGAACAGCGCCACAGGCGTGCGTCCGACGATGTTCCAGCCGCCCGGCGAGAGCGTGGGATAGATGGCTGTCTGGCGTTCGGCGATGGCCACGCTGCCGGCGGCGACTTTCTGGCGTGGCGTCTTCAGGCGCGGCGTGGCCAGCTCATCGTCGAGACGCCCCATGAAGGCGTAACCGGGCGCGAAGCCCAGCGCGAAGACGCTGTAATCCCGCGCGCAGTGCCGCGCGATCACGTCCTCGTGGCTGACGCCCAAACGCTCGGCGATGCGCTCGAGCTCCGGGCCGACACTGACGTCGTACCACACCGGAATCACATGCCGCTGGCCTTCACCACTCGTCGCCGGCGTCAGGCCAGCTAGCGCCTTACTCACCCGAGCACGGGCGGCCTGCAGGTCCAGGCGTTGGATATCATAATGCACCAGCAGCGTGGTGTAGGACGGCACCAGATCGATCAGCGCCTCGCCAAAGGCCTCACGCAGAGCGCGGTCGGCGGCCAACATCCACGGCATGTGCGCTTCGTCGATGCTGTCGAAGAGACGCACGATGAGACTGTCCATACCCACCGTTTCGATACTTGGGTCGTTCACCGGCTCACTCCCGTGCCAGGCCATCGAAAGCGTCGCGAATAGCGTGCACGGCGGCCACCGACTCGGCATTATCGCCGTGGACGCAGAGCGTATCAGCGGCCAGATGCAGCGTGCTGCCATCGTTGGCGGTCAGCGCTTCGCCCTTGGCGAGCCTCACCGCCTGCGCCACGATGGTCTCGCGATCATGGTGCACGGCGCCCGGCTCGCGCCGCGAGACCAGCCGCCCCTGAGGGTCGTAAGCACGGTCGGCAAAGGTCTCGAACCATAGCGTGACCCCCATTTCCTCGGCCAGCGCCCGCATCGGTGCCGGATCCGCGGTGGCCATGGCCAGCAGCGGCAAGCGGCGATCATAGGCCAGTACCGCACGCATGGCGCCGCGCATCAGTTCCGGGTCGCGAGCCATATCGTTGTACAGCGCGCCGTGCGGCTTGACGTAGCTCACGCTCGTGCCCTCGGCACGACACATGCCCTCCAGCGCGCCGATCTGATACAGCATCATGTCTTCGACTTCGCGCGGCGTACAGGCCAGCGAGCGACGCCCGAAACCTTGCAGGTCGGGATAGGCGGGATGCGCGCCGATACGCACGCCGTGCTGCACGGCCAACACCACGGTACGCCGCATGATGTCGGGGTCGGAGGCATGAAAGCCACAGGCGATATTGGCGCAATCGACATAGGGCATGACCTCGTCGTCGAGGCCCATCTTCCAGTTGCCGAAGCTCTCTCCCATATCGCAGTTGAGAAGCGGAAGGGACATGAACGTGACCTCTTTTATTGTCGTCGGCTTTCACGGTTGCGGCGCTTCACTCTATGAAAGCCCGCGCGGCCCGGTCCAATCGTTTTTCGTGATGCGGGATATCGGCGCAACCTTTCACCATCTCCAAGACGAAGAAAACCAGTTGACGCCGCACAGCACCGGGCTAAAGAATCGAGACTCGCGAATACCAATCACAACATATGCCGAGGAGGTCTCCATGGCCGTCAGCGATCCCTTTCATCTTGCCGTGCAGGTCCGCGATATCGACGAAGCCCGGCGTTTCTACGGCGACTTCCTGGGGTGCCCCGAAGGCCGCTCCTCGGAGAGCTGGGTCGATTTCGACCTCTTCGGCCACCAGTTCGTCTGTCATCTCAACCCCGCGTTGAAAGACAGCCCCGTCGCCAGCCACAAGAACCCGGTAGACGGCCATGGCGTACCGGTACCGCATTTCGGCGTGGTTCTCGAGATGACCGCCTGGCAGGCCCTGGCCGACAAGCTGCGCGCGCATGACGTGGCCTTCGAGATCGAACCCTACGTGCGCTTCAAAGGCGAACCCGGCGAGCAGGCTACCATGTTCTTCTACGATCCCTCCGGCAATGCCCTGGAGTTCAAGGCCTTCAAGGACCGCGAGACGCAGCTTTTCAAGAAAACGTAGTGCCCGCCGCCGTTTCCCTTCCGCCGCGCGGGGATCGCGCGGCGACCTGTGCAGGATCACCAATGTTCGATTTCAAGGAACTCGAGGCTTTTGTCTGGGTAGTGCGCCTGGGTTCGTTTCGCAAGGGCGCGACCAAGCTGCACATCACCCAGCCTTCGATCTCGGATCGCATCACTCGACTCGAAGACAGCGTTGGCGAGTCGCTACTCGACCGCTCGGCACGCCCCGTGCAGCCGACGCTTCGTGGCCGCGAATTCTTTACCCATGCCGAGCGCCTGCTCGAGGGGCGCGACGAGGCCATGCGCCTGTTTCAGGATGAGGAATCGTTCTCCGGCACGCTACGTCTGGGGGTCATCGAGACCATCGCCAGCAGCTGGTGTCCGACTTTCATGCGTCGCCTGGCCGAGCGTTACCCACAGCTGACCATCGAATTGATGGTGGATATTTCACCTTTCCTGCATCAACGCATGGCCGAGAACGACCTCGACATGTTGTTCGCCATGGATGGCCTGGCGCCGGGGCTCTCCGTCATACAGACACCGCTTTGCACCTTCGAGATGGGCATGTTCGCAGCCCCCGAGCTGGCCGCCACACTACGCCACGGCGATATGGCGACCTTCGCTGACACGGCGTTCATTTCCTTCAGCAAGCAGGCACGGCCGTACAGCGAGCTGGTCGCTTACCTCACCGCGCTGGGCATCGACACGCCACGCATACACTCGACCAGCACGCTTATGACCATCATGCGCATGAGCATCGAGGGGCTGGGCATCGGCGTGTTACCGGTCGCCACGGTACGCGATGCCGTGGACGCCGGCAGTCTGGAACGCCTGCCCTTGGAAGAACCCTTGCCGCCGATGATCTATGACGCCATCTGGCGCCGTTCCAACTACCCGAGCTTCTGCGCCAGCGTGGCACGCTTGGCCAAGCAGTGCGCCGCCGATTACGCCCAAGATCACGGAAAGCTTTCATCACCTACCACTATGAAAGGCTATGTCGATACTTGACATCAGAATTAACGATTTGACGCCGACACGCCGCCACTTGAAGAATGATTTTGTCTTACGAGGCGCTTTGAGCAACGCATTCAATCACCTCCTTTCAATAACAATGAGGAACCTAACATGCGCACGATGCACTCTCTCGCCTGGCTAGTAGCGCTAGGCTCAATCAGCGTGACCGGCGGCGCCATGGCCGCGCAATGGAATCTCGCCACACCCTATGGCGATGCCAGTTTCCATACCCAGAACACCCAACAATTCGCCGAGGACGTCGCCCAGGCCACCGATGGCGACTTGGACATCAACGTGCATAGCGGCGGCTCGCTGATCGCACATTCCGAAATCAAGCCCTCCGTGCGGCGCGGCACCGTACAGGCCGGCGAAATATTCCTTTCTACGCTCTCCAACGAATCACCAATCTACGAGGTCGACACGCTGCCGGGGCTCGCCAGCAGCTATGCAGACGCCTATGACCTGTGGCAGGCCTCCAAACCGATCATCACCCAGATGTTCGCCAAGGAAGGCCTGATGCCACTGTATGCGGTGCCATGGCCGGCACAGGGAATCTATACCGATTTCAAACTGACCGATGCCTCGCAGTTCAAGGGGTTACGCGTGCGTGCGCCCAACATCAATACGCAGCGCTTCATCGAAAACTTGGGTGGCTTGCCCACCGAAACCGAGGAAGCCGATATCCCTACCGCGTTCAGCACCGGACGCGTCGACGCCATGATCACGTCGGTTTCCACCGGTGAGTCGATGGCAGCCTGGGATTACGTCTCAAATTACACTGACGCACAGTTGTGGCTGCCCAAGAACATCGTGTTCGTCAACAAGCGCGCCTTCGACCGACTCGATGACAAGACGCAACAAGCCGTGCTCGAAGCCGCCAAAGAAGCCGAGCGTCGGGGCTGGCAAGCCAGCCGCGAGGACAGCGCTGCAAGCGCCAAGGCGCTCAAGGAACATGGCATCGAAATCTCCAAGCCCAACGAGCAGTTGGCAGCGGATCTCAAGGCGGCAGGAAAATCGCTGTTCGAAAACTGGCAAGAACGTGCCGGCGAGCGCGCCCAGAAGCTGATCGACCGCTATCGCGAGCGCCAAGCCGCTGAATAACGCACCCGTGCCTTGAAGCAAGACCTGCAAGCCCCGCTCACACGTCGCCCTCGGCGGTAGCGGGGCTCCGTCCTCACCCTCGCATTCGTGAGTGACCGACATGACCTATCGACTCGACAAGCTCTATCGCCTCGGCGCTTGGGGCGCCGCCGCCTGCATGCTGGCTATCTGCGCCATCGTCACACTGCAAGTGCTACTGCGCTGCCTGGACGCGTTGTTAGCTCTGGTGGGCAGCGCACGCCTGGGGCTCGAAATTCCAGGCGTCTCGGAAATAGCCGCTTATCTGCTGGTCGGCGCCACCTTTCTAAGCATGGCCTATACCTTCACACATCACGCACATATCCGCGTGACGCTCGTCATTTCACGCCTGCCGCCGCGCGCTCGTGTGTGGGTAGAGTCCCTCTGTCTGCTGGTGGCCCTGGCCCTGAGCCTATTACTCACCTGGGAACTGATTGGTCTGGTACGCGAAAGCCTCGCATACAACGACGTCTCCTCAGGGTTGCTCGCCATTCCATTATGGATACCGCAAAGCGTACTCGTCGTCGGCATCGCATTGATGTGCGTGGCGCTCCTCGAAACCTTGCTGGGTACCCTGCACTCGGCTTTAACAGCCCCTGCTTCCTATGTGGCACCCGAGCCACAGGACGGTGACGCATGATTCGCCACTCATTGAAGGGAGCCCTGTCATGCTGACTCTCAGCCTCGTCACGATACTGACGCTCGCGCTGCTGCTCGGCGGCGGCGTGTGGATCGCCTTCGCCCTGCTGGGAACCGGCTGGATCGCGCTGACGTTCTTCGGCAGTTTCGCGCCCGGCCCGATCCTCGCGTCCGACTTCTGGGGCGCCAGCTACGGCTGGGACTTGACCGCCCTGCCGATGTTCGTGTGGATGGGCGAGATCCTGTTTCGCTCGGGTCTTGCGGACAACATGTTTCGTGCCCTGGCGCCCTGGCTCAATCGCCTGCCGGGACGCTTGCTGCATTCCAATATCATCGGTAGCGGCTTGTTCGCCGCCGTCTGTGGTTCCTCGGCGGCGACCTGCGCCACGGTCGGCAAGATGACGCTGCCCGAACTGGAGCGTCGCGGCTACGACAGCAATGCCGCCATCGGCACGCTGGCCAGCGCGTCGACGTTAGGATTGTTGATTCCACCCTCGATCATGATGATCGTCTACGGCGTGGTAACCGAACAGTCGATCTCCAGGCTGTTCATCGCCGGCATCTTGCCAGGCCTGCTGTTGCTGGGCTTGTTCATGACTTACCTGATCGGCTGGTCGCTGCTGATCGGCAACCGCCAAGGGCGTGCCGGCGAAGGCGCGGCCCACATGCCGCTCGTGGAGAAGGTTCGCAATAGCGCCCAGTTGATTCCACTGCTGGTGCTCATCGGCGGTATCCTGGGCAGCATCTACGGCGGACTCGCCTCACCGACCGAAGCCGCCGCCGTGGGCGTGGTGCTGTCGATGCTGATCGCGCGGGGCAATGGTCATTTCAACAAGACCATCTTCCTCGATTCGCTCTTCGCTGCGCTACGCACTGCGTGCATGATCGCCTTCATCATCGCCGGCGCCTCGTTTCTGTCCTCGGCGATGAGCTTCACGCAACTGCCCATGCAACTGGCCAACCACATCGCCGCGATGGGCCTTTCTCCCACCATGCTGCTGGTGGTGCTGACGCTCTTCCTGCTGGTGCTGGGCTGCTTCCTCGACGGCATCTCGCTGATCCTGCTGGTCACTTCGATCATCATGCCGCTAATCGATGCCGCAGGCATCGATCTAATCTGGTTCGGCATCTATCTGGTAATCGTGGTGGAGATGTCGCAGATCACGCCGCCGGTCGGCTTCAACCTGTTCGTCATTCAAGGCCTCACCGGCAAGGACATCATCACCATCACCCGTGCCACCTTGCCGTTCTTCCTGTTGATGATCTTCGCCGTGGTACTGCTGCACCTGTTCCCCGAGATCGTGCTCTACCTGCCGCAGGCGATGAATTGATCCACACCCCCGCCTTAACACCAACGGCCGCTGGAATCTTCCAGCGGCCGTTGTTATGTTGAGCCGAAAGGTATATCGGGTCGAAAGGGCCTGCGAGACTTACTTGCAGGACTTACCTACCGGACTTACAAAGGTTTGACGCTCGGCACCGGCGCGGTGGCGTCCTTGGCCAGCGGGTTGCGCAGCGGCAAGGCGAATGGCTTGGCGTCGATTTCGAACACATCCCCCGGCTGGGCGCTGATGCCATCGCTGAAGCTCAGCGTCGCGGTGCCGAAGAAATGTACATGAACGTCACCCGACCGACAGAACTGCGCGTACTTGAAATGGTGCGCTTCGAGATTGGCGAGGCTGTGGCACATGTTGTCCTCGCCGGAGATGAACGGCTTCTCCCATAGCACGTCACCGTCGCGCCGGATGCGCGAGGTGCCTTGTACGTCGCTGGGCAGTTCATCGACGAGCAACGTCGGCCCGAAGGAACAGGCACGCAGCTTGGAATGCGCCAGATACAGGTAGTTCTCGCGCTCGGTGACGTGATCGGAGAACTCGTTGCCCAACGCGTAGCCGATGCGACGAGGCGAACCGTCGTCGTCGATCAGGTACAACCCGGCGATTTCGGGCTCCTCGCCGCCATCCAGCGCGAAGTGCGGCATGCGTAGCGCCTCGCCTGGGGCCATGACGATGCCGCCGTCGCCCTTGTAGAACCACTCCGGCTGCACGCCGAAATCATCGCCGGTCGGCTTGCCACCCTCGAGGCCCTTGCGGAACATCTTCATCGAGTCGGTGAGCGGCGCTTCACTCTGATCTGCCTCGTTCATCTGGCGGTGCATCTTGTCGCGTCCCTCGGCGCTGCCGAGATGCGTCAACCCGGTGCCGGTCACCAGCATGTGCGCCGGATCGGGGTGATCGAGCGGCGCCAGCAGTCGTCCCTTGTCAGCCAAGGCCACGGCGTCGACACGCGTATCCCCCGGCCACTCCTTGATCAGCGCGGCCAGTCCTATCTTGCGGTCGAGCGCCATGAGCGCCAGGGCATGCACGCTTTCCACGCCTTCCAGGCGGCGCGCCTGTGTCGGATCGTCGTCGATGACCAGGACGAAACGTTCGCCACTGTCATTGATGGCTTGTGCGAGTTGCATGTCGTTCGCTCTCCTGAATATCGAGTCGATGGCATGGCGCCACTCGGTGACAATAGCCCAAGCGCCGTCCCCCATCGAAGATTACTAGCTAACGTTGTAAAAAGGTCACCCCTTGGCGCGGCGCGTTTGCTTCCAGCGGTCGAACATTACCGCCAATAGCAGAATCGCCCCACGCACCAAGTACTGATAGAAGGTGGGCACGTTAAGCAACCCCATGGCGTTCTGCACGCAGCCCATGATCAGCACGCCGACCAGCACACCGGTAATCGAGGCGACGCCGCCGGACAGCGAAACACCGCCCAGCACGCAGGCGGAAATCACCGCCAGCTCGAGCCCCATCGAGGTATTGGGATCACCCAGTCCCATGCGTGAGGCCAACAATACCCCGGCAATCCCCGCGACGATGCCTTGCAGGGCAAATACCGTGATTTTCAGGCGCCGCACGTTGACCCCGGCCAAGCTCGCCGCCTCGGCGTTGCCGCCGGTCGCCAGGGTGTTGCGCCCGAACGCCGTCATGTTGAGCACGATCCCGAAGACCACGAAGCAGGCGATCATGGTCCACACCGGCAGCGTCAGTCCCAGAAACGAAGCACTGCCCAGGTCAAAGAAGCCCGGCACCGTCACCATGACCGCATCGCCGCCGGAGGTGATATAGGCCAGCCCGCGCACGAACTCCATCGCCGCCAACGTGGCAATCAATGAGTTGATGCCGAACTTGGACACCACGAAACCATTGAAGGCGCCCACCGCGCCGCCGGCGCCCACCCCCACGAGAACGCCGATGAACACACTGCCCGACGTCGAGGTCACGACGGCAGCCACCACGCCGGTAAAGGCGACGATGGAGGCCACCGATAAGTCCACCTCGCCGAGTGCCAGCACCATCATCATGGTGGTCGCAATGGTCCCGATCAGTGTTACCGAGAGCAGCAAACCGACGATATTGCGACCGGTCAGAAAGTCCGGCACGAAAAGCGCCAAGGCGATAAAAAGGACGAAAAAAATGGCAATCAACCCGGAGGTGTCGAGCAATGTACGCAACGCCTTGGCCCGTGGTTTGGGTGCCGTCGGCGAGGTATCGGAAGCGGCCAGTTTGTCTGTGCTCATGTGATCAATCTCTTCATGTTGTTAGCGGTGAGCAACTCAGTTGGTCGGCAAAGTTGGTCGGCAACTCAAGCCGGAAGCGCCAATCCCAGCAGGCGCTCCTGGGTCGCCTGCTCGCGCGGTACGATGTCGACCAGAACCCCATCGCGCATGACGCCAATGCGGTCGCAGATCGAGCTGACCTCGGCGAGATCGCTGGAAATCACGATCACACCCTTGCCTTGGTCCGCCAGGTCATACAACAGGGTGTAGATATCGCGTCGCGCCCCCACATCAATGCCTCGCGTGGGTTCGTCCATCACGAACAAGTCGATCTCCTCCGCCAGCCAGCGCCCGAGAATCACCTTCTGCTGATTGCCCCCCGAGAGGGTATTGATCGGCGTGCGGTGGCTCGGCGTCTTGATGCTCAAGCGCTGGATATAGGTCTTGGCGTTATCGGCCTCGCGCCCGGCATGGCGAAATACGCCCCAGCGCTTGAAGAAGCGCCGACAACTGATATTGAGATTGTCGGCGACACTCGCCACGGGAAAGATCCCCTGGGACTTGCGGTCCTCGGGGCACATCGCAATACCCGCGCGAATCGCCTGTTGCGGCGAGGTGAAGACACCGGTTTTGCCGCGAAACGTCACCTGCCCCTGGTTGGCCTTTTCCACGCCGCACACCAGACGCATCAACTCACTGCGTCCGGCGCCGACCAGGCCGAACAAGCCCAGCACCTCGCCACGCTTGACCTCAAAGCTCACCGGTTGGCGCACTCCCGGCCCTTGCAAGGCGTCGATGTGCATCAACACATCACCCATGGCGCGCTGCCGGAAGCCATACACATCGTCGATCTGACGTCCCACCATCTCTCCGACCAAGGTATCCTGATCGACGCCTTCCAGTGTTTCGTGCGTGCGTATATGCCGCCCGTCGCGGAATACTGTCAGCGCATCGCACATTTCGAAGACTTCTTCCATGCGGTGCGTGACGTAAAGCACCACACGCCCTTCCTCGCGCAGTCGCGCGACGATGCGCTTGAGCTGCCGCGTCTCCTGAACGGAAAGGCTGCTGGTAGGCTCGTCGAAGGCGATGATCTTGGCATCACGCAACAGTGCGCGGCCGATCTCGATCATTTGCTGCTGGCCGATGGAAAGCTCCCGCACCTTGGTGGCCGGGTCGATCTCGCCCTCGCCGAGTTCCTCGAGAATCTCCCGGGCACGTGTCTTCATGGTGCGCCGGTCGATGAAGCCGCCACGTTTCGGCAACTGCCCCAGCAACAGGTTCTCGGCTACCGACAAGTTGGGTGACAGCGTCAGCTCTTGATAGATGATCGCGATGCCGTGGGCCAGCGCCTCGCGCGCGTTAGCAAAGACAAACGGCTGATCGTTGATCCACAACTGGCCCGAGGTAGGACGATTGACGCCGCTAAGAACCTTGAGCAAGGTCGACTTTCCTGCGCCGTTTTCGCCCATCAAGGCATGCACCTCACCGGCCTTCGCGGCAAAACTCACACCGTCGAGCGCCCTCACACCGGGGAACTCGACCGTAATATCGTCGAAACGGAGAAAAGCCTCGGACATACGGAACTCCTGAAGGAAAAAAGCGTGCCCGCGCGCCGAGGCGCGGGCATCGGTCTTACAAGCCCAGCTCTTCCCGTACGTCTTGCCAGTTGTCCCGCGTCATTAGCTTGCCGGTCGTCTCGGTATTGGCCGGCGGCTTCTCGCCCTCGGTGATCCACTGGTAAAGATTGGCCGCTGACTGGCGACCATGCATGGTCGAACTCACGGCAACGGTGCCGTGGAAACCAGTGGGCTTCTCGCGCGAGAACTCGGCAAAGGCCGCGCCGGAACCGTTGATGCCTACCCCGATGACCTGGTCCGGGTCGAGTCCGTACTGCTCGCTCGCGCGCACACCGCCCAGCACGCTTTCTTCGTTGAGCGCATAGATCACCCAGTGCTCGAAATCGCCACGTTTGGCAAACACCGGCGAAGCAGCCGCAAAGGCACTGCTGGTGTCGGTATTCTGCTGTGGGGCATCGAAGATGTTTTCCTTCTTGAAACCGGACTCGAGCAATGCGGCCGTGGCACCATCGGTACGCTCTTTCGCGGTAGGTAATTCATAGTTGGTGATACGCAGCGCCGCGACCTCTTTCGGATCCCAACCACGACGTTTCATTTCTGCGGCGATGGCATTGCCGACCTGCTCGCCGATCTTGTAGCCGGACATCCCCAAGTGCGGCACGTTCTCCATAGGCTCGCCATCGCTGCCGATAAAGCGGTCATCGACGGTCACGACCTTCATGCCGTACTGCTTGGCGCGGTTCATGATCGCAGGCCCCAGCCGCACATCCGGCGGACAGATCACGAAGCCCTGGGCACCTTGCGAATGGAGATTATCGATGGCACTCAGTACTTGCTGGCCGTCCTCGCCCGATAAGCGCACGACCTCGAAGCCTTTTTTCTCTCCAAGCTTGGTCGCGGCGTCTTGTTCGTTGATAAACCACGCCTGTTCGGGTTTCTTGACGATGAAACCCATCGTGATTTCATCGTCGCTCTGGGCTTGTGCCGTCAGTGGTCCGGCGCTCAGCGCCAGGCCCACGGCCATTCCCAGTAGCTTGCGCGTCATCGGTGTCGTGAATGACATTCGGCGTCTCCTGTAGCCCTCGAGGGGTTGTTGTTGTGCTGCGAAACAGGTTTCTTAACAGTCTGAACAATAGGCATCAGCGAAATAACCGACTAATGCCACTTGACAGGAAAAACGATATATATTTTGTTATTACTTTCGCCTGAGGCCAGACACCATGAGCTCCTTGCCCACCGACTGGTTCATGAAGGTGCGACTAAAGTTGCGCCATTTACAGCTATTCATCGCACTGGACGAGCTGCGCAATCTGCATCGTGCCGCCGAGCGCCTAGGAATGAGCCAGCCAGCGGCGTCCAAGCTGCTGGGGGAACTGGAGAGTCAACTCGGTCTCGCGCTGTTCGATCGACACCCACGTGGCATCACGCCCAACTGGTACGGCGAAACGGTGATTCGACATGCGCGCGGCATCATGTCGTCACTCCATCAGGCGGGCGATGAACTGAATGCCTTGCATGCAGGTAGCGCTGGGAGCGTCTCGGTAGGTACGGTGATGGCGCCTGCCGTCACACTGCTGACCAGTGCGGTGGAGCGCGTGCATCGCGACCGTCCCAACCTCAAGGTCAGCATCGACGTAGACGTCAGCCACGCGCTGATCCCTCGTCTCATGGAGGGCGAGTTCGATTTCGCCATCGCGCGGATTCCCTCGACGCTTCCGGCGGGCGATTTCGTCTTCGAGGAAATCGGCGAGGAGGCGCTGTGCTTCGTTTGCCGCGCCGACCATCCACTGGCCCAGCGCGATTCGCTGAACCTGGCGGCGATGGTCGACTACCCTTGGGTGTTGCAGCCGCCCGGTGCCTTGATGCGCCAGCGGGTCGACCATCTGTTCCTGCATCATGGTGTAGCGTTGCCGCGTCAAATCGTCGACACGCCGGACATCCTGGTGGCGCTGGCCATGGTCGATAAATCGGATACCGTGACGGTCACCACGCGGCAAGTTGCGGATCTACTCTGCGACCAGCCGCGCTTTCGCATCCTGCCGTTCCCTGAAGCACTGAGCGTGCAGCCCTACGGCTTGGTCAGCCTGCGCGAGCAGCGGCTTTCGCCTGGCGCGGCGGCGTTAATGTCGACACTGCGCGAGCTTATTCGCGAGCGCTGAAACGCTTGCCCATGCCAGGACTCATCATGCCAAGACTCACTCACGAAAGGCCTCGACCTCGACGCGCTTGCCAAGCAGGAAGGCATCGGCAACATGACGAAGCGGCGCCACATCGACATCGCTCTCGCCCTTGCCGATGAGTTCGGCAAAACGTGCGTAGAGCCCGGGATACTCGGCGTCGCCGCCTTCCAGCAGCACCTCATCGCCGATAGTCAAGCGACTGCCGCCCTGGGTCAGCGACAGCGGCCCGGCATCGGTCTCGATGTGGATATCCCACGTCTGTGGTCCGGCCTGGCGCCAGTCTAATTCAGCCCGAATATCGGCATCATGAACATCGCGGAACGCCAGCGTCGCCGCGATCGGACCTTGCCGGTTGGAGGGCACCTCCAGCTCGCCCTGGGTGAGAAAGAACGGTTCGGGCAGAATCGCAGTGATGATGGACAGCGCGTTGATACCAGGGTCGAACACGCCCAGACCACCGGCTTCCCAGATCCACTCCTGCCCAGGGTGCCAGCGCCGCACATCCTCCTTCCATTGCACATTGACCGAGGTTACACGACGCGCGCTGAGCCACTCACGGGCCTGAGCGACCCCCGCCGCGTAACGCGAATGCCAGGTCGCGAACAGCGTCACCCCGGCGCGCTCGGCCTGGGCACGCAGATCTTCCACCTCACTCAGGGTCGCGCCCGGCGGTTTTTCCAGCATCACATGCTTGCCTTCAGCGATGGCCGCACGCGCCTGGCGATAACGCACTTGCGGCGGGGCGCACAGCGAGACCGCCTGAATATCCGGGCGCTCATCGAGCAGGGTCTGGATGTCGCGAAAATGCGCGACACTTTCCAAAGAAGCATTGCGGCTGGCCACCGCGTCGAGCGTGAACGCCGTATTCGCATGCAGGGCGGGCACGTGCTGGTCACGTGCGATCTTGCCGAATCCGACGATGGCAATGGAGATGGGAGTCATGAAGGTTCCTTATCCGATGGTATCCGCGAGAACGAGGCAACATCGCGTCGCTCGCTCATAAGCGCTCGAGGTAGGCATTCCCGCCCAGTTGACGCATTTGCTGCCGGATCCACTGGCTGCGCTGCTGAATGTACGCCGACGGCCGCGACGCACTCCACTCACGCGGGTTGGGCAAAATAGCCGCCAAGCGACTGGCCTGCACCACCGAGAGACGGCCGGCACTCACGCCGAAATAATGCTGAGCGGCGGCTTCAAGGCCGAACACGCCGCTATCCCACTCGACGATGTTGAGATACACCTCAAGGATGCGCTCCTTGGGCCACAGCAGCTCGATCAACACCGTGAACCAGGCCTCCAAGCCCTTGCGAATCCAGTTGCGACCAGTCCACAGAAACAAGTTCTTGGCGGTCTGCTGGCTGATGGTGCTGGCACCGCGCAGGCTATCGCCATGGAACCAGGCATTGAGCGCCTTTTGCAGTTGGTTGAAGTCGAAGCCGTAATGCATGGGAAAGCGTTGATCCTCAGACGCGATCACCGCCAGCTTGGCATTGTCGGAAAGCGACGGCCACGGCCGCCACTGCTGCTGAATCGTGATCGGTTCACCACTCACCCAGGACTCGACCTTACGCTCCAGCATCACCATCGAACCGAATACCGGCACCACGCGAAACACCAGCACCAGGAGCACCGATAGCCCCACGAAGCCGAGTATCACGAACAGCAAAAAGCGCAGTCCCCTGCGCAGCCAATCCTGCGTCATGCGTTAGCCTTATTGGGTCGCAGCATCATGACGAAAGAGTATATCAGGCCTGCCCGTCAACAGACTGCCACACCGCCCAACGCCAACCTAATCCGTGAAACGATAGCCATCTAATGCGTGTTGTGGCTAAAAGTGATAGCTATTCAGTTATTGGACTCGTACACCTCCGAAAGATCGGGCACCGAATCCCCACCCTACGACCAAAGGCGTTAAACCAAAGTCTGCAGCTCGGCGCGATATCGCGTCTGAGCCCGCGATGGCTGCCGCATGACGTGTCTTTGTCGCACCCCGGCACGTTGAAAGACGTCATACAAACACGCGATAATCGATTAGCTAACAAAATATCGTCACGTTATCGATTTGCCTGCTTGCGGTTTTCATGACAGCACGCTTGGCATACGTAACGCTCACGATTCACAAGGACAAGGCTTTGCATTCTCTCTTGTTGGCACCCTCGTCAAGGGGACGCCGTTTCCGCTTTATCGGCGGTCATGCATGACGCAGGTCGATCAACTTTTCGAACGTTATGGTCCCCGCTACCGCCTCTGGGTCACTCTGACGGTGATGCTGGGGCTCGTGGCGCTAGGCATGTCGATCACCATCGTCAATGTGGCGATTCCCTATATCAAGGGCGCCTTCGGCATGAGCGACTCCCAGGTACAGTGGCTGTCCACCGGCTTTCTGGCATCGACGACCGTTTCCCTGCTCGTCGCACCGTGGCTGGTCTCCGCCGTCGGCCAGCGCGCCACCTTCATTGGCTTGCTGATGGTGTTCATCGCCGCCTCAATTCTGGGTGGTCTGGGGCAAGGCATGGGCATGCTCATCGCCGCGCGCGTCATCCAGGGCGGGATGACGGGGCTAATCCGCCCGGTGGCCATGCAGGCACTCTTTGCGGCCTATCCGCCCGAAGGGCGTGGCATGGCGACCGCCATGTACGGCATGTGCCTGGGCCTGCCGCTGACGCTGGCCACGGTGATCGGCGGCTGGCTGGTCGAGCATTTCACTTGGCGATATGTGTTTTTCGTTACCCTGCCGATCTGCGTAGCGGCGGCGGTCATGGGCTATTTCTTCCTGCCCTCACGCGAGCAGAAGGGTCCGCGCCCGCCCTTCGACTGGGCCGGCGTCGTGCTGTTGTTTGTCTCGGTGTTCTCTCTGCTGGCGGCGCTTTCCAACGGCCAGCGTTGGGGATGGTACGACCCGCGCGTGCCGACGCTGATTCTCATCGCCCTCCTCTGCGGCACCGCTTTCGTGGTCTGGCAGAATCGCTCCCGGCATCCGTTGATGGATCTGGCGATCTTCCGCAACCGCGTCTTCGTGGTCGGCACGCTGGCGATGTTCCTTTTCGGCGGTACGTTCTACGGCATCATGTATTTGCTGCCGCAATTCGTGCAGTCGGTGCTGCATTACAGTCCCATCACCGCCGGGCAAATCTTCCTGCCCTCAACCGCCGTGCTGGGCATACTGGTGCCGCTGGTCGGCTGGTTGAGCGATCGCCATCCGCCGCATCGTCTCACGCTGCCGGGGCTGGCCTGCACCATGTATGCGGTGTGGCTGATGGCGCAGATGGACTGGAATACTTCGTTCGCGTACTTGGCGACAGCGATGGCCATTCTTTCCATCGGCATGGCCTCGTTTCCTCCGCCGACGCTTTCCAACGCCATCGCCGGGCTGCCCCGGCACCTGACCGGTCACGGCTCCGGGGCCATCAACTTCGCACTCCAGCTCGGCGGCGCGCTGGGCACGGCGGGGCTGGTGATCCTGCTCGACCGACAGACGGCGCAACACGGCCAATCGCTCAACGCCGGCGTCAATGCCGATAACGCTCTCGCTCAGCAGCAACTCCACCAGCTCGCCGAGGTGGCCAGCCATCTCGGCATCTCATCGACCCAGCAAGGCGCCATGGCCGGGTATCTCATGGAGCGCATCGAGACCATCTGGGCCTCGATCCTCGCCTATCAAGATGGCTTCTGGGTGCTGACCGGAAGCCTGTTCGTAGTGGCTATCCCCTCGCTTCTGCTCAGCCGCTGGCGCGCCACGACGCCTAAGTGACCAAGAATCCCAAGTGACCACGACATCTACGCGACGCTCGCTTCGACCCAAGGACACTGCCTCATGACCGACGACACAACACCTCAGGAAATCCATAAACGCTACCTGCCGCCACTCGTAAAATGGCTGATGCTGGCGCTTCTCGTCGTGCTCTGCCTGATCTGGATCGGCTTCGCCATCGCCCATCGCCTGACACACGTCAGTGCTCAGGACGCCCGCGTGATGGCCGATCAAATCACGGTTAGCAGCCGCCTGAACGGCCGGGTCACCGACTTCACGCTCACCGAGGGCGATACGCTTAAGAAAGGCGACGCCGTGGCGGCACTCTATAGCAAACCCGACGAGCGCAAGATGGCATCGCTCAAAGCCAACGTCGCCGTACAGCGCGCCCAGCTCGACTACGAAAAAGCACGCTTGGCGATGGCTCAGAAGCAGCTACAGGGCGGTATGAACCTGACCCATCAGGAACTCGAGGCCAGCCAGGCCGCCGAAAAAGCCGCCCAGGCACGATTAACCGAGGCCAAACGCGAGTTCAAGCGAGCTGACACGCTGTACAAGAAGAAGTCGGTATCCGAACAACGCCGCGATCAGGATTACTATGCGTATCAGGCGTCCAAGGCCGAGCACGCCCAGGCACAGCAGGAAGTGGAAGTCAGCCAGGCCCTGGCCGACAACGCCCAGGTGGGCTTCATCAACGGCTCGCAGATGCCACTGCCCAATCCCGACGTGTTGAAAAAGCAAGTGCGCATCGCCGAACAGAAGCTTGCTACCGCCCAAGCCAAACGCGACGAGGAGCGCCTGCGCCTGAACGACCTGAGCATCACCAGCCCCAGTGACGGTGTGATCAACAAGACGCTGATTGATCAAGGCGAGTACGTCAGTGCCGGACAGCCGATCCTGATGATGCACGATCCCGACAAGCTGTGGGTCAAAGCCAACATAAAGGAAACCGATATCGCCGAATTACGCGTCGGTCAGCCGGTGGCGATCACCGTCGATGCCTTCCCGGACGCCATCTTCACGGGCCACGTCAGCGTCATCGGCCGTGCCGCCACCAGCCAGTTCGCGCTACTGCCGGATCCCAACCCCTCCGGCAACTTCACCAAGATCGCCCAGCGCCTGCCGGTGCGCATCCAATTCGACGATGGGCCGACCGAGCTGATCGGCCCTGGGATGATGGTCGAGGTGGATATCGACGTCAGCGACGCCGAGCCCCGCGTTCACGGCTGAACGCAACGGGCCGAGCGCAAGTGATCGCTCACTTCAAGCCTTCGGCCTGCATCGCGCGCTGAACCGAGTCCCGCTCGGCGATGCGCGCTACGAAACGCTGCAGATGGGGCCACGCGTCCAGCGAGATATCCACCACCTGCCCCCAACTGAGCACCGTGAACAGGTAGGCATCCGCCACGCTGAAGCGCTCGCCCACCACGTAGTCACGCGACGCCAGACGCTCGTTCATCAGCGATAGCCGCGTCTCGAGGTTCTTCTGCGCGATGCTGCGCCAGGTATCGCCGCTGTTGGGCTTGAAGAAGGGGCTGAAGTTCTTGTGCAGCTCGGTGGAGATGAACACCAATTGGCTCAATAGCTCGAAATACGCCTTGCTGCCCGGAGAAGGCGCCATCTCGGCCTCCGGTGCGAGGTTAGCGACGTAGAGAAGCACCGCCACCGCCTCGGTCATTACCTCGCCGTCGTCCAGCACCAGAGCGGGCACGTAACCGCAGGGATTAACCGTCAGGTAATCCTCGCCGCTCTCCGTCTTCTTGGCGGCCAGATCCACTTTCTCGATCTCGTAGATCAACTCGGCCTCTTCCAACGCGATTTGCACGGCCATCGCGCAGCTACCCGGCTTGAGATACAGCTTCATGTCATGCGCTCCATGATTGTCATATTGTGTTGCACGGGCGTGCGTTCACTTCTCCCTACCGCCTTCCAGCGCCTGGCAATGACGCGCTACCGACAACGCCACCATGGCGCTGGCATCGGCGGTGATCTCGCTGTCCCAGAATGCCGCGTAGGCGGCCTCGAATGCCAGTGCGCGCAAGCGCTCACCGATACGAGCCACCTCATCGGCAGGCAATGGAATATTATTGGGATACGACCACATGAACGACGCCATGCGATCCGGCGTTATCAGTAACGTGTCCCCCGTCAGCAATAGCCCACGCGCCTCCCAATGCAGCACGCTGGCGCCGGGGAAATGCCCGCCCAGGCAGTGCGCCGTTATCCCCGGCAGTACCTCCAACGTCTCACCCTCCCATGGGTGCAGCGTCTCATCCGGCACCATGATCCACTCGCGGTCCGCCGCGTGCACGTACACCGGGCACTCGAACGCGCGCCCCCAGCTCGCCATGGTACTGTAGTAATGTGGATGCGAAATGACGATGGCCTTTAACCCGCCCAGCGCCTCGATCAACGTGACCGTCGCCGCATCCAGCAAGCTCAGGCAATCCCACAGCACATTGCCGTGAGGCGTGCGCAGCAAGAACGCCCGCTGGCCGATGGCGAATTTCGGTACCGTGCCCAGCGCCAGTAGATCCGGCGCCATCTCGCGAAAGGTATTGGTATACCCCGCCGCTAACACCCCCGGTGTCGTCCACTGCTGGCCCGATGCCGGCACATACTGCCGTTCATCCTCGCACACCGGACACCGCGACGGCGGCGCCTCGCTCGCGGAATACTGCACCCCGCATGTCGCACATAGAAATCCCGGTAACATCATCCACGCCCCTCCCACGCGTTAGCGCTTGGAATGAGTGTGCATCAGGGAGGAGGTTGGGGCTAGGCATGGTATCCCGTACAATTCATTCCCCAAGCAGGGCGACTCTGAATCCCTCCTTTAACGCAGCTCAACAGACTGACTGTCTTGCTCGCGCGAAGAAGCCACGGCACGCTTAGCTTAAGTTGACCACGATATCCGTCGCCCAACCCGCCACCAGGGCGCCAACGATTCCCAACGCCAGATAAAGCCCGAAAATGACGGGTCGCATCAGGCTCCATACCGCCATGGCGGCGTAAAGGCTGATCGCCGCACCCGAAATCAGAAACGCCATGGCCGCCCCCGGGGTCAGCCCCATGTCCATCAGCCCGCGCAGCAGGGGCAGCGCTGCGTATCCCTCGATGTAAAGTGGTCCGCCGATACCTACGGCCAACGGCACCGCCCAGAAACTATCCACGTTTGTCAGTAGTGAATAACCCGCCTCCCCGAGATGCATGCGCACCAAGGCTTCGACCGTCAAGGCGAACGCCAGCCAGCGTAGGACAAGCGCAAAGGTCGCGAGCGTTTCTATCCAGAAAGGCTCGCGCGTCGATGCCTCGCAAGTCGGCGCCGCCGTATCCTGCAATATCTCCTCGCGTACCCATTGCGCTTGTGGCCGCCACCGACACAAGCCGTGCATGACAGCACCTGCCGTAAGCCCCAGCAGCATGGCTGCGATCAACAAGGCGATGGCGAACGGCCAGCTCAATATATTGGCGGTCAATAACAACATGCCCGGGTCCGTGATCGGCGAAGACAGCCAGAAGGCCATCGCCGCCGCGATAGGAACGCCTTGGCGCAACAACGCCGCGACAAGCGGAACACTGGCAATGCCGCACACTGGCGTTACCGTCCCGATCAACCCCGCGAAGAAAATGGCCTGCCACGGGCGACTATTCATAACACCGCGAAACCGTTCCGCCATCGCGCTCACCGCAAGCCATCCTGCCATCAGCGCCACCAGCACAATCAAAGGCAATAATGTGATGATCTCCACCGCCACGGATATCGCCAGATCAAGACTAGGCGTGGGCCATACAGAGCCCAGTAACAGCATGAGGGCAGTCAGCCACCAGACGCCTGAAACAACTCGGCGCATATCGTTTTCTCCCTGAATCGTTGATATAGCAGTCAGGGTGGTGGAGGGCCTATAATAAATAAAACGAATTTATATTATCTTAAATATCAGGAAACCTGATGATGGAGCACATGCGAGGTGAATGGCTGGTGACCTTCGCCGCTGTCGTGGAGGCACGTAGTTTCACGGGCGCTGCGAAACGCCTGCACCGTACGCAGTCGGCGATCAGCATGCAGATCCAACAACTCGAAGCGGTGGCCGGCATGTCGCTGCTCGTTCGTGAGCGGACTGGCGTGATTCCCACCGAAGCGGGAGAGAAGCTCTTACCTCACGCCCGACGTACCGCCGATGCTCTTCGCGACGCGGCCGCCATGTTCAATAGTGACGAGATGGCGTCAGGCCCCCTACGCATCGGCATCCCAGAAGAGTATTCCGGCTCCGAACTGCCCCAGCTATTGAGTCATTTCCAACGTAGCCAGCCGAGCGTCGAGCTTCTCGTGCAGAGTGCCAGTAGTGATAGATTGGCAGCGGCCATCGAGGAAGACGCCCTGGATCTGGCGCTTCTCGTGGCGGACGACAATGAGCGCCATAGCGGTGAAGTGCTGCTATATGATCCAACGTGGTGGGTGGTCGCCGACAACATCGATCTATCTACCACGGGCCCATTGCCCCTAGTGTTATTCGATCAAGCATGCTGGTGGCGACAATGTGCGTTGAACCAAGTGAACGAGACGGGACGCGAATGGCGCATCGCATACACCAGTGACAGCATCGCGGGGGTCGCAGCCGCCATCCAGGCAGGACTCGGTATCGGCGTGCTCGGGAAAAGCACGATCCCCAAAGGTGTTCGCGCGGTCCCCAAGGAACAGAAGCTACCGAATTTGCCAGGCTCCCAACTCATGCTGCAACTCAAAAAACCCGACGCCCCAGGCGCACAAGACATGGTCGCGCTGATGAGGCGTCATTTCTCGGTATAGATTGTTTTTCCAGCATGGGAATAGTCGACGGAATCCCGCGATATATTGGCGCCTATAGAGAAAAAAATCCCGGCCGGGGCGACCGGGAAAAGATGGGGACTGATCTTCAAGTAGCACTGACTGGGATTTCTTTTTTAATCTCCGTAAAAATTGCCATTAACATTCAAACCGTCACCCAATAACGTTAATCAAACCACTCCGGCCGGGCATCGGTACTGTCGATAGCAAGCCAAGTTGGTCGATGCACCAACTCAGCTGGTGTGTGGCAATAACGCCACCTTGACCCAGCCTTCGTCACGCCGATCGAAGGCTTCAAAGGCACTCAGCGTATCGGGCATCGGCTCGTGCTGGGTGAGTATCTTGGCCGGGTCGATCTTGCCGGCCAAGGTCAGTGCGATGAGCTTGGGGATGTACTTGCGGTGATGGCAGTTGCCCATGTGTATCGTCAAGCTACGGTTCATCGCCATGCCGATGGGGAAGTAGCGGAAATCGGGTGGATAGACGCCTATGATCGATAACGTACCGGCCTTGGCGAGCCCCTCGACCGCCCATTGCAGCGCCTGGCTGGGGGCATCGCCGGGACGCCAGGTATCGCCGGATGGGTTGGTCTGCGGCGCAGTCTCGCGAGCCTCCTGCTCTTGCTCATCGACGTCGCTGCGCTTGGCCGCCTGGCCGTGATGAGCGTGTTCAGCATCGACACCGACGGCATCGATGGCACGGTCCGCGCCGATTCCCCCCGTCAGCCGATGGAGCGTTTCCACCGGCGGCTCGCGCTCGTAGTTGATGGTCTCGGCACCGAGTTCGCGGGCCATGTCCAGACGGTCCTGATGGCCGTCGATGGCGAATACTCGACCTGCGCCGAACAAGAAGGCGCTAGCGATCGCAAATAGCCCGACCGGGCCTGCACCGAACACCGCCACGCTGTCGCCGTCGCTTATCTCGGCCGACTCAGCGCCGAAGTAGCCGGTGGGGAAGATATCCGACATGGCGATTGCCTGATCATCGTTGATTGCGTCGGGCAACTTGACCAGACCGACGTTGGCAAATGGAATGCGCGCCTTTTCGGCCTGCAGCCCATTAAAGGAACCGGTCGGTTTAGGGCCGCCGAAGAACGACGTACCGGCCTGCTTGCCATTGGGGTTGGCGTTATCGCACTGGGCATGATAGCCGGCGCGGCAATACGAGCAGGTGCCGCAAGCGATGGTCGAGGGAATCACTACGCGGTCGCCGACGGACAGGTTGCGTACGTCCTCGCCCAGCGCCTCGATGATGCCAACACCCTCATGACCGAGAATCAGCCCCTCCTGCATATCGGCGAAGGTGCCGCGAATGAAGTGCAGGTCGGTACCGCAGATAGCCGACGAGGTGAGCCGGACGATCGCATCGGTGGGTTCTTTAAGGGCCGGCTCGGGAGCGTCGTCGAGTCGTATGTCACCGATTCCATGGTAAACGACAGCTTTCATGATGCCTCCTTTGGTTACGCACCCTCAGCTGGGTCAGGAGCTTACAAGTTTAGCGAGGGTACAACGTCAAGCGTAGAAAGCTCGGTACTGCCTTACACCATAAAATGGTCGGTAACTTTAACCGTGTACAAATTCGCAACTAATTATTCCACAGCTCTCCTAATGGCTTGGATAAATTTTTAAACATGGAGGGCATAGTGGCATCATCCTTGCTGCTGAATCGCCTTGATTAATTGCGTTTGTCATTTTTCCCGTCAGCGATCTGCGCCATCGAGCGCTCCGACTCGACGCTGATATCGTCGAGTCGCGTGGGCACAAGGGCGGTATCGTCGTCGTGACGCTTGATCATTAACCATTGCCGGGGATCGCGTTTTCGGCCACGCATGCGCTTGAGGGTCCAGGCACCTTTAAGCTTGCTGCCATCGAGTTCGAAATCAATTTGATTGTCATCATGCTTGTCGGTGACATGTCATTCCCCCCGGTCCCAAATCATCACGGTACCGGCGCCATACCCTTCGGGAATCGCACCTTCGAAATCACCGTAATCAAGAGGATGATCTTCGACCTGTACTGCCAGATGCTTCTCTCCAGGAACAAGGCTCGGCCCTTTCGGCAGTGCCCAACTTCGCAATACGCCGTTCTCTTCGAGACGCAGGTCGTAATGCAGTTGACTGGCGCCATGCTTGTGAATCACGAACCAAGACGTGCCACGGCATTGTCCGCTGTCGCCCCGAGGTTCCGGGGACCGCGTGAAGTCACGCTTGCGGTGATAGGTGTCGAGGTTAGCCATCCGCTACCCCTGCCAAGTCGAACTAAGTGCCTGATCGAAAATTTTCGTGCACTATCCATGTCAGGATTTCTGACACGGGTGGAATCTGGCTAGACGCTTCGTACCCCTCTCACTGACGCTGACATCGGCCTATCAGCATGGTGAGAAGCGCGCCTTACGTCGGCGTGCGCATGCCACCTTGTTGAGTGATCAATGCCATACCATCAACCAGATCAGTAAGATACTGCAGGTTCGCCGCGATGCTGTCTCACGATGGCTCAAACAGTGGGAAGTTCGGGCCTCGACGGGCTGATCGACAAGCCGCGCAGTGGGCGGATGCCGATCCTCGATGAACACCACCACGAGAAACTGCAAGAACTGGTCGCTGAGCATCCTCATCAGATTCGATCCGTGCAGACTCGCTTACAGGAAGAGACCGGCAAGCTGATCTATCACACCACCCCCGATACGGTGACCACGGAGACCGTGATTGAAGCATTTGATCAGCTTGTCGCCCAGAAGCATCCCGATACCTTAGCCATCGTGGTGCTCGATAATGCCCGCATGCATCGCCCCAAGGCCTTCAAGCGCAAGATACTGGAGTGGATGGCGCATCGCGTGCACTTAGTGTATCTATCGGCCTACTGGCCAGAATTGAACCTGATCGAGACTCTGTGGCGGCGAATGAAGTACGCCTGGCTGCCCTTGAACGCCTACCTCTCATTTAACCGCCTCCGTGATGAGGTACACCGTCTACTCGGTGGTTACGGAACGGAATACACGATTAATTATGAATAACCACTTATCATCGGCCACAATGGCTCGCCGTGGTCGAAGAGCTTGGCGGTTTTGAGAAAAACCTACCGATTCCTAATTCGACTCCAGAAGCGCACGAAGCAACCGAACACTCCTATTACTACCTTAACATGTTGACCGACAAACCTGTGCCACAAGGACGCTGGAGCCAAGAGCCATCGTTGGATAAGCGAGACGAGTATTCGGTCAAAGAACAACCCGAACCCTTGGGCCAAGAGCCCACACTGCCCAACGCCCGGGAAGGCTCAGGCACGCAAAAAAGAGCAAATGTAGTGTATGCCCCGGTGCCCGGCTGCCGGGCACCGTTGACTAAGCTCCTCATTATTCTGGACTTTTGTCGTCTGATCACCAATTGATCGTCCTCGTGTAAGCATCCCTTTACGCATTTTAAAAAATATAATCAAACACCCGTTAACGGCTGGAACCCTTTGAAGCCACACCTACGAACATACAAATCATCGCCAAATGTAACAATAATAAACAATAACCTGCATCAACAACAAAAATATTCCAACCAATTCAATGACCTAAAAATACACAGGCTGATTTGGTTACCTCTGAAAGCCATAAAAATCCGTCTTTAATTACACACCTACACATTTTTAATCTCAATTAGCTAGACACCATTCTACTTACCCACCTACATTATTTCGTGATGGTTAACCCATCGTTAGCGAAAGGATTCATCGCAAGCAAGACCAAGAGGAGCATAGAAATGGCTAATCCCAATCTGGGTAACTTCCAGAACGTCCACGAGAAAGCTGCCAAGCCTAGTCATAAGAGTGGCAAGCGACAGGGCCGTTAAAAGGTTACGGTCCTGTCAGAAACCAGGTTAACTATTCATCTTATATTTTTAAGACGAAAAGGAAACGTCCCATGAATAGTCCAGTAAAGGATAAGGATTTCGATCTCGTAAGTACGCTTTATCATGCTCTACAGGGCGCGGAACTTAGCCAACAGTACCGCAAGGATGCCGAGTCCAACGGCGACCAAGCGTGCCAAGAGCTCTTCGAAGATATCGCTGGCCGATACGAAGATATGGCCAACAACGCCAAGTCGATTCTCAAAGAACGGCTATAGTGTAACTTTTTGCCAAGCACTTTAAGTGCTTGGCAAAACCCTTACTTAAAGGTGGCTCCTATGTCGTCGCACTCCGTAGAGATTGATCGTCATTTAAATGCCAACCTAAAGCTAAATTTAGGTAATAGCACCCCGCCTCGTGACGCTTATTCCTTATATTATGAAATATTTTCACGCCATGCCTCTCTTATTTCACAAGACCGTGAATTATTATTGAAAATTCAAGACCCACCTCGGCGAGTCCGCAAAGGGAAGGTTATCAAGAGCCATGATATTAACGCTAACTATTTACTCGCCATCCAAAATGGATGGGCGTGTTCCTGTCGTGTAACAAAGGAAGGTAAACGTCAGATCATTGACCTCTATTTACCCGGCGATATCATTGGGCTGCGGGACCACCATGCGGGCAGGCATTCTGATGAAATCATAATGTTGACTGAGGGTCTCGTTATCCCCATGCTTAAATCAAATCTTGATAGAGTAACTCAGAAAGGACCTCATCTAGTAAATGCTGTGCTAGCTGCTGCGGTACATCAAAGTAATCTTATGACCGATCGTCTCAACAACCTGATAAGCCATGACGCCACTACTCGGCTTGCTTATTTCATTTTAGAAATGCATGCTCGCCTCAATTTATCACGACTAGAATCACAAGATCTTTCGCTACCTATATCACAACAAACTATCGGAGACTTGTTGAGCATGACAAACGTACATGTTTGTCGCTGCTTGAATATTCTTGAGGCGAAAGAATTTTTAATGCGAAACAAAACAAGCCATAATATACACATCTTAAAATATGAAGACTTAATAGAATTTTCTGGCTTCAGTACGGCTTATTCCTACTTTTTCAAAAAGGCTTTCCATGGTTTTTACAGGACTCCTAAAACTCACTAACTAAACGGTTTGGGAGCTTTACACAATATGACTACGTCTGGAGTTTGTGCGTGACAAAGCAAGTCGATTCTTTTGCCGCCACCCGACTAAAAGACATGTATTATTTATATTTTATAATATACGGAACGCGAATTACTCTGACCCACCTGGCTACCGCTTTAGATATGATTGCAATCGATCACAAGGTGAATTACCAACATTTCCATTAGTGTATTTATTACCCTATAACTCAACCTAGGATCAATGTAACATCTAGGGCAACATTGAGGGCATCATGCGTGTATAAAGATTGAGAATGATCCATAGTGTTCCGCCAACCATGATGACAAGAATAAGAGTGGTAAACAGTATCAAATGAAGGTCTTCGCGCTTTTGCTTGGCTAATGAGACATGCAGGAAGAAGCGAAAGTGAACGACGACCTGTATCAGCGCGCAAGCCCCGATCACTAGCCACTGTGTCATGCGCGCCAGGTCGCTAAAGGCGACAACCGTAAAGGGGATCAGCGTTAATATCAGCGCAAGCGCGTAACCAATCACGTACGAGCGTAGCTCGCTCGTACGCTCGCTTTGCTGCTGGGCTGATAAATGTTGACGCGTCATACGAGCCCTCCCAGGTAGACGACGGAAAAAATCCCGATCCAAATGATATCCAGGAAGTGCCAGAGAATGCCGAGACGCAGTAACCCAGTCTTGACCCCAGTATCCACACCATGAACCGCTATCTGACCGAATAGCACGAATAACCAAAGGCAGGCACCCGTCACGTGGAGACCATGCAAAGCAACCAGCGCATAGAAAGCGGAGAGGAAGCCGCTACGGCTCGGCACACCGTTCTTGGCCGCCATCAGGTGAAAGTCACGCAACTCAAGTCCAATGAAGGCGAGGCCAAGCAATAAGGTGATTACCAACCACCCGAGTAGCTGTCCCTTGGCCTGATTGTACTTGAGCGCTAACGACGCCATGCCGAAAGTAAAGCTGCTCATCAGCAATAGCATCGTTTCGAGAAAGGCGCTTTTCATCTCATAGAGCTCATGGGGCTCCGGCCCACCGGCCGTGCCGCCTAGCATCACCACGTAGGTGGCAAACAGCAGCGCGAAAATGATGAGATCACTCATCATGAATACCCAGAAGCCAAAGATCATGCTTTCACAGGCGTTGTTGGCCTCCTCATGCATATCGCCGAGATTGATACCTGGGTGTCTGTTGAGTGTGGAGGTCATTGCACGGCTCCTTCCAAGGGGGATACTGCAAGCCCCTGGTTGGCCGCATCACGCTCGTCAGCGCGCGTGATGGCCTTCGCGCGGGCCACCTGGTCAAGCCAACGCTCGTGGGCGCGGCGAACCTCGTCGGCGCCAATGGTCCGGGTGGTACGGCGTACGAAGCTACGCGCGATCAACGCTGCCAGCCCGACCAGCCCAGCGCCGATTACCAGCCACCACATGTACCACACCAGACCGAAGGCCATCAGGAAGCTCACCACGGCAAGAATCGGCCCCAAGGCACTATTGGCGGGCATTTCGATATCCGCATAGCTCACCGGTCGCTGGTAGGCCCGGCCACTTTCCTTCTCATTCAGGAAGGGGTCACGACTGGCGATCTCGGGAATCACCGGAAAGTTGTATTCCGGCGGCGGTGATGACGTCGACCATTCGAGGCTGAACCCATCCCAGGGATCGCCGACGGGCACCGCATAGGCGACGCGTCGACGAATGCTCACGCCGAGCTGCATAACCAGACTGAACAGCGCGAACAACACCACCAGTGCGCCGATGCCAGCGACGATCGTCCAAGGAAGGTAAGCCGGTTCGAGGAAGGCGACCGTGCGTCGTGGCATGCCCAACAGCCCCAACGCGTAGAGCGGAAAGAACGCCAGTATGAAACCGATGATCCAAGAATACGCGGCACGGTAGCCCCAGTGCTCCTCAAGACGAAAGCCAAAAGCCTTAGGAAACCAGAAGTTATACCCCGCCAACATGCCGAACAGCATTCCCGGTACTAGCATGTTGTGAAAGTGTGCTACCAGGAACAGCGTGTTGTGCACCTGGTAATCGATGCTCGGGTTAGCGAGTATGATGCCCGTCAGCCCGCCGATAACGAACAGCATGATGAACCCGATGGCATACACCATGGGGATAGTAAGACGCACCCGGCCACGGTACATGGTCAGCATCCAGTCGTAGATTTTTACGCCGGTAGGTATACCGATCAGCATGGTGGCAATACCGAAGACAGCGTTGATACTGGCATCTTGCCCCATGGTGAAGAAGTGATGCAGCCACACGGTGAAGGAAAGTGCCGAGATGCTGATGGTGGCGATCACCAACGTCTTGTAGCCGTAGATGCGCTTACCCGAGAAGGTCGAAAAGACTTCGGAGAACACTCCAAAAGCGGGCAGGATTAGGATATAGACTTCGGGATGGCCGAACGCCCAGAACAGATTGACGTAGTTCATCATGTTGCCACCGAGGTCGGTGGTGAAGAAGTGGAAGTCCAGGTAACGATCGAGTGCCAACAGCGCAGTGGCCACGGTCAGCGGCGGCATGCCGAAGATCATCAGGATCGCCGTGGTCAGCGCGGTCCAGCAGAACAGTGGCATCCGCATGAGGTGCATCCCCGGCGCACGCTTCTTGTAGATTGTCACCGCGAAATTGATACCGGTCATGGTCGAGCTGAGCGTCGATAGCGTGACCGCCCAGATCCAGTAATCGACCCCGGCGCCGGGACTATAGGGGCTTTCGGTGAAGGGTGGGTAGCCGCTCCAGCCACCAGTGGAAAACGGGGTTAGCACTAGCGATACCATGACCAGTACGGCGCCGGCTGCGGTGAGGGCGAGACTAATCGAGTTCATCACCGGAAAGGACAGATCGCGGGCCCCGATCTGCAGCGGCATGATGTAATTGATGACCCCGGTGAGAAACGGCATGGCCATGAAGAAGATCATGATCGTGCCGTGAGTGGAGAAGAATTCGCCGAAATGCTCGGCCGACAGGAAGCCGCCCCCTAGCCCTACGCTCTGCTGGGCACGCATGAAGACAGCCTCAATAATCGCCCGAGTGAGCATGATGAAGGCGACCACAATGAACATAATGCCGATCTTCTTGTGGTCCACGCTGGTCAGCCAGTCGGTCCACAACACGCGCCATTTGCCGAACCAAGTGATCAGAGCCACCAACGCCAGCCCCCCTAACACGACCATGGAGGCTGCCCCGGTAACGATCGTGCCATTGATGATATTGAAGGTCGTGGGCTCCTGAAGCATCTCCCAGAATGGCAAGGCATCCCAACCGAGTCTACCGAGAAGAATATCGAGGAAATGGCTCACTGCACTACCTCCTTCCTGAATGGGACGGTCGGTGCCTCGAGCGTGGCGGGTATATTCTCGGAGGTCATGGTGTCGGGGTTGGCAGCCAGCAGGAGCTGGGCAATCAGTGGACCATCGACGATTGCCTCGAACAGTCCTTCGGGCACTTGAGAGAAACGGATCAGGTCATCGGAAGCTTCGTCGCCAAGCGACAGTTCCGCCTCCCGGAGCGTGCTGTGACGCGCAAAAATCACATAGTGCTCGCGGCTCAATGGCACGCCCGTTTCATGCGTCGCTTCCACGAAATCGCTAAACGCATGGGGCTCGAGCGCCTCGGCGGTGAAGCGCTGCTCGTGAAAATGCTTGCCGTTGTACTGAGCATTCAAGCCACGAAACGTGCCTGGTCCATCCGCAGCCAGATGCAGCCTGGTAACCATGTTGTTCATGGCATAGATCTGGCTACCCAGTGCCGGTATGAAGAATGACTGCATCACCGTGTTTGACGTCAGCTCGAGGGCCAGCGGGCGGTCGGCGGGAAACCTCAGTTTCCCGGCGGTGGCGATACCTTGCTCGGGATAGATGAATAGCCATTTCCAGTCATAACCTACGACCTGAACACGCAACGGCTCCTTGTCGGAAGGCAACGGCTGATAAGGATCAAGAGCATGCGTTTCCGACCATAGTACATAGCTCAGCACGGCTACGATCAAAAAGGGCATCCCCCATATAAGCCACTCCATCTTCCTGGAAAACGTCCAGTGGGGCCGATAGATGGCCGTGCCGCCGTAGCGATAGCGCCACACTAACCAAGGCGTTAAAACGAGGACGGGCAGCACTACGATCATCGACAGCGCCACTACAAACCAATAGTGGCCGCGTTGTGCCGCCGCGATCGGTCCCTGTGGGTCCAAGAAACTCAAATGGTTCCCACTGCACCCCGCCAGCGTGACGATTAGGCACAATAGCAATCCGAGTTGATAGCGCTGTACAAGGGGAGATACCCATGCGAACTGTCTTCGGCTCATCATGTAGGAGCTCACTAAAGGTCAGAGCAATCTATAAGCAATATCGATTGCCTTGTCGTGTTTCTAAACGCTGCAACTTGAGCCCTGATACTTCTTATTGGTACCTCTTTTCATTTAAACATTATCCGTATTCGACCTTTGGTAAATTCATTGAACCCGATGCCATCCACCTCACACAAGCCACATACAAGATGCGCTCATCTTCGCGCAAACTCCAGCCCACAGGCTCTTTTAATGCCATGGATATTAACCTACATCAATACAGACCATATTCTCATTAACGCATCAAGGAAGCGTAAGCTACCATTAAGGAAAACACGCATAGATATACAAACATCTTATTTAATAAAATAATAATTGACCGAGACAAGGAAACGGGCAATGAGTCAGTGCGAGCTCCTTTTGGATGGTAAAAGACTGAGCGGGGAGGAGGATATTCCGCTCATTGACTTTTTCGAAAAAAATGGCATCAGTCTCCCTCATGTCTGTTACTTGAAGACATTGGGGCCATTGCAGACCTGCGATACCTGCTGGGTAGAGATCGATGGAGAACTCAAGCGCAGCTGCGCGGTAAAAAGCGCTTCAGGACTCGACATCAAAAGCGCCTCTCCATTGGCCAGGGAAGCTCGCGAAGAAGGCATGGATCGCCTGCTCTCCAAGCACGAACTGTATTGCACGGTCTGCGAGAACAACAACGGCGACTGCACGCTACACAACACGGTTGCCGATATGGGTATCGATATCCAACGCTACGACTACCAGCGCAAGCCCTATCAAAAGGATACGTCGAGCCCGTTCTATACCTATGACCCCGACCAGTGCATTTTATGTGGCCGCTGCGTCGAAGCTTGCCAGAACATTGAAGTCAACGAGACCCTTTCCATTGACTACAGTATGGAAAACCCACGCGTGCTGTGGGATGGCGGTAAGCCGATCGACGAGTCGAGCTGCGTGCATTGTGGCCATTGCGTCACCGTCTGCCCATGTAACGCCCTGCTGGAAAACAGCATGGACGAGAATACCGGGCCGTTCACCTTCATGCCGAAGCAGCTCAAGCGTTCGATGATCGATCTCACCAAGCAGATCGAGAAAACCACGGGCGCGCAGTTGATTACCGGCATTTCCGTCATGGACATGAACTGGCGGCAGCCCGAAATCAAGCGTACCAAGACAGTCTGTACGTATTGTGGCGTGGGCTGTTCGTTCGAGATGTGGACAAGAGACCGAACGATTCTCAAGATTCAGCCGGTCGAAGAGGCGCCGGTCAACGGCATATCCACCTGCATCAAGGGCAAATTTGCCTGGGACTTCGTCAATTCCAACCAGCGATTGAAGACTCCGTTGATCCGTGAAAACGGAGCCTTCCGTGAAGCCAACTGGGACGAAGCCCTGTCGCTGGTAGCGAGACGCCTGCTCGAAGTACGTGATACCCACGGCCCCGACAGCATCGGTATCATCGGCTCCAGCAAGGCAAGCAACGAAGAGGCGTATCTGGCCCAGAAACTGGCCCGTCAGATCATCGGCACCAATAACATCGACAACTCCTCGCGTTATTGCCAGAGCCCAGCTTCGACGGGACTAAAGCGCACCGCCGGTTACGGGGCCGATGCAGGTCGCATCGAAGATCTTCAGCATGCTGACGTGGTCGTTATCGTCGGCAGCAACACGGCCGAGAGCCATCCCGTTATCGCCTCACGCCTCAAGGCTGCACACAAGCATGGACATCAGAAGCACATCGTCGTCGATACACGGAAGCACGAAATGGCCGAGCGCGCCGACCGATTCCTGCGTCCGAATGCCAGCACTGATTTGGCTTGGACATTGGCGGTCACGCGTTACCAGTTCGATCACGGTTATGCCGATACGAAGTTTCTGGCAGAGCGCGTGGCAGGAGTAGACGAGTTCCGGCGCTCGCTGGAACCTTATACGCTCGAGTTTGCTGCCGAGGTAACGGGGCTTTCGGTAGAAACGCTGACGGAATTGGCAGAGACCATCGGTAAAGCCGAGCGGCTGTGTATCGTGTGGGCGATGGGGATCACCCAACATGCTCACGGCGCCGATACCAGTACGGCGTTCTCCAACCTGCTTTTGACCACGGGTAACTTTGGCCGTCCAGGGACGGGTGGCTACCCCATGCGAGGGCACAACAACGTACAAGGCGCAAGCGATTTCGGTTGTTTGCGCCATACCTATCCTGGCTATGACCCGGTGACCGACGATGAAGTCCGCGAGCGCTGGGCCAAAGGTTGGGGAGTCGATAAGGAGACACTCCCCGGTGAAGTCGGGGAAGGCAACTTTCTGATGGTGCAAGCCGCGGAAAAGCGTGATCTCAAGGCGATGTTTGTCATTGGCGAGGAAACCGCCTTTTCCGATGCGGATACCAACAACGTGCATGATGCTTTCAGCAAGCTCGACTTTCTAGTCGTCCAGGATATGTTCGTCAGTCGTACTGCACAGTTCGCCGATGTCGTTTTGCCCGCCTGCGCCAGCGTCGAAAAGGAAGGCACTTTCGTCAACACCGAGCGGCGCATCCAACGCTTCTACGAAGTCATGCCGCCCTTGGGGGAGAGCCGCCCCGATTGGCAAATTCTGACTAAGCTGGCACAACGTATGGGGTACGCATGGGATTACCAGCACCCCGCCGAGATCATGGCCGAATGCGCCGCTATTTCTCCACTCTTCGCCGGAGTCAGCTACGAGCGGCTAGAGGGCTGGAATTCATTGCTTTGGCCTGTCGACGCCGAGGGCAACGATTCTCCCTATCTTTATCGCGACAGTTTTCCTAAAGAGAACGGCAAAGCACAACTCCACCCGGTCGAATGGCAGCCGCCTGCGGAAGCCAACGATGAAGACTATCCGTTCATGCTGGATAATGGCAGGCTGCTGGAACATTTTCAGGGTTTGAATCAGAGCGGCAAGACAGAGGGTATTCTAGAACAAGTTCCCGACTGGTTCGTCGAAGTGGGTCCGGATATGGCCCAGCAGATGAACCTGGAAGACGGCAGTTGGGTTCGGGTAACGTCGCGCCGGGGTAGCCTGGAGGTCAAGGTCTGTGTGACTGACCGGGTCAGCGGCTACACGCTATTCATGCCTATTCACCAAGGCAAGCCAGGGCTGAACCTGTTGACGGGGGAACATCACGACCCTGATGTCGACACGCCCGCCTATAAGGAGACGGCCGTCAGGCTGGAACGCCTTCCCAAGGAAAAGGGGCAGCTTCCTCTCCCCCACAACAATTTTCGTTACGGCCATCGCACGCCGATTGAGGGCGTCCCGGTCGAGGTCAAATGGATGCAGGAGGATTACCGCCAGCCACCAGAACATCAAGCGCATCCGGAGAAGAACTAATGGCCGAGCGTATCGATTACACGCCACCGCCCAATGAAGATCTCGAGCCCAGCGCGCAGCAGGAGCTAGAACGACTACTGCAAGGACTGCACGAGCATGGTTTCCTTCGTTTTGCAGACGACCTCGTTCGTAGCAATACCCAACTGGCACAAAACCTCACTGATGCCCTCAGTCGAGAGGGATCGCTGAATGCCATACAAAACCTCTCAACGCTGCTGATAGCGATTTCCAGTATCCCCCCCGGGCAGTTTCATAAAACCGTCTACGCTGCTCGTGATGCTTTTATCGCCATGGAGAAAGAAGCTCATGACGATAAGAAACGGCAGCAGACTTCTGGGGTCAGCGGCGTCTTCCGTCTGCTCAAGGATGATGAACTGTGGCAAGCGATGTCACCAATGGTAAGCGGATTGAAAACGTTTACCGAGCGCCTTGACCGAGAGGTCGAACGGCCGGTTTCCGATCGAACAGGAAAATCTAGCGCATTTGAGTAACTTTTTTTCAGGCTTACCTGGCCAACCCGTCTTGTAAGTAACGACTCACTTCTTATTCTTCCCACTTCTCGTAGGCACGAAAAAACCGGGCGTTTGTCAGCGCCCGGTTGAGAGTGAGCACTAACTTTTTGATGGCTTAGCGTTTTAAGAAGTTGCTTTTGACGAGGTCGACGACGTCTTCCATACGGCCGTTGAGGACGGCTTTGGTGGAGTAGAGCGCGGTGGAGGCTACTTCTCCGGCAGCCACCTTGGGCGGCATGACAAGCTCCATGCGGTTGACCTGGACGTCGAGCAATGCAGGGCCGTCGTGGTTAAGCCATTCGGTGATGGCGGGTTTGAGTTCGTGGGTTTTTTCAACGCGTTTGCCCCAGATGCCCATGACCTGAGCGAGTTTGTCGAAGTCAGGGTTCTCGAGGCCGGTATAGCTGTCGAGCAGGCCTTCGACCTTTTGTTCGAGTTCGACGAAGCCCAGCGAGCTATTGTTGTAGACAACGATCTTGAGCGGCACCTTCTCTTGCTTGAGGGTGAGAAGATCACCCATCAGCATGGTCAGGCCGCCATCGCCACACATGGCGATGACTTGCCGCTTGGGAAACGCCTTCTGAATGCCGATGCCCTGTGGGTAGGCGTTGGCCATGGTGCCGTGAGCGAGGCTGGAAAGCGTACGGCGCTGGCCGTTGGCGTGAATGTGACGCAACATCCAGACCATGGGGCTACCGGTGTCCGCAGTAAAAAAGGCGTCGTCGGCGCCCTGCTCATCGAGCGCCAGGGTCAGCGCCTGCGGATGGATCAGCGCATCGTCCTTGGATTCGTGAGCGTCATTCCCCAAAGCGTCCAGATACTGCTTGCGGCAATTATCCACCCAACGGGTGTCGGTCTGCTCGTCGACCATCTTCGCCAGCGCCAGGCAGGTATCGCGCACGCTGCCAACCAGCCCGATATCCACCGGGTAACGCTTGCCGATCTGTTGCGGGTCGATATCTACCTGGATGACGGCCGCCTTCTCGGGATAGAACTGCCCCCAGGCGAAGTTGCAGCCCAGCAACAGAAGCGTGTCGCATTCAGCCACGGCATGATAGCCGCCCGCCAGGCCGAACACGCCGGTCATGCCTACCTGGAAGGGGTTGTCGGGTTCGATGAAATCCTTGGCGCGTGAAGTCCAGGCCACCGGGGCGTTCAGCTTGGCCGCCAGCGCCATGACTTCACTACGCGCATTCTCACAGCCGGATCCGGCGAAGATGGAAATCTTGCCGCCCTTGTTGAGCTGTTTGACGGCGGGGACGAATTCCTCGGCGTTGGGCCGCACGATCGGGTCGAAACGATGCGCACGGAACGGCAGATCCTGGCTAGGCTTCTGGGTGAATATGTCGCCAGGCACGACCAGCACCGCAACGCCTTTCTTGGTCAGGGCGGCTTGAGCGGCCAAGGCCGCCATGCGCCGCGCCTGATCGGGATTGATGATCGACTCGCAGAACACGCTGTACTGCTCATAGATCGGTATGGGGTCGACATCCTGCGGAAAGCCGACGCCGGCGTCTTTGGTGGCTACTTGAGAGGCGATCAGCACCACCGGCGAGCCGCTGCGATGTGCCTCGAACAGCCCATTGACGAAATGCAGGCTGCCAGGGCCGCAGGTACCGGCGCAAAGCGCCAGTTCGCGGGTCATATAGGCCTCGCCACCCGCCGCGAAGCCACCGACTTCCTCGTGGCGCACATGCACCCATTCCAAGACATCACTACGCCGAATAGCGTCAGTGAAGTGATTGATGGTATCGCCGACGACGCCGTAACAGCGTTTGGCGCCCGCGTCCGCCAGTGTTTCGACGATGATATCGGCCACGTTACGGTGACTGCTCATGCGATTCCCTCCGCATCGGCGCCCTTGTGAGGCGCGTAAACGTGATCGCCACGCCGATGCGTGACGTCCCGCTCTCACTCTATGCCTGACGAAGGTCGCTCTCCAAGCCCGGTGGTGTTGCTGGATGGTTTCAGCGTGTCGACGCGACGGGAGCACGGCGCTTTTTATCGTAGTAAATTGATATATCATCGTTTGATCAGCCGTCACGAATATCCGGCGGCTACGCGCGCCCATTCATAAACGCTGCTCACTCATGAACGGAGATTCGCTCCATGGAACTGACGACGTGGCTAACCTATGTCGGCGTTATCGCCGCACTGATCGCCTTTCCCGGCCCGGTGGCCTTGTTGTGCATGCATCATGGGCTGCGCCATGGTCGCCAACGTGCGCTGGCGACGGTGATCGGTGGGGCGACGGCATCGCTGGTGCTCATGGGGCTGTCGTCGCTGGGGCTGGGGGCTATCCTGGCCACGTCAGAGCTTGCCTTCACGTTGCTCAAGGGCGTAGGCGCGGCGTACTTGGTCTATCTGGGTGTGCAGGCCTGGCGCGCGCCGGTCACGGCGTCGATGATGAGCGATGCTACGCATAGCCCGCAGTCCGTCGAGCGTACCGGCACCCGTGCCCTCTTCCGGCGCGGTTTTACCGTGGGTATCAGTAACCCCAAGGACCTGCTCTTCTTCGGCGCATTGTTTCCCGGCTTCATCGACCTTGGTACCCCGCAACTGCCGCAATTTGCGATTCTGTCGCTGACCTGGCTGGCCATCGACCTCACCACCATGTCGAGCTACGCCACGATGGGCTCGGGAATCGGTCGCTGGTTCCATAGCCCGCGCCGCGTGAAGCTGTTCAATCGCACCACCGGCAGCTTGTTCATTGCCGCCGGGGGGACCTTGGCGGCCTCGCATCGCTGAAAGACCTGCGTATTAATCGGCCTGCTGTGCCTGATGTTCAAGTTCAGCGGTCATCTCTTGGGGTAAATCAAGGGCGCTGGCCAATTGATCGAGCCAGGCGCGTTCCATGGGATTTTGTTCATCGATCACGGCGACGCTGATTAAATACATTTCCCGCGCCGCCTGGGGCGAGTCCGCTTCACGGGCCAGCGCTTTGGCATCCAACGGCGCATTTAGCTGTTGTTCGACCCAGCGGTGCATCTCGTCGTCAGCGCCTAACGCATCGATCTGCTCGGTGATCATCGCCTGCTCTTGCTCGTCGATATGACCATCAGCACGGGCCGCCATGATCATTGCCTGCAATAATTCCAGACTCCGCCGCTCCTGGTATTCACCTTCTAGCGCTTCAACACGTTCGCCTTCGCTAGCGTCCTGCGACTCGCTGCCCGCATTCTTGTTTGCCTGAGCGCTTTGCCACGCTTTCCAGGCCAATACGCCGACACCGGCAATAGCACCGTATTTCAGTGCTTTACCGCCCAGCTTGCGGCCCCGCTTGGAGCCAACCAGCATGCCCATGGCACCACCGCCGAGCAGGCTTTTCATATCGAAGCCGCCCGAAGACCTACCGCTGGAATTGTCACCTGACGCCTTGCCGCCCAGCTGTTTCGAGAGGCCACCCAGCATGCCTTTTACATCGACACCGCTGCTCTTCTGACTGCCACCGGCTTGTTGCATCAACTGCTGCAGTATTTTGCTGGCGTTCATCCATTGACTCCTTCAGTGGTTACTGACAACGATGTCCAAAGCGCACTCTCTTTTCTCAACGTTGCGTTCCTAGCAGTTTGCGCCCCCATCAACACGGACCGGCATTTGCTCTTTGGGTTCGCTAAGCATAGCAATAACATGCTCAACGCAGCCTCAACGAATCGGACCGTCCTGACACCAGTCGACACAATGGCTTTTAGCGAAATCGCTACTCCGTTTTCCGCGCCCAAAAAAGCCACGCCCGAAGGCGTGGCATTCCCTTGAAGCCCCTTTGAACAGAGGGCGTGACGGCGCGTTATCGTGGTTGTGGTGACGAGGGCCGGATCGCGCGATCAGGCGTCTTCCTCATCATCGCCGTCTTTATGACCGAGATAGTCGGCCTTGCTGGAGCGCTCAAGCCACAGCGGATTCGTCCAGGCAGTATCGCCATCGGCATCGTCGACTTCCAGCGCGACCCAGCCGTGGGCGTCGCCGGGAATCTCGAAGGTCAATGTCGCGTCAGTGCCGTCGAGGGATTGCGTGGCGAGCACCTCACCGCCCTCACCGATCAGGCGCGCTTCCTTGAGGCCGTTGACGGCGGTTGCGTTCACCGTCCATTTCCCCTTGGCGTCCTCGATCAAGCGCAGGCTATCGCCGAACATGTGATCCTCGGGGAACAGTAACGGCCCCTGAGTAGCATAGCCATGGCCATCCTTGAGGGCACGGGCGAAGGCGCGCGGGGTCAGCTCGCCGGGTACGTGGCCCATCATACGGATGCGGCCGGTGAGGTCGTTCCAGGCGTCATGAGTATCCGTGCCTGCGGTGAAGTAGACCCGTGTACCTTGATCCCACAGACGATGCGCGGCTTTCAGCGTGGGCGCGTTGTCCACCTCAGCGTTGAGTTCGAGCAGGTCGAAATGCGGTGTAAAGCCGCCGGGCACCTTGCCATCGCCCAGGTTCTGCAGATAGCCGTAGGCATTGTACGGGTGGTTGAGGGGAATTACCTCGGCGCCCAGGCGGCGCGCGTCGGCGATGATGTCCTGCACGTCAGCGGTGCCGGGATCGACCTTGAGTTCGCCGCTCATCTCGATGGGGAACGGATTCATGTGACCCCATGAAGGTGAAATCTCGATGGATGGGATGAACGGCACACCGCGCTCGGCGGAGAGCTTGCGGAACGTGTCGTGGTTGGCGGTGGAGTCATGATCGCTGATGAAGGTCAGATCAAGATCCGTGGCCAATTGCGCACGCACCACGACATCCGGCGGTGTGGTGCCTTCCAGCACATTGGCGTGATGGTGCAGGTCGGCACCGTACCAGTGTGCATCGTTGGGCTCGATGAGACGCTCGATCTCGACCTTCTTGTCGATCTCTTCCCCGGTCTCGAGGCTAACGTTCAACGTTTCCTCGCGGGCCGTGAAGCCGGCACCGGCGTTGATGCCCAGGCGGTAATCGCCGGGCGCCAGCTTGAGCTCGGCATGCCCGGCCGGGTCCAGCTCGGTGAAGAAGGTCTGCTTGCCGAGGAACTCCACCAGCGGCTGCTGGCCCTCGAGGATGGTCAGTCGCGCATCGCGCGGCATGTCGCCCGTTTCGCTGCGGATATCCAGGCTCAGCGTGCCGGGCCCCTGCATGCCATCGAAGGCTAGCGTGCGCTCGCTGCCATCGGTGATGTTGAGCGTGACCGGCTCGGAATTGGCGAAGCCTTCCGCCGTGGCATATGCCTGGTACTCGCCCACCGGCAGTTGCATCGAGAAAGTGCCCTCGTCGGCCAGTGTCCAGGCATAGGGCACCCCGTTCTTCTCGATCACTACCAGGCCGTTGTGCGGTGCCTGGTCATTGCCATTGTTCAGTTGGCCGTGAATTTCGCCACTCTCGAGGTGCTTGCGCTTGATCTCGTTGGCCACCACCGGGGCCAAGTCACCATCCGGCACTACCTGCAGCCAGCCCTCGAAGCGGCGCGACTCGCCCGCCTTGAGACTATGCTCCAGGTACATGTCCTTGCCTTGATAGTTGATGCGATCGAAATACGGCGCATGCAGGGCGAAGGCCCAGTTCTGATCGTAGGCCACCACGCGATCGGTCAAAGCGGCGCTGGCTTCGGTTTCCTTGGCGTCGCCCAGGCCGGGGACGCCGAACAGGTAGCCGGTATCCGGCCACAGAGTGAAGCCCGAGCGAATGGCTTCCAGCGGCTCATCACCTTGGTTGTCGAGCACGGTTTCCAGTTGCACGCGGTCGCTGCCGGCTTCCAACGTGTAGGTGGTGGTGACCATCGCCTCGCCGAAGTTGCGGCTTACGCGGATCACCGCGCGCTCGGGCGACTTCTCGACAACCTCGACCTTCTTGCCGTCGTTGGGCCAAGCAGACCAGTTGTTGGGAATGAAATCGGCGAAGGCGACGCGATCAAGATCGATCTCGCCGCCTTTTACCGCCGCCAGGTCGACCAAGGTGCCGCGCGGCACGCCCCAGGGCGGACTTGATTCGACGGCCAGCGCAAAGGCCAGCTTATCGTTGGCGACGGTGATGTCCTGGGCGTTGATAGCCTCGCCATCCGGAATATTCGTCGCACCGCGCGTGACGCTGACCTCAGCCTGCGCCAGCGACGCCGCGCTCAAGGCAAGCGCCGCCAGCGGCGCGAGATGCCATCGTAAATGTGTCATGAGATCCCTCTTATGTTGATTTTTTATCTAAACCTAACTTTTCTATTATTCATAATTTTGATTGTGCGTTCAAATTACTGTCATATTCGCACGATGCTTGCCCTGGAGCGCACTCTAGGGTTGTAGACTCAAGAAACACACTCCGACAAACGAGACGAGGTCTCTAATGGCATGCTGCTGCGGTCCTTCTTCCCCTTCGCCGCAATCGACATCGCGTTACCGGCGCGTGCTGTGGATAGCACTGTTGGTCAACGCGGTGATGTTCGGCGTCGAGATGCTGGCGGGGATGAAGGCCGATTCAACCTCGCTGATGGCCGACTCGCTCGATTTCCTCGGCGACGCAGCGAATTACGCCATCAGCCTCGGCGTACTGGGCATGGGTCTGATCTGGCGCGCTCGTGCATCTCTGGTCAAGGCCGCGACCCTGGCCGGATTCGGTGTCGTGGTGCTGGGGGTGACGCTGCATAACCTGTTGACGGGCAGCTCTCCGGATGCGCCAACCATGGGTGCGGTAGGGTTATTGGCGCTATTCGCCAACCTCGCGGTACTGCTGCTGTTGATGCGTTATCGAGAAGGCGACAGCAACATGCGCAGCGTGTGGATCTGCACGCGTAACGACGTCATCGGCAACGGCGCGGTGCTGCTCGCCGCGCTGGGTGTGTTCGGCAGCGGCACCGCCCTGCCCGACTTGATCGTCGGCGGGGTCTTCGCGTTTCTTTCACTTTCCGGCGGCTGGAAAATCGCCCGCCAAGCACGCGGTGAACTGCGTCAAGCGCGCGAGGCCGAACGTTCTGGAGCAACCGCCGCCGAGTCGCATTGAGCACGATGTAATACTAAGCATTATGGAAGAGGTGCCCCGACGACTCGCCGGGGCCTTTCATCGAGACCATTGGTGCCCAGTATTCTCAGAATTCGATGGCGACATGGCTCTTGGGCGTGCTGCAGCAACTCAGAATGTAGCCTTCCGCTTCGTCGTCCTCGGTAATGCCGCCGTTGTGTTCCATGTTGACGTCGCCCGAGAGCTTCTTGACCTTGCAGGTCCCGCAGATGCCCATCCCGCAGGCTTTGGGAATATGCAGGCCGAGCTTGGCGGCGGCGGAATGCACGGTCTCCTCAGGCAGAATACGAATACTCTTGCCGCTATTACTGAATTCGACCTGCAGCATGTCGGCGGTGTCGACCGCTTCCAATTCCGCTTCGGCCTGCTCGGCGAGTTCCTCCACATCCGCCCGGACATCGGCGGGCGTGGCCCCGAACGACTCCTCGTGATAGTGGCTCATATCAAAGCCGTTGCTCTTCAACACCTGCCTGACGGCCTTCATGTACGGTGTGGGCCCGCAGCAGAAGATTTCGCGCTCCAGGTAATCCGGCACCATCAATTCGAGCATCGCCTGCGCCAGATAGCCGCGAAATCCCGCCCAGGCCACACCGTTTTCATCGCCGCGCTCACAGACGATATGCAGCCGGAAGTCGGGGATCCGCGAGAAGATATGTTCCAGCTCGCGGTGAAAGATGATGTCGCGTGGCTCGCGCGCACTGTGAACGAACTGCAGGTCGACGTTGGCGTTAGTATCGAAGAACCAGCGCGTCATCGACATCAACGGCGTGACGCCGACGCCACCGGAGAGCATGAGCACCTTGTCGGCGGGATAGTCAATGACGTTGAAATCCCCCACCGGACCGTGAACGACAAGCTCACTCCCGACTTGCAGGTTGTCATGCAGCCAGTTGGAAACGCGCCCATCGGGAAGCCGCTTGACCGTGATCGAGAAGCTGTAGGGCACCGAGGGCGAGCTGGAAATCGTGTAGGAGCGCATGATCGGCTCGCCATCTATCTCCAGCTCCAGCGTCACGAATTGCCCGGGCTTGAAGAAGAACAGCACTGGCTGATCGGCCATGAAGCAGAAGGTGCGAACATCCCAGGTCTCCTGGATGATCTTCACGCAACGCACGTTATGGCGCCCGTTGGTCCAGGTCTGGGTAGTAACGGGATTGAAGAAGTTCAAGCTCATGAGATGGCTACCTGGTCGCGCGGCGGTATCTGACTGTTAGCGCATTGTGGTTGTGCCTTGCATCGACCACTTGCCTGCCAACGACACGCGCATGCCTGCTCCAGCCACCATCACGAGAGCAATCGCGAACTGACGTCGTCACCGCATCGGCCGATGTCGCGGGCAGACAATCCACACTAGTGGCGATACGCCACACTGCTCGACATACACGCCTCTCACGCTCACTCACCCAATGTCATGGCGCCCCCGTTACCCGACACGGCGCACTAAGAGGAAGAGGATGCCTTCATGGATCTGCTCGCTACATCCGCACTCGACGATCCCTTGGCCGCCGCGCGTGACGCGACCGCCGACATGCTTCGCCAGCGTCGGCGCACGTATTCGCTGCCGCAACCCTTCTATAATGACCCGCGCGTATTCGCGCTGGATATGCAGGAAATCTTCACCCATGAGTGGCTGTTCGTCGGCATGACCTGCGAGCTACCCGCCAAGGGCAATTACCTGACCGCGCAGATCGGCGACAACCCCATCATCGTGGTACGCGGCGACCAGGGCACTCTGCATGCCTTCCACAACGTGTGCCGACATCGCGGGTCACGGTTGTGCACGCAGGAGAAAGGCAAGGTCGCCAAGCTGGTCTGCCCCTATCATCAATGGACCTACGAACTCGACGGCCGCCTGCTGTTCGCCGGACAAGACATGGGCGAAGATTTCGACCTTTCCGCTCATGGCCTCAAGCCGGTGGCAGTGAAGAGCGCCGGCGGCTTCATCTTCATCAGTCTCGCCGACCAGCCACCGGCCATCGACGACTTCCTGGCGACACTCGACGAGTACCTGGCGCCTTACGAGATGGACAACGTCAAGGTCGCGGCGGAATCGAACATCGTCGAGCAGGCCAACTGGAAACTGGTCATCGAGAACAATCGCGAGTGCTATCACTGCAACGGTGCTCACCCGGAGCTACTCAACTCGCTGATCGAGTTCGACGATACCGACGATCCGCGCGCCACACCCGCCTACCGGGAGCTGGTCGCTCGCCAGCAGGCGCATTGGGAAAGCCTGCAGGTGCCCTGGGCGCTCAAGTACTTCGGCAAGCGCCAACGCCTGACCCGCACGCCGATGATCGACGGCGTCATGTCAATGACGATGGACGGCAAGCCCGGCTGTGGAAAGTTGATGGGGCGCCTCCAGAGCCCGGACATGGGCTCGCTGCGCATTTTGCATCTGCCCAATTCCTGGAACCATTTCATGGGCGATCATGCCGTGGTCTTCCGGGTGCTGCCGCTGGGCCCGCAACAGACCTTGGTAACCACCAAGTGGCTAGTCCGTGGGGACGCCCAGGAAGGCGTCGACTACGATCCGCAATGGCTACGCAAGGTATGGGACGCCACCAACGATCAGGACCGGCAACTGGCCGAGGAGAACCAGCGCGGCATCAACTCCATCGCCTACCAGCCCGGCCCCTACTCCGAGACTTATGAATTCGGCGTAATCGACTTCGTCGACTGGTACAGCGAAACCCTGCTCTCGTACCTGGAATCGGAGACGCCTTCGTTGCAGGTCGTGCGGGGCTGACCTCTAACGTCATGTACTAGTAATACACCAACGCCGCGTTGAAATCAGCGCGGCGTTGGGCATATTGGGCGTTAAAGGCTTTACTTATTCGTCCGCGCGCAGGCGAGGCAGTAAATGTGTGTCGATTGCCTGACGAACCGAGGGCAGCATTTCATCGCTGTGCTGCAACATGTCGTGAATGGCTTCAGGCAAGCCTTCCACGCCGACTTCGTTGTACTTGCATGCCGCCATACGGGCACAGGTTTCGGGGCAAGCACCGTCGGGAATGCGCACGCCCAGCGCTTGTAGGCGTTGACGAAAGTCGTCGCCGTCGATCAGTTCCGCGAGCATCATGTCTTCCCCTCCTCGAGTGACGGCGCGCCGGTATGTGTCGCCGGTCGCGGCCGCGATGGTCGTCGTTGTGGGCGATCACTGCCGTGAACGCCTATCGCCATCGGCATTATTCAAAGTTTAGGAGAGCGGGAGGCGAAATGCCCGCTCCCGTGTCGTCAACGCGTGAACACCACGGTACGCCTGGCATGCAGAAACACTCTGCGCTCCAGATGAAGCGATACCGCCCGCGCCAGGGTCAAGCATTCGATGTCTTTGCCCTTGGCCACCAGGTCCTCGGGATAATCGGCATGACTGACCGGCTCCACCCCCTGGGTGATGATGGGGCCTTCGTCGAGGTCGTCGTTGATGTAATGCGCAGTGGCACCGACCAGTTTGACGCCTTTTTCATAGGCCTGGTGATAAGGCTTGGCACCCTTGAATCCCGGCAGCAGAGAGTGATGGATGTTGATCGCGCGCCCACTGAGACGCGCGCACATCTCGCTGGAGAGCACCTGCATGTAGCGCGCCAGGATCACCAGCTCGGCGCCGGTGGCCTCAATCACTTCGCGGACGCGAGTTTCCTGTGCCGACTTGGTCTCGGGCGTGACCGGAAAATGATGATATGGCAACCCGTGCCCGGCTACCAACGATTCGAGATCAGGGTGATTGGAGATCACCGCGCGAATCTCCAGCGGCAACTGACCGGTGCGGTAGCGATACAACAGATCATGAAGGCAATGATCGGCCTTGGAGACCATGATTACCACCGGCGTGCGACGCTCTGGCGGGGTCAGTTCGAAATCCATCTCGAACTCGAGGGCCCGGGTCGCGAAGTCGGCCTCGAAGGCCTCTGCGTCGAAATCAGCGGCCAGAGGGCGAAATTCGGTACGGATGAAGAAACGCTCGCCCAAGCGGTCGTCGAACGACTGCTGTTCGGTGATGTAGCAATCGCGCTCCTTGAGGAAGCGGGTCACGACATCCACGGTACCCAGGCGGCTGGGGCACTGTGCGGCGAGGATCCAGGTATCGTCACTGCGGCTCATGGCGGCTTTCTCGAGCGACACCGATACCATATTCTTCCCCTGCATCCAGCAGCCACCGGTACACGTAGTCGGCGAAACTGCGCCGCACAATGAGTTCCCAGCGCGCCTCGTCCGGGCGACGCAGAATGACGTTGGTCTTGGCGAAGAGCGTGGTCACGCCCTTGCCCACCGTAAACGCATGCGGGTCGACATCGTAGACCGTCGACTTCATCAGGACTTCCTGCGCCGCCTCTCCGGAGAGTTCAATTAGCGTCTGCCCCGCACTGACGTCGACGATGGCGACATGCGCCCCGCCGAGATGCGCGCGCAGCCGCGTCTCGAGGCCGAAGGTCTCGTCGCCGGGAACGATCAGCAGCCACTCGTCGGGCGATAACCATTGCACGGAACGCTGACCATCGGCGTCGACGGTGAGCGAATTAGGGCGGCCGGGCAGGCCGATGCCGAGCACCTCGCGCAATGCCTCGTCGAGCACGATGGCACCGCCGCGCAGGATGAGATGTCCCAGAAATGCCCGCTCGCCAATCACCGCATGGCTTTTCTCGCCAGACGCCTCTCCGGGCGCGGGCATACCGCTGCGCTGGAAGGAGTACGCCAGCGGCGACTCAGCCGTGACGGTGGCGTGATCGGCGCGGGCGTCGTAGACATGGACCGAGTTAGACATGCTGGCGCTCTCCCTTGGGATCGACGAATTGGGTACCGACGATTTCGGCTTCATGCACGCGGCCATCGGCCATGGGCAAGTAGACACTCTCGCCAAGGCGCTGATGCCCGCCCTTGACCACCGCCAGCGCAAAGCCGCTTTCCAGCGTCGGGCTGTAATAGCTGGAGGTGACATGGCCCACCATGGGCATGGGAATGGCGTGATTCGGCTCGAAGACGATCTGGGCGCCCTCTTCCAGTACCACGCTCGCGTCCTTGGGTTTGAGGCCGACGAGCTGCTTGCGCCCTTCGCGGCGCGTGTCGGAACGCGTCAGCGCCCGCTTGCCGACCCACGGGAACGGCTTGTCGTAGCCAATGGCCCAGTGCATGCCGAGATCCTCGGGCGTCACCGAACCATCGGTGTCCTGGCCGACGATGATGAATCCCTTTTCGGCACGCAGGACGTGCATGGTTTCCGTGCCATAGGGGGTCAGATCGAAGGCCTCGCCACGGGCGAACAACGCCTCCCAGACGTACATGGCGTAATGCGCCTGAACGTTGATCTCGAAGGCCAGTTCCCCGGTGAAGGAGATACGGAACACCCGCGCAGGCACCCCGGCCACATGCCCCTCGCGCCAGTCCATGAACTTGAACGCCTCACGGTCGAGGTCGATATCGGTCAAGTCGGTGAGCAGCTTGCGCGCCTCGGGACCGGTCACGGTCATCGTCGCCCAGTGATCGGTGACCGAGTTGAAATACACCTCGAGTTCCGGCCATTCGGTCTGGTGCCAGAGTTCGAGCCATTCCAGCACCGGCGCGGCGTTGCCAGTGGTGGTGGTCATCAAGAAGTGATTCTCGGCCAGGCAGCTGGTGGTGCCGTCATCCATCACCATGCCATCGTCGCCGCACATCAGTCCGTAGCGCACGCGACCAGGCGCCAGCTTCTGCCACTTGTTGGTATAGATGCGGCCCAGGAACTCGCGGGCATCCGGCCCCTGAATATCGATCTTGCCCAGCGTCGAGGCATCGAGAATGCCCACGCCCTCGCGAACCGCACGGCACTCGCGGGCCACTGCTTCTGCCATGCTCTCGAGTTCGCCATCGGCACGCTTGCGTGGATAGTACCAGGGGCGCTTCCACTGGCCGACGTCCTCGAACTCGGCGCCTCGGGCGACATGCCAGGCCTGCATCGGCGTGTAGCGCTCGGGGTCGAAGAGCTCGCGGCAGTGGCGACCGACCACGGCACCGAAGGTCACCGGCGTGTAGTTGGGCCTGAATACCGTGGTGCCGGTTTCGGGGATACTCTGCCCCAGGCAGCGCGCGGCGACCGCCATGCCATTGATATTGCCCAGTTTGCCCTGGTCGGTGCCGAAGCCCATGGCAGTGTAGCGCTTGACGTGCTCGATGGATTCGAACCCTTCGAGCGTCGCCACCTCGATGGCGGAAGCGGTGACATCATTCTGCAGATCGACGAACTGCTTGGGCGCACGCAGCGTGGCTTTCTCATGCGGCACCTGGAACAGCGCGCAGGCCGGGCCTTCATGGCGCGACGCGACCCGCGGCAGGTCCGCATCGTCCACGGTGACGTCGAATCCCAGCGCCGTCGCCGCGTTCACGCCAGTCTCGACGCCATCCGCCAGCACTTCACCCAGCGGATAGACGCCACGCGCACCGCCACTCGCGGTGACACCCGCCACGGTCGAGGGCACGAAGCCGATGATGGCGTCGTTCCATACCGGACGCGCACCGGTATGCGAGGCCAGATGGATTACCGGGCTGTAGCCGCCGGAGCTAGCGATGGTATCGCACTCGAGGGTCTCGACTTTGCCGGTGACCTTGAAGGCGTCCACGTCGATGGCCGCCACGCGTGCCGCCGAAACGCGCTGCGTTCCCTTGGCCTCGAGCACGGCGCTGCCGGTGATGACTCGAATGCCCGCCGCCTTGGCCTGCGCGACGAGATCGCCTTGGGGCGCGGTGCGGGCATCGACGATGGCGACCACTTCGCGTCCAGCTTCCTGCCAGTCCAATGCGGCTCGGTAGGCATGGTCGTTGCTGGTGGAGAGCACCAGTTTCTCGCCAGGTACCACGGCGTAGCGGCGAATGTAGGTCGACACCGCCCCTGCCAGCAAATTGCCGGGGACATCGTTGTTGGCATACACCAGCGGACGCTCATGAGCGCCGGTCGCCAGGATCACCTGACCGGCACGTACCCGGTGCAGCCGTGAGCGCGGCTGGCGATGACCGGCCTGAGACGGCGCACTATCGCCCAGATGCTCGGTGCGGCGTTCGTGGAGCGTCACGAAATGATGATCGTGATAACCATGCGCGGTGGTACGCGGCAGCATAGTGACATTGTCGTGTTCCGCCAGCGCCGCCAGCGTCGTCTTCAGCCATTGCGCGGCGGGTTGATCGTCCAGCGCCTCGCGCGTGTCGAGCAGCGAGCCGCCCATCGCCTCCTGCTCATCGCACAGGAGCACCCGTGCCCCGGCACGCGCCGCCGTCAACGCCGCGCTCAAGCCTGCGGGGCCGGCACCGACGACGAGCAGGTCGCAATGCCGATGCATGTGATCGTAGATATCCGGATCGGGCTGTGTCGGACTGCGCCCCAGACCGGCCGTCTTGCGGATGTATTTTTCATAGGTCATCCACATCGAGGCCGGCGCCATGAAGGTCTTGTAATAGAACCCCGGCGGCATGAACGGGCTGCCCAGCTTGCCGACCCAGCGCATGATGTCGCGCTGCGCGTCCGGCCAACCGTTGGTGCTGCGCGCAACCAGGCCGTCGTACAGCGCCTGCTGGGTCGCCCGTACGTTGGGCACCTGAGTCGCCTCCGTCGCACCCAATTGGACCACCGCGTTGGGCTCTTCCGCGCCGGCAGCGACGATGCCACGCGGGCGCGAGTACTTGAAGCTGCGATTGACCAGGTCCACGCCATTGGCCAGCAAGGCCGAGGCCAGGGTATCGCCGGGGTAGCCGGTGTATGTTTGACCGTTGAAGGTAAAAGTCAACGCCTGCGTGCGATCGACCTGGCCGCCTTGCGCCAGGCGGTTGGGCTGTGATGCTGTCTGGCTCATGCCTGCGCTCCCTTGGCCGACGCCACGGCGGCGTCGCTGGCACCTACGGTCTGCTGGCCGCCCTCGGCGACCTGCACGCTATCGGTTTTTTCCTCACGCGCTTTTTTTTCCTCACGCGCCAGATGCTCGGCGGTGATCGTCGGCTGTTCGCCCATCTCGTAGGTTTCGAGGATCTCGTAACTCACGGTATTGCGCGTGATGTTGAAGAACTTGCGGCAGCCCACTGCGTGCAGCCACATCTCGTGGTGGATGCCGCGCGGATTGTCCCGGAAGAACAGATAATCGCCCCATTCCTCGTCGCTGCAGGCGTCCGGCTCCTCGGGGCGTGCGATGTGCGCCTGGCCCTTGGGGTGGAATTCTTCTTCCTCGCGCAATTCTTCACAATAGGGGCAGTAAATATGAAACATGGTGGCTCTCCCTTGGAGCGTCTTTCACGATACGGCGACGATGAGCTTTTTCGCTGGCAAGGCTACGCGAGGGCGCTGTAAATCCTTCCATGGGCGCTACTTTTGCCTTCCATGGCAAAAGACCCTCGCACCGCCCTGCCACCGACACTCATCTCGAGGAATGGACAATCGCGCATTCAATGCGCCACCCCGGCCGCGCCGTGTTCGTCGATCAACGCCCCGCTGTGGAAACGGTCGATGGAAAACGGCGCGGCGATGGGGTGCATCTCGCCCTTGGCCAGGCTCGCGGCGAACACATGGCCCGAGCCCGGCGTTGCCTTGAATCCGCCCGTCCCCCAGCCGCAGTTGAAGTAGAGCCCCTTGACCTTCGTCTTGGAAAGAATCGGACAGGCATCCGGGCAGGTATCGACGATGCCACCCCACTGGCGGTTCATACGCACCCGGGAGAAGATCGGGAACATCTCGACGATGGCCTGCAAGGTGTGCTCGACGGTGGGATAGCTGCCCCGCTGGCCGTAGCCGTTGTAGCCGTCGATGCCCGCGCCGATGACCAGGTCACCCTTGTCCGACTGACTGATATAGCCGTGCACGTGATTGGACATCACCACAGTATCCAGCACCGGCTTGAGCGGCTCGGAAACCAATGCCTGCAATGGGTGCGATTCCAGCGGTAGATTGAGACCGGCCATACCCGCCAGCACGCTGGAATTGCCGGCCGTCACGCAGCCCACGGTCTTGGCCTCGATGTCACCGCGATTGGTATGCACGCCCTGGATCTGCCCGTCGCGAATCTTGAAGCCGGTGACTTCGGTGTTCTGCAACAGATCGACGCCTAGCGCGTCGGCGGCGCGGGCGTAGCCCCAGGCCACGGCATCGTGGCGAGCCACGCCGGCACGTGGTTGCCAGGAAGCGCCCATGACCGGATACCGAGCACGCTTCGAGCAGTCCATGATCGGCACCAACGACTGAACGCCTTCGGCGTCGAGCACTTCACCATCGATGCCGTTGAGGCGGTTGGCATTGACCCGGCGCTGAATGTCACGCATGTCCTGCAGCGTATGGCCCAGGTTGAGCACCCCACGCTGGGAGAACATGACGTTATAGTTGAGCTCCTGGGACAGCCCCTCCCAATGCTTCATGGCATGCTCGTAGAGTGCCGCCGATTCATCCCATAGATAGTTGGAGCGCACGATGGTCGTGTTGCGCGCGGTATTGCCGCCACCCAACCAGCCCTTTTCCACCACCGCGACATTGGTGATGCCGTGCTCCTTGGCCAGATAGTAAGCAGTCGCCAAACCATGCCCCCCACCGCCGACGATGATCACGTCGTAGCGCGGCTTGGGCGTGGGATTGCGCCATTGGCGTTGCCAACCCTCGTGGTGGCGTAACGCGTGCTTGACGAGCCCGAAGCCTGAATAACGTTGCATACCCTCTCCCCTCCGCGGCCCCCGTGCTCTGGACTGGCACGACGACGTGTCTTTACATGCCGCGATGGTAGCCCTGTCGCCCCTCGGGCGGAGTGCTTGCAAACGTCACGGCCGGATGCGTTTGCGACACACCGACTCGGATCAGCCATCAAGCACCGTCGCCACCTCGGCGCGATGCAACCGGCTGGCGGCATACTTGAACTCGGGAATCTTGCCGAAAGGGTCAAGCGCCGGGTTGGTCAGGATATTGGCCGCCGCTTCCAGATAGCAGAAAGGCACGAACACCATGCCTTGCTGCATCAATGGGTCGGCACGTGTCTTCAGGGTGATACTGCCGCGGCGGGTGGTGATGGTGACCGGCTCGCCCGGTGACAATCGCAGGCGGCCCAGCTCCGACGGGGCGAGGCTTGCCACCGCTTCGGGCTCGAGGTCATCGAGTACCCGGGTACGCCGGGTCATGGAGCCGGTGTGCCAGTGTTCAAGCTGTCGGCCGGTGATCAACACCGTGGGATAGTCGTCATCGATGGATTCATCCGGCGGCAATGGCCGGGTCGGTGTGAACGTCGCGCGTCCGCTCGCGGTGGGGAAGGCGTCGGAGAACACCACATCGGCACCGGGAGCGTCCTCGGCGGGACAGGGATAGGTCACCGAGCTTTCTCGCTCGAGACGCTCCCAGGAGATATGGTCGAACGAGGCCATGCCCTGCTTCATTTCGGCGAACACCTCACGCGGATGCGTGTACTCCCAGCCCAGCCCCAGGCGATTGGCAAGCGCCTGGATGATCCACCAATCGGGCTTGGCCCCACCGGGCAGCGGCACGGCAGCACGGCCGAGTTGCACCTGGCGGTTGGTATTGGTCACGCTGCCGTCCTTTTCCGGCCAGCTCGAGGCCGGCAGGATCACATCGGCGAACTGCGCGGTCTCGGTGACGAACAGATCCTGCACTACAACATGCTCGAGCTTGGCCAGCGCCTTGCGTGCGTGATCAAGATCGGGGTCTGACATCGCGGGATTCTCGCCGAGAATGTACATCCCCTTGATGCTGCCATCCGAGATAGCATTCATGATCTCGACCACGGTGAGTCCCGGCGTTTCGTTCAGCGGCGTGTTCCATAGCTCCTCGAAGGCACTGCGCACCTGGGCGTCGCCCACCGGCTGGTAATCGGGCAGCACCATGGGGATCAGGCCGGCATCGGAGGCGCCCTGCACGTTGTTCTGACCGCGCAGCGGATGCAGGCCGGTACCGGGGCGGCCGATCTGACCGCAGGCCAATGCCAGCGAGATCAGACAACGGGCGTTGTCGGTGCCATGCACGTGCTGGGAGATGCCCATGCCCCAGAAGATCATCGCCCGCTCGGCCTGTGCATAGAGCCGCGCGATCTCGCGAATCTGCTCGGGCTCGACACCACAGGCGGATGACATCGCCTCGGGCGTCATGTCACGCACATGCGTCTTGAGTGCTTCGAAACCCTCGGTGTGGGCATCGATATAGGCCTGATCGAAAAGCTCTTCACTGATGATGACGTTGAGCAAGGCATTGTAGAACGAGACATCGCCGCCAGGGGTAAAGCGCACGCTGCGGTGGGCGTAGGCGTCCAGCGACTGGCCACGAGGGTCGAGGATGATCAGCTTGGTGCCGTTCCTGGCCGCCTGCTTGAAGTAGGTGGCCGCCACCGGGTGGTTGATCGCCGGATTGCAGCCGGTGAGGATCACGACCTCGGCCTCGAGCGCCTGCATGAAGGAAGCCGTCACCGCCCCCGAGCCGATGCATTCCATGAGCGCGGCCACCGAGCTTGCGTGACAGAGTCGGGTGCAGTGATCGACATGGTTGGAACCGAAGCCGGTACGCACCAGTTTCTGGAACAGCCAGGCTTCCTCGTTGGAGCATTTAGCGCTGCCGAAACCGGCCAGGGCGTCGGAGCCATGATTTGCCTTGAGATCGGCAAGCCCCCCGGCGGCCAGATCCAGCGCCTCTTCCCAACTGGCCTCGCGGAAATGGGTCAGCGGCTGAGCAGGGTCGAAGTCGGGATCGAGCCCCTTGGCCACCCCGGAACGACGGATCAACGGCGTGGTGAGCCGCGACGGATGGCGCGGATAGTCGAAGCCGAAGCGGCCCTTGACGCACAGGCGGTTCTGATTGGAAGGTCCCTCGCGCCCCTCAACGAAGAGAATCGCGTCGTCCTTGACATGGTAGGTGAGCTGGCAGCCCACCCCGCAGTAGGGACAGACGGAGTCGACGGTACGGTCGGCCACCGCTGAATCGCCACGTCCCGCCTCGTCGACCAGGGTCGCCGGCATCAACGCCCCGGTCGGGCAGGCCTGGACGCACTCGCCGCAGGCCACGCAGGTGCTCTCACCCATGGGATCGTCGAAGTCGAAGACGATCTTGGAGGCGCCGCCGCGATGGGCCAATCCAATGACGTCATTGCCCTGCACCTCGCGACAGGCACGCACGCAGAGATTGCACTCGATGCAGGCGTCTAGATTGACGTTCATCGCCGAATGGCTGGCGTCATGGGCCGATGAGGCCCTGAGGGAATGTTCGGGAAGGTTCACATGGTGCACGGTCGACGACGCGCGGTCGGCCCGCGCCGGTAGCCGCTGGCGCACCGCAGAAGCATCGATGGCCAACTGATCGGCCATGGCCCAGAAGTGACTCGAGCGGTCGGGACTATCATCGCGCGCCGGCTGGTCGGCGAGCAGCAGTTCCATGACACCTTCCCGGGCCGTGCGGGCCCGCTCGGAGCCGGCGCTATGGACCACCATGTCAGGGACCGCCTCGCGTAGGCAACTGGCGGCCAGGGCGCGTTCGCCCTCGACTTCCACCATGCAGGCGCGGCAGTTGCCGTCGGCGCGGTAACCGCTGGCGTCCTTGAAACACAGATGCGGAATGGTATCGCCGGCACGCTTGGCCACCTGCCAGAGGGTCTCCCCTGCATTGGCGCTCACTGTCACGCCATCCAGGGTCAGGGTGAAGCTTTCGTTTGAGCTCTGTTCGCTCATGCTCTGTCTCCCTTATCCCTTGATGATTACGTTCTGGGCGGCGAGTTCGCCGCGGAAATCCTTGAGCAGCCCCAGTACCGGGTTGGGGGCCGCCTGGCCGAGGCCGCAGATGGAGGCATCCATCATCACCTGGGAGAGGCGCGTCAGGGTCGCAGCGTCCCATTCGTCGCCCTCGAGCAGCGTCAGCATTTTCTCGGTGCCCACCCGACAAGGAGTGCACTGGCCGCATGACTCGTCGGCGAAAAAGGCCAACAGGTTGGTGGCCACGCCGCGCAGATCGTCCTGGTCGGACAGCACGATCACCGCCGCCGAGCCGATGAAGCAGCCGTCCGCCTGGAGAGTATCGAAGTCCAGCGGAATATCGGCCTTGCTCGCCGGAAGAATCCCGCCGGAGGCGCCGCCGGGCAGGTAGGCGGCCAAGCGGTGACCCTCGGCCATGCCGCCGCAGTACTCATCGATCAACTCATTGAGGGTGATGCCCGCCGGGGCCAGATGAACCCCGGGGTGCTTGACCCGGCCGGAGACCGAGAAGCTGCGCAGTCCCACACGGCCATGGCGGCCCTGGCTGGCAAACCAGTCGGCGCCCTTCTCCCACATCAACGGGATCCAATAGACAGTCTCCACGTTGTTGACCAGGGTGGGGCGATCGAAGAGCCCCTTCTGGGCGACGAAGGGAGGACGATGACGAGGCTTGCCGGGCTTACCCTCCAGCGACTCGATCATCGCTGACTCCTCGCCGCAAATATAGGCACCGGCGCCACGGCGCATCACGATATAGCCCGGCGCCACCAGGCCAGCGTCCTCGAGCTCGGCGATGGCCTCGCGCAGTACTCGATGAAGGCCCGGGTACTCGTCGCGTAGATAGATGTAGAGCGCCTCGGCCTCCACCGCCCAGGCGCTGACCAGGGCCCCTTCGAGGAAGCGATGCGGTGAGCGCTCCAGATAGACGCGGTCCTTGAAGGTACCGGGCTCGCCCTCGTCGGCGTTGATGGCGCAGTAACGTGGGCCTGTCTCCTGGCGCACGAAATACCATTTCTTGAAGGTCGGGAAGCCGGCCCCGCCCAGGCCACGCAAGTTGGCGGCTTCCAGCGTCTGCATCAGCGCCTCGACCGTGATGCGTCCCGCGTGGCAGTCGGCAAGCAACCCATAGCCGCCTTCGGCACGATAATCCGCCAGGCGTTGCCAGAGAATCGCCTCGGGATGGTAGTGGCCGGTATCGATCACCGATTCCACCCCTTCGTGTGTGGCGAAAAGTACATGGTGATGCCCCACCTCCACCACCGGCGCGGTGTCACAGCGGCCCATACAGGGGGCACGTACCACCTTGACTGCCTCTGGATCGACCCCGGCCGTCAGTTCCTCCTTGAGGGCTGCGGCGCCGGCCAGCCGGCAGGAAAGCGAATCGCAAACCCGCACCGTCACCTCGGGCGGTGGCGCCTGGTCGTCGTGGACCACATCGAAGTGGGCATAAAAGGTCGCCGTCTCGTAAACCGCTGCCATGGGCAAGTTCATGTAGGCGGCCAGCGCTCGGAGCGTCACCAGCGATAAGTATCCATGGGCATCCTGGAGGGTATGTAGATGCTCGATCAGGAGGTCGCGGCGGCGCCGTTCGCCGTCCTCGCGCTCATCGCCGAGGAGCTGGCGAAGCGCCGCCAGGGCGACGGGGGGCAGATCACGACCACGGAGCTTGCCGCGGAAACGACGCTTGGGAGTGTGAGTCTCGACGGTCATGGCGTGCTCATTATTATCGGTAGGCACTGACTTGCCCGGGAGCGAGCTGGTCGGCGGTACGGACCGCCATGGAGAACAGCCCCGGAGATCGGCCTGTCCTGAGACAGGTATTCGTTGCATGTTAGCCCCGGTCTCGTGCCGGGGCCATTCAATGCCACTCAGGCGGCCACGCTGCCGTGCGGATCGATGACGAATTTCTTGGCCACGCCACCGTCGAAGTCCGCGTAGCCGCGCGGTGCTTCGTCCAGGGAGATGACCTCGACATTGACCGCATCGGCGATATTCACCTTGTCAAACAGAATCGCCTGCATCAGTTGCCGGTGGTACTTCATCACCGGGCACTGGCCGGTATGGAAGGAATGTGACTTGGCCCAGCCCTGACCGAGACGCATCGAGAGGTTGCCATGTTGGGCTTCCTGGCTCTCGGCGCCGGGGTCTTCGGTGACGTAAAGCCCGGGGATGCCGATCTGACCGCCTGCCCGAGTGACGTCCATGCAGGCATTGAGCACCGTGGCAGGCTGCTCATGCGCGTGGTTGTGGCCGTGGCAACGTGCTTCGAAGCCCACTGCATCCACCGCGCTGTCCACTTCACGTGCGCCGAGGATGGGTTCCAGCATGTCCGCCATCGGCGTGTCCTGGCGCAGGTCCAGGGTCTCGCAGCCGAAGCTTTCGGCCTGACCGAGACGCTGCGGGTTCATATCGCCGACGATGACGCAGGCGGCACCCAACAGTTGAGCGGAAACCGCTGCCGCCAGGCCGACCGGACCGGCCCCGGCGATGTAGACGGTGCTGCCGGGACCGACGCCGGCGGTGGCACAGCCGTGGAAGCCGGTGGGGAAGATATCGGAGAGCAACGTCAGGTCGCGGATCTTGTCCATGGCGATATCGCGGTCGGGGAACTTCAACAGATTGAAGTCCGCATAGGGCACCATGACGTATTCGGTCTGGCCACCGACCCAGCCGCCCATGTCGACATAACCATAGGCGGCACCCGGACGCGCGGGATTGACGTTGAGGCAGATGCCGGTCTGGCCTTCCTTGCAGTTGCGGCAACGCCCGCAGGCGATGTTGAAGGGCACCGAGACGACATCGCCGACGCCGATGAACTCGACGTCACGCCCGCACTCGACGACTTCGCCGGTGATTTCGTGCCCGAGTACCATGCCGCTGGGTGCGGTGGTGCGTCCGCGTACCATGTGCTGGTCGCTGCCACAGATGTTGGTGGTGATGACCTTGAGAATCACGCCGTGCTCGCATTTGCGATTGCCCAGCGCCAGTTCGGGAAAAGGAATCGGTTGGACCTCGACATGGCCGGCGCCCATGTAGATCACGCCGCGGTTGGCTGCACTCATGGCTATTGTCCTTTGGTTTCGTAGTGAGAGGCGTCGTGGCGTCAACGCCACTCTTCGACCATAGCCCTCTTGTCGGCACGTACTGTTCCCAGCGAGTCATCGCCATGCTCAAAAGAGACATTGCCGTGCCAACCGCGGCCTCGCTTACCGTTCGCGCCCTTACCATAAGCGCGACTTGTTCCGGCTCCAGGGGCATGCTATTCAAGCAGTGATCGAAATACGCCCTACCCCGAAGCGTATCCACCGCCCACACGCCACCGGAGCTCACCATGGAGGCCTCGACCGCCACCGCCTCATCTCGTTCCCAATCCTACCCCGCTCGCCTGACCGGCATGAGCTGGGCGCATTTTCTCAACGACGGCGCCGCCAATTATCTACCGGGCGTGCTGCCGGCGATTCTAATCTCGCTCAATCTATCCGTGGCACTGGCGGGTACGATCATGGCGGCCTTGTTGATGGGCCAGGCACTGCAACCACTGGTGGGGATTTTCGCCGACCGTGTCGGTGGTCGTGTCATGGTCGCCCTGGGGCTCGCCGGTTCGTCGCTGGGCGGCGCCCTGGTAGGCTTTGCCTCGGGTTTCTGGCCTCTGCTCGGCATCCTGCTGTTGATTGGAATCTCCAACGCCTTCTTCCACCCCCAGGCACTGGCCGGCATTCGTCGTCTGGGTGGCGAGCGCCCGGGGACCGCGATGTCGATCTTCATGGTCGGCGGTGAGGTAGGTCGCGGCGTATGGCCGGCTCTGGCGAGCTGGGTGGTGGTGCAGTGGGGCCTGGGTTACCTGTGGCTGCTCGCCCTGCCCGCACTCGTCACACTGCCGTTCATGCTGCACTGGGCGCCGCGTCTGCCGCCACGCGCTGCGGATGCCACCCCTATCGCCTGGCGTCTGCATGCCGGCCCGTTATCGCGGCTGGTGGCGTTTTCCACGCTGCGCTCGCTGATGATTCTCTCGGTAGTGACCTATGTGCCACTGATGTGGGCCCAGGGCGGCGGCGACCTGACCACCGGCGCCAGTTTCATCAGCGTCCTGATGGTCGTCGGTGTAATCGGCAACCTCGGCGGCGGGCGGCTCTCGGATCGCTTCGGTCGCCGCCCGGTATTGAGCGTCGCCATGAGCGTCTCGGTCATCATGCTGGCAGCTTTCCTGTTGGCCGAAGGCATCTGGCTATGGATCGTGCTCGGCGTGCTGGGCATCAGCCTGTTCGCGACCTTGCCGCTGGGCATCCTCATCGCCCAGGATATCCTGCCCGAGAATCGTTCGCTGGGATCGGGCATGGCGCTGGGCCTGGCCAACGCGCTGGCGGCCCTCGGCGTAATGCTGCTAGGGCCGGTCGCCGCGATTTGGGCGCCCGCCGCGCCACTGTGGATCGCCCTGGGCGGCGGTGTGGTCAGCATCTTCCTGGTCAGCGGCCTGCCCGAGCACATGGAAAAGAAACCTCGGTCAGGGATAGCATGAGTTGAGATATAGGAGGAGCTTTCGAATGCAGATCGAGTCGTTCATTCAACGCCTGGCGCCGATCGACGATCACGCCGATGCCCCGCTCAGCGAACGTAGACGCCTCTATGAAGCCCTGCATGCCGAATATCGTCCGGCCGATCCGGAAGGCATGCAGGTCAGCGACGACGTTGTAGCCGGTGTCGCCGTACGCCGCTTCCTGCCGGCACAGACCATGGGCGAGTGCCTCGTCTATGTGCATGGCGGTGGTTGGAACCTGGGATCGGCGAAGAGCCACCACGGGATCACCGCCGATCTCGCCGAGCGGCTCGAACGCGAAGTCATCAGCGTTGAATACCGCTTACTGCCGGAAGCGCACTACGGTGAAGCGCTGGACGATTGCCGCATGGTGGTGGAGGCGCTCGCGCCCGCCGCCGTGATCGGTGACAGCGCCGGCGGTCGACTGGCACTCGACATCACGGGCGCGAGCCAGTGGTCGGGACTCCTGGGCGTGATCTATCCGGTGGTAGGCACGCCGACAGCCGAGACTCTTGGCTCGGACGCACCGCTACTGTCGCGCGCGGATATTCTCTCGTTGTGGGAGATGGCCGCCCACGACGTGCCCCAGCTCGACCCACATACCCCGCCCGCCATGCGCATCGAAGCGTTGGCAGTGGAGCACGACCCACTGACGCGGCCGCTGGAGCAGGCCATCGAACGCTGGCGTGCGGCCGGCGCCTCGGTCGGCTACCGATGCGCGCCGAACATGGTTCATTCGGCACTGCACGGCCACGCCGAACTGCCCGACATGGCCGCCGCCTGGCAGGATTTCTGTCAGGCGATGCACACTCGCCTTGGCGACGCCTGAAACGTCGCGCGACCGTCAGTTTCCTAGCTGTGCCTTGACCGCGTCGATGGCCGGTTCACCCGCCTTGGTGGTCACACCCTCCAGCCACTGCGCCACGGTATCGTAGTGGTTGCGGATCCACTCGCTGGCGACTTCGTCGGCGGGTCGCTCCTCATAGCTGTACTCGTAGATCCACGCGTTCTGATCCTCGATCGCGACCCGATACTGCGACAGGAAACGATAGAGGTTGGCATCTTCCGCTTTTAGACCGGCCGGCACCACGGTCCAGACCGTGCTCTTGATATCGGCAACGCCGCTATTGTCGGCATCCTTCAGGTAATAAAGATCGTAGCTGACGTTCATCCAGTGCGGTTCCCAACCGACGAACGTCACCCACTCTCGGTTGGCGATCTTCTGCTCGGCGTAGGCAAGCATCGCCGAGGTCGAACTCTCGCGCAGCTCCCAGTCGCCGAGTCCTGCTTTATTCTCGTCGATGGCGGCCAGAATGGCGTCGTTGATGCCAGTGCCAGCTTCAATACCTTGAATCTCGCCATCGAACCGCTCCCGGTATCGATCGAGATCGGCGACGCTGTCGACGCCCGCCTCGTGGACATATTCCGGTACCACCAGCCCCGAGTTGGCGTCATCGATGTTTTTCGCGAGCTTGACGACTTTGTCATCGGCGACCAGCGGTTCGATCATTTCCTCTTCGATGGGATACCAGCCACCGAGATAGACGTCGAGGTCGTCGCTGGTCAAGCCATTGAGAATGACGCCCACCGCCAGCTCGCTTTGCTCGGTGCGATACCCCATGGCACCGAGAAGTTGTGACGCGACCTCCGACTTGACCGTTACCCCCGGCCACGGCGGTACTCCGAAGCGCACGGTGTCGAGATCGGCTTGTGCCGGTCCGGCAGCAAGCCACGCCAACGGCAACAAGGTGAGCGAAGAACGAAATGACATCTTGCGCATGCGAGGACTCCATCGATTATTTGCGATTCTCCTACTCTGCGCTACTTCGCTGCAAAGCTTTGCCATAAGGCGACGGAAAATACGCGCAAAGCGCCCCACATGCGTTTACACCGATGGCTTCCCCAGCCCTCTCAACAACGAGTCCCTCACCGCAATACGTCTTCTTCACGCAGTAGCGTGAGGATCGCCTCGGCGCCCTGGGTCGGGGTCACGTCCGTCAGCACCTGCCCGCCGCCACCTTCGGACTTGGCGGCGGCGGCCTTGAAGCGGTCCCGTGCCGAGGCGGCCTTGACGATCTTGAGGCGTTTGGGACGCTGGCGCGCGGGTTGCACTTGCCATGCAGCCCACTCTTCATCATCGCTCACCGGCCCTGTCGTCATCTCGAACGCGCCGCGTCGGGCCGGCCCGTAGGCGCTCTGGCGCGGCGTGGGGGCCGCATCGTCGACGGTAACGATGGCCGGCAGGCGAACCTTGAGTCGCCGCCGCTGACCTCGCGGCAGGGCCTGGAGCAAGGTCGCCACACCGTCCTCGACGCTTTCCACCGCCGCCAGGCCACTCACCAGAGGCCAGCCAAGGCGTTCGGCAAGCAGATAGGGCAACAGCCCCGATCCTTCGCCCCGTTCGGCACGTTCGCCGGCAATCACCAGGTGCGGCGACGTCGCATCCAGGGCCTCGGCAAGCGCAGGCAGCACATCGGCGCCCTCGGGCTGCTCGAGTAGCGACAATTCGGTGAAGCCCATGCCCAGATAGCCGCGCAATGCCGCTTCGCTGCTCTCATCCTGCAGGCCGGCATGCAGCAGACGCACCTGGGCATCCCCCAGGGAGCGCGCCAGCTCCACACCCCGGGCATCCTGGTCGGCACGCCGCGTCCGACCAGTCAGCGGGTGACGGCCGACGGAAACCAGCACCGTCACTTCGAGTCCTGGCGTCATGGCGGATTCAGGCTGCATCGCGCTTCTCCTCTCGTGCCTGTGCCACCAGGGCGACCAGCGCCTCGAGTATTTGAGTCGAGTCCCCGATCACCGCGAGATCGGCGCGTTTGATCATGTCACACCCAGGGTCCATGTTGATCGCCACCACCTTGTCGCAGGTCTGAATACCCTGTAGATGTTGGATGGCACCGCTGATGCCCACGGCCACATAGACCCGTGCCGTCACCCAGGTGCCGGTGGCGCCTACCTGACGGTCACGGGCCATGAAACCATCATCCACCGCCACACGTGAGGCGCCTTCGGTAGCCCCCAACACCTCGGCGGCATGATGGAAGCCTGGCCAGTCCTTGACGCCATTGCCGGCGGAGAGAATGAACTCCGCCTCGGACAGCGCCACGCCAGACGGGTCGACACTCACCTGACCGAGATCCTGGATACGCGACAAGGTCGACGGCAACGGCTGAGGCAAGACCAGTTCGGCGGCAGCGTGACGCGTCTCGCTGACCGGCTCAGCACATTCGGCCAAGGCCAGGGCGATTCGCGGCAATGGGCGCCGAATGTCAAGCGACCCCGCCGCGCCCCGCGCCGTGCAATGCCAGCCCATGACAGCCTCGGCATCTGCGTCGACCTGCCAGACGCCTGTCGCCGGTCGCTCGCCGAGACGCACCGCCAAACGCCGTCCCAGCTCGCCGCCGCCCAACTTGGAATCCGGCAGCAGCCAATGACGTGGTGCCCAGGCCTCCTCGGCCATGACCAGCGCTCCCAGGCACGTCTCGGGGGCATAGCCCGCAACTTCCGGTGAATCGAGATGCAGCAGTCGGTCGATACCCGCTTCACCGAAGTTCGCCTCCTTGTGGGGACCGAACACCACGGCCACCACCGCGCCCCGAGCGGCAGGATCGGCATCGGCGAGCTGGCGCGCCAGGCCAAGCAGATCCCGGTCATGCCCGCTCAAGCGGCCGCCGGCCATGTCCGGCACCACGGCGATCATGAAGTCCGGCGCTTCGATCTCGACCAACGGCTTGCGCTCGGCAGGCGGTGTCGCCGCACCGCCACTACCCGCGCCCTGTTGTGTGCCGCTGCGGTCGATACGCTTCACGCCATTGGGGCCGACGAAGCCCACCGCATGCGGATTCTTGCGCACGAGACCATTCGGACCCCTCCATTCACTGGTCGCCCCCTGGCCCGTCGCCAGGAGGACTTCAGCATGGCGCGGATGCAGACGATTGCGGGCGATCCATTCCTGGCGGGGATCGCGACGCGGAAGATCGCTCATGACATGACCTCCTCGGTGGCCTGCGCAGTCGAGGCATCACGCGGCGCAAGCGGTGCCTCCGGCGTGGTATCCAGTGCGGTGGCGACCATCTCGGCAATGTCCTTGACCGCGACCTCTTCGTCGCCCGCTGGTGGGACGACACCTTCGAACATGGCCGTGCATTGTGGGCAACCCACCACGACCTGCTCGGCCTGGGTCTCGCGCACGTCACCCATGCGCATGTCAGGGATACGTTGCTTGCCGGGAACATCGGTGACCGACGCCCCGCCACCGCCGCCACAGCAACGCGAGCGATAGCCCGAGCGCTGCATCTCGACCAGCTCGACACCCAGCGCTTGCAGCACCGCGCGAGGTGCTTCGTATTCACCGTTGTAGCGGCCCAGGTAGCAAGGGTCGTGATAGGTCACGCGCGCCGCTTGACCCGGCGCTAGTCGCAACCGACCCGCCTCGATCAACTGATTGATGAAAGTGCTGTGATGCCAGACCGGGTAGCCCGCTTCCTGCCCTTCTGGATAGAAGGCACCGTATTCATTCTTGAGCACGTGAAAGCTGTGCGGATCGCAGGTGACGACACAACCGAAGCGATACTGGGAAAGCGTGGCGATGTTGCGCCGCGCCAGCGACTGGAAGGTTGCCTCATCCCCGAGACGGCGCGCCACATCGCCACTATCACGCTCTTCATTGCCAAGCACGGCGAAATCGACATCGGCAGCACGCAACACCTTGACCAGGGCACGCAACGTGCGTTGGTTACGCATATCGAAGACGCCGTCACCCAACCACAGCAACACCTCGGCACGCTCGACGTCGGCCATCAACGGTAGCTCGAGATCCGCCGCCCAGTTGAGCCGCCCGCCGGGATCGAAACCGCCAGGGTTGTCGGTGGCAATTAGATTGTCGATCACCTCGGCGCCCTTGCCGGGGGTCGCGCCTTCTTCGAGGGTCAGATGACGGCGCATGTCGACGATGGCATCGACGTGCTCGATCATCATCGGGCATTCCTCGACACAGGCACGGCAGGTGGTGCAGGACCACAGCGTCTCGGCATCGACCAACGCCTTGCCATCTTTTGTGGAAGCCGGCGAGACGATAGGACCATGCGGTGAGCCCTGGTGCTCGCCGACCGGCTTGTCTCCGAGCTCGGGTGACGGGTAGGGAGAACCGGCATATTGGGCGTCGCTGCCCCCGGCCATGCCCACCACCATGTCCTGAATAAGCTTCTTGGGATTGAGCGGCTGACCCGCGGCGAAGGCCGGGCAGACCGCTTCACAGCGCCCGCATTGCACGCAGGCATCGAAGCCCAGCAACTGGTTCCAGGTGAAATCGGTGGGCTGGCCAACACCCAATGGCGCCTCGGTATCGTCGAGATCGAGCGCCTTGAGACCGGTGGGTGGATAGCCACCGTGTTGCGTATCGGAAAAGCGCTCGGGACGGCGATGAAAGGCCAGATGCAAGGCACCGGCGAAGGCATGCTTCATCGGCCCGCCCCAGGTCATGCCTACCACCATTTCCGCCAGTCCCCAGGCCACCACGGCGGCCAGCACCAGTGCGACCAACCAGCCACCAGCGTCGGCGGGCAGCATGTCCACCGCCGGCAGGGTCACCACGAAGATGCCCAGCGAGAAAGCCATCAGACTCTTGGGCAGACGCATCCAGGGGCCCTTCGACAGGCGCGCCGGTGGATCGCGCCGACGCCGGGCAACGAACAGGCTGCCTGCGAACATCGTCGCGCTCGCCGCCAGCAGCAACCAGCCCAAGACGCCGCTAACCCAGCCAGAGCCGAGGCCCAGGCCATGGACGACGATCGCCAGCCCCATCGCGGCGACGAAACCGCCGGCAGTAGCCACGTGGGTGTTGGCCATCACCTTGTCGCGCGCCACCACATGGTGCAGGTCGACCAGATAACGGCGTGGCATCGCGATCAAGCCGCGGAAGATAGATACCTGCGACGCTCGTCCCCGACGCCACAGGCGCACACGCCGCCAGGCGCCGAGCGCCGCCAATGCCAAGGCAGCGAAGAGCAGTATCGGCAAGAGGATATCGAGCATATTAACCACCTCACTTTGGGGCTACGAGCTACGAGCTGCGGGCTTCGAGCTACAGTGTTGCTCGCGGCTCGTTGCCCGAAGCTCGTGGCTGACTCGAAGCGCCTTCAGAAATCCTTGCAGATCCGCAGGGCATCATAGATCGCCGCATGCGTATTGCGCGGCGCCGTGCAGTCGCCCACTCGGAATAGCAGGAAGCCGGATTGTGCGTCGTCGTCCAGCGTCGCCAGGCTGGGTTGCGGCGCGGCGGCGTAGAGCGCTTCGAGATCGAGTTGTCCGTGATTGCGCGAGCGCTCCTTGAGCGTGTAATAAAGCGATTCATCCGGGCGCACGCCATTTTCGACCACTACCTGATCGACCACGCGCTCTTCCTGGACGCCGGTGTATTCGTTCTCCAGCACCGCCACCAGCGACGTGCCCTCGCGATAGACCTTATGCAGCGCCAGGTCCGAGGTCATGATGACCTCCTTCTCGTAAAGGCTACGGTAGTAGGTCGGGAAGGTCGTGCCGCCGACCGCGCTCCCGGGCTTGGTGTCATCGGTGACGATCTCCACCTGGGCGCCTTTGTCGGCCAGGTAGTCGGCCACCGAGACCCCGGTGAATTCGCAGATGGTGTCGTAGACCAGCACGTTGTTGCCCGGCGCCACGTCACCACCGAGGACATCCCAAGCGCTGACGACCAAGCTTTCGTCGCGATCTTGTGCATACCCCCATTCCGGTACCTGGGTCAGAAACGGCTGGCCGCCAGTGGCGAGGACGACGATATCGGGACGCAGATCATTGATCGTCGCCTCGTCGGCGTGCACACCCAGGCGGACATCGACCTTGAGCCTCGTCAGTTCGAGCTGAAACCAGCGCGTAATGCCGGCGATCTGATCGCGCTGCGGCGCCTTGGCGGCCAGCGTAACCTGCCCTCCTAACGCTTCGGCACCTTCGAAGAGCGTCACCGCGTGGCCGCGTTCGGCGGCGACGCGTGCCGCTTCCATGCCCCCCGGACCGCCGCCTACGACCACCACGCGCCGCTGAGGGCCGGCGCTTTTCTCGATCTCGTGCGGTAGGCCCATGTATTCGCGGGAGGTCGCCGCATTCTGGATGCACAACACGTCGAGGCCCTGGTACTGGCGATCGATGCAGTAGTTGGCGCCCACGCACTGCTTGATCCGGTCGGTCTGTCCCATCTGGACCTTGGCGATCAGGTGCGGGTCAGCGATGTGTGCCCGGGTCATGCCCACCATGTCGACATGACCGCCTTCGAGAATACGGTTGGCCTGAGTGGGATCTTTGATGTTCTGGGCGTGGATCACCGGCGCGCCGACCACCTCCTTGATACCCGCCGCCAGGTGCAGGAACGGCTCCGGCGGGTAGGCCATGTTGGGGATCACGTTGGCCAGGGTGTCGTGAGTATCGCAGCCCGACCCCACCACGCCGAAGAAGTCGATCTGACCGGTAGCATCGTAGTAGGCGGCGATGTCCTTCATATCATCGTGGGTCAGGCCATCCGGGTGAAACTCGTCGCCACAGATGCGCATGCCAACCACGAAATCGTCGCCGACCTCGGCACGTACCGCCTTGAGCACTTCCATGCCGAAGCGCATGCGGCCCTCGAAGCTGCCACCCCATTCATCGGTACGCTTGTTGACGCGCGGGCTCCAGAACTGGTCGATCAGATGCTGGTGCACGGCGGACAGCTCGACGCCGTCCAGACCGCCTTCTTTCGCACGCCGCGCGCCCTGGGCGAAATCGTCGATGATCCGCCAGATGTCTTCTTCTTCGATGGTCTTGCAGGTCGAGCGATGCACTGGCTCACGAATTCCCGAGGGCGACAGCAGCACCGGCCAATCGTGACCATCCCACCGCGAGCGACGCCCCATGTGGGTGATCTGGATCATGATCTTGCCGCCGTGCTTGTGAACGGCAGCCGAGAGGTTCTGGAAATGCGGAATGATGCGGTCGGTGGTCAGATTCACCGAACTCCACCAGGGCTGGGGGCTGTCGATCGACACCGGCGACGAGCCGCCGCAGATAGAAAGGCCCACGCCGCCTTTGGCCTTTTCTTCGTAGTATTTGACGTAGCGATCGGTGGTCATGCCGCCATCGGTGGCATGAACCTCGGCATGAGCGGTGCTGACCACGCGGTTACGAATGGTCAGCTTGCCGATTTCGATGGGTTGGAAAAGTGCGTCGAATGCCATCGTGGAAACCTCAGCCGGCAGTTGGGGAGCGGGGCGTGACCTGGAAGTAGCCGACATCGCAGCCCGGCTCGGCGGCGCTTTGGGTCTGCTCGGCGACGGTGCGCAATTCACTGCCTTGCGCGGCGAGAATCTGATCCATCGCCCCGGCGAACCAGCCAGTGAACATGTAATCCACCTTGTGGCCGACCTTGCCCTGCTGATAGACGAAGGCGCTATCTTCCAGGCGTACGCGGGCGTTGCCCGCATCGAGATCGAACGCTTCGGTGAAGAAGCGCCCCCAGCCCCGTTGCGAGAGCCGCTTCATGTAATGTTCGAAGACATCCACGCCTTCCAGGCCATGGCATTCGGCTTCTTTCTCGCACCAGTGCCAGGCACTCTTGTAACCGGCCTGGTAAAGAATCTCGGCGTAGGTCTCGATGCCTAGCGCCTGCTCCACGGCGACGTGGTTGTTGACGAAAAAATGGCGCGGCACATAGAGCATGGGCAGCGCATCGGTCGTCCACACGCCGGTCTCGCTATCCACCTCGATGGGCAATTCGGGAGGCATCTTGGTCACGGTCGTATTCCTCAAATCTTGCTGATTGTTATGGCCCTGGCGCGGCTTCGAGCTTCGAGCTTCGAGCTTCGAGCGGCATGATGGCTCGCGGCCCGTGGCTCGCCGCTCGTGACTTATTCTCCCCAGACCTCTTTCAACACTCGCATCCAGTTCTCACCCATGATCTTGCGCACCTGTCGCTCGCTCATGCCGCGTCGCAAGAGCGCCTCGGTGAGGTTGCCGAACTCGCCGATGGTGCGAATGCCCTCGGGGTTGATGATGGTGCCGAAGTTAGTCAGGCGCCGGGCGTAGCCCTTGTCGTGGGTCAGCCACTCGAAGAAGGCTTGATCCTGCCCCTGGGTGAAATCGGTGCCGATACCGATGGCGTCCTCGCCGACGATGTTCATCACGTATTCGATGGCTTCGACGTAGTCGTCGACAGTGGCGTCGACACCTGCACGCAGGAAGGGGGTGAACATGGTCACGCCGACGAAACCGCCATTCTCGGCGATGAAGCGCAACTCGGCGTCGGACTTGTTGCGGGGGTGTTCCTTGAGGCCGGACGGCAGGCAATGGGAGTAGCAGACCGGCTTCTCAGACGTCTCGATGACGTCGCGGGAGGTGGTCTCGCCGACGTGGGACAAGTCGCACATCACACCCACGCGATTCATCTCGGCGACGATCTCGCGACCGAAGCCGGAAAGCCCGCCGTCGCGCTCGTAACAGCCGGTGCCGACCAGATTCTGGGTGTTGTAGCACATCTGCACGATACCCACGCCAAGGCGCTTGAAGACCTCGACGTAACCGATCTGATCCTCGAAGGCGTGGGCGTTCTGGAAGCCGTAGATAATGCCGGTCTTGCCTTCTTCCTTGGCGCGGGTGATATCGACGGTGGTGTGCACGGGTCGCACCAGATCATCGCACGCCGCAAGTAGTGCATTGGTCTGGACGATGTTGTCGACGGTGGCTTGAAACCCTTCCCACACCGAGACGGTACAGTTGGCGGCGGTCAAACCGCCCCGACGCATGTCTTCGAGCAGTTCACGGTTCCATTTGGCGATGATCAGGCCATCGATAACGATGGCGTCGTCGTGCAGCGCTTGCGCGGTCATGGGTCTCGCTCCCGGGGATGGCGTCATGCGGCCAGCTTAGCCCCGTCCCCGAGACCGCCGACGCTTGGAAGCGACGAGGAAAATTCCAAATGCGTCACGCCTTGTCATCGGCCTTAACGCAACGAGGCCACCCGATGATCGGACGGCCCCGGAAGAAGCGGCATCTCGGCCGCATGAATAACGCAAACACGCGCTATCCCAAATGCACACTCGCGTAGGTGGGCTCACCCTGCGCCTGGGCCAGGGCCTGCATCGCACTGGAGGCGCGCGGCGCAACATAGGCGTCGTCTTCATTGCCCGTGCTCAGATTGGCGGGCGTCAGCGTCACGCTGGCGCTCGCCAGACGCATCTGCCGTTCGTCGCGCGGCGGCGTACCGAAGTATTCCCGATAGCATTTGGAAAAATGCGGTGTGGAGACGAACCCGCAGACCGAGGCGATTTCGATGATCGACATCGAGGTCTGACGTAGCAGTTGCCGGGCGCGAGTCAGACGCAGCTTGAGATAATAGCGCGACGGCGAGCAGCTCAGATATTTCTGGAACAATCTCTCGAGTTGGCGGCGCGAGACATGTACGTAGTTCGCCAACTCGTCAAGGGCAATGGGCTCTTCCAGGTTGGCTTCCATCAGCGCCACGATCTCGAGCAGCTTCGGCTGGCTGGTACCCAGCACATGCCGCAGAGGCACACGTTGTTGGTCTTGTTCGCCGCGCACGCGGTCGCAGATGAACATATCGGAGATCGCCGCCGACAGCTCGCGGCCGTGGTCACGGCCAATCAGCGTCAACATCATGTCCAGCGGCGCGGTCCCACCAGACGCCGTGGCGCGGTCACGATCGATCGAGAACAACCGGGTGGTCAGCGTGGCACGCGGATAGGCCTCTTGTGCGGCGGCCTGGAATTCCCAGTGAATGCTGCATTCGTAGCCGTCGAGCAGCCCCGCCTTGGCCAGCGCCCAACTGCCGGTGCACAACGCACCTATACGTCGCGACTGGCGCGCCTGGGCCTGAAGCCACAGCACATGTTCACGCGTGACATGACACTGGATGCCGACACCGCCACACACGAACACCATATCGAGCGCCAGCGGCTCGTGCATGCCGTTATCGGGCGTGATCAGCAAACCATCGCTGGCCCGTACCGCCTCGCCATCCGTACTCAGCGTGGTCCACTGGTACAGTTCACGCCCGGCCAGTTGGTTGGCCATACGCAACGGCTCCACCGCCGAGGCCAACGAGATCAGCGTGAAATTATCCATCAACAAGAACCCTAAACGCAGCGGCGCATCGGGGGCGGTAGGCGGCGCGGGACGATCGCTCGTCATGGCCATCAGCGGTTCTCCTCGGGTCACGGTCGGAGCCACTGGTAGTGCTTCACCAGGGGTGTATTGTCATTGTAGGAAGTTGGTTTCAACGTCTTGAGTGTGACGAGATGACGCCCCCTCAACGTATCTAAAAGCGTCGTTTCACGCTATCAAAAACGACATATTTATGACGCTTTCAAAAAAATGCCCCACACCAATTCATCTGGGCGGGGCATGAGTCCGGCGTGGCGTCTAACGCTTTCGCTGCAGATGCTCGGCGTGATAGCGCAGATGCTCTTCGATGAAGGTAGCGATGAAGAAATAACTATGATCATAACCCGGCTGACGGCGCAGGGTCAGCGGATGGTCATGCTTCTCGCAGGTGGCTTCGATGCGCTCGGGCATGAGCTGTTCATCGAGGAAGTTATCCGCCTCGCCCTGATCGATGAACAGCGGCTGGCGTGATGCCCCCTTAGCGATCAGTTCGCAGGCGTCGTATTGCGTCCATTTGCCGTGATCCTCGCCGAGATAGGCAGTGAAGGCCTTCTGCCCCCAAGGCGAGACGATGGGGTTGACCACCGGGGCGAACGCCGACACAGAAGCGTAACGACCAGGTTGACGCAGAGCCAACACCAGCGCGCCATGACCGCCCATGGAGTGCCCACTGATAGCTTCCCGCCCGTTGAGCGGAAAATGTTGGCGCACCACCGAGGGAAGCTCTTCCGTGACGTAGTCGTACATGCGGTAGTGCTTGGACCACGGCGCCTGGATAGCATTGACGTAGAAGCCTGCCCCCGACCCGAAGTCGTAACTGTCGTGCTCGCCGGGTAGATCGGTGCCACGCGGACTGGTATCCGGACAGATGATGGCCATGCCCAGCTCAGCGGCCACGCGATGCGCGCCGGCCTTCTGCATGAAGTTCTCGTCGTTGCAGGTCAGCCCCGAGAGCCACCATAGCAGCGGCACCTTGTCGGTTTCCGCCTGGGGAGGCAGGTAAATGGCGAAGACCATCTCGCAGTCGAGCGCGCGCGAGTGATGCTTGTAACGCTTCAGCCAGCCGCCGAACGACTTGGTGGCGGAGACCAGCTCCAACGATTCGGATATGGTCATGTATCCTCCTTGTATCATGCCGGAGCGGGCGCCGATATTGGCGCCCGCATATCAATCGCGCGGCATCGGGCGCGATCAATCAAACGCTTTTCTCGCAGCTTCGGGCGCGTGTCAAAAGTGCAACACGGTACGAATGCTCTTGCCGGCGTGCAGCAACTCGAACGCCTCGTTGATCTCCTCGAACGCCATATCCTGGGTGACGAACTCATCGATCTTGAGCTTGCCGTTCATGTAATCGTCGACGTAACCCGGCAGTTCGCTGCGGCCCTTGACGCCACCGAAGGCGGAGCCCTTCCAGACGCGCCCGGTCACCAGTTGGAACGGCCGCGTGGAAATTTCTTCACCGGCGCCGGCCACGCCGATGATGATCGATTCGCCCCAGCCCTTGTGACAGCACTCCAGTGCACTGCGCATGACGTTGACGTTGCCGATGCATTCGAAGGAGTAATCGACGCCGCCATCGGTCAGGTCGACGATCACCTGCTGGATGGGGTCCGAGTAGTCCTTCGGGTTGACGAAGTCGGTGGCACCAAACTGACGCGCCAGCTCGAACTTGTCGGGATTGACGTCGATGGCGATGATACGGCTCGCCTTGGCCATCTGTGCGCCCTGAATGACCGCCAAGCCGATGGCCCCCAGGCCGAACACGGCGACAGTGGCACCTGGCTCGACCTTGGCAGTGTTCATCACCGCGCCGATGCCGGTGGTGACGCCACAGCCCAGCAGGCAGATCTTGTCCAGTGGCGCTGCAGAAGACACCTTCGCCAGCGAGACTTCCGGCAGCACGGTATATTCGCTGAACGTCGAGCAGCCCATGTAGTGATGCAGCGATTGGCCGTCCCTGGAAAAACGCGAGGTGCCGTCGGGCATCACGCCCTTGCCCTGGGTTGCACGGACCGAACTGCACAGGTTGGTCTTGCCGGAGAGGCAGAACTTGCACTGACCGCACTCGGCAGTATACAGCGGGATGACGTGATCGCCGGGCTCGAGGCCGGTGACGCCCTCGCCGACTTCCTGGACGACGCCTGCCCCTTCATGGCCTAGCACCGCCGGAAAGTTGCCTTCCGGATCGGCCCCGGAAAGGGTATAGGCATCGGTATGGCAGACGCTGGTCGCCTTGATCTGAACCAGTACCTCGCCGGCCTTGGGCCCTTCGACGTCGATCTCGGCAATCTCCAGCGGTTTGCCGGCTTCCCAAGCGATGGCGGCGCGTGATTTCATCAGGCATTCTCCTTCGTCGATCGTGGCGGCGCCCGATGCGCCAGCAAAGGCAGTCTAGGCGCGCGTGGTTAACCCCACCAGTCTAGGCAGTGGGCGCGCTTGGATAAATGCTTACGACATCACAACATTATTGCCGTGGAGCAACAATGCAGCGCTGGGATCGCATCGAGGCTTTCATCGAAGTCGCTCGCTTAGGCACGTTTTCCGCCGCTGCGCGGCATCTGAAGGTTTCCACTTCGCATGTGAGCCGTCTTGTCGGCCAGCTCGAAAGCCAGTTGGGCACGACGCTTCTATACCGCACCACGCGCCAGACGCGTCTCACCGACGCCGGCGCGCTCTACTACCGGCATTGCCGCCACTTGTTCGATGGCTTTCGCGAGGCCGAGGAAGCCATCGTCGACTTCCAGTCGCGACCCAAGGGCACATTGCGGCTGACCTGTGCTACCACGTTCGGCGAGCGCTACATAGCCCCACTGGTCAACGACTTCCAGCGCTTGCATCCGCAGCTCGAAGTCGACATGCACTTCACCAACCGTCAGGTCGAATTGATCGAGGAGGGCTTCGATGTCGCCATTCGCATGGGCGTGCTGCGTGACTCGAGCCTGATCGCGCGGCGGCTGTGCGAGCGTCGCGAATACGTCGTCGGCGCGCGGGAATACTTCGAGCGTGCCGCGCCGCCCCATTCGTTGGCCGAGCTGCCTCATCACAACTGCCTGCGCGGCTCCCGTGATAGCTGGCTGTTCGAGGTCAACGGCCAGCGCCGGGAAGTACGTATCGAGGGCCGCTGGCGCGCCAACTCAGGACCGGCATTGCTCGATGCAGTATTGAAAGGCCTGGGGCTGGCGCAGCTACCCGACTACTACGTGGCGCCGTATCTGGCGCAGGGGCAACTAGTGTCGGTGCTGGATGCCTATCAGTTCGCCGACACCGCAGTGTGGGCGATTTATCCGCGTCACCGGCACCTCTCACCCAAGGTGCGTCAGTTCGTGGACTTCCTGGTCGCACGCTTGCCGGACATGTTACAAGCCTGACGCGTGCCTATTACGACAATCTCGTGGCTCATTCCCCCGAGATAGGCCATAGCCCATCACGCAGATATCGCCCGGCGAATTCAGCCTCTCGGGCCAAGGCATCGGGATCGAGCAATTCGACCCACTGGCGCTCGCGGATCAACAACCCATCCTCACGAAACCCGCTCAACGTACGGCTGACATGCACCGAGGTAAGGCCCAGCGCATCGCCCAGTTGCTGTTGCGACAGCGGCAGACGGAAACGCCGCGTGGCATGAGGCATGGTGCGCTGCAGGCGTATGTACATCTCGTAGATCAGGTGAGCCAGCTTCTGGCGCGCACTGCGCCGTGCTAGATTGATCAAACGCTCTGTCAACAAGGCCTGCTGTTGCGAGGACACGGCGAAAAAGATCATCGACAGCGTAGAGGATTCGCGAAACACCTCGACCAGGCGACGATGCGGGAAATCGCAAACGACGCCATCATCGATCATCATGACCCCGGAGAGGCGCTCATGGAAGGCGAATTCGCGCAGGCCGATGACATCCCCTGGAAGCAATATCTCGAGAATCTGGCGCGAGCCATCCTCCATGTCACGGAAGGAGTACGCCCAGCCCTTGGAAAGCGTACAAAAACGCCCCGCCGGATCGTCGGTTTGCCATAGAGCCTCACCGCGTTCGACCTCGCGCGGCTCGCGCTCGAGCGAGTCCAACAGAGCCTCGTCACTCTCGGTGAGATTGGCGTAATGCCGGAAATGGCGGATGATACAGCTATCTGTCTCGCTCATGAGCGACCTTCTTATCTCGTCGGAGTCCTGAACGGGCGCCGAGTATATCCCGGCAACACCATACGCGCTATTTTGCGAGGGAATAAAACCACAGAAGGCTTCGCGGTGCGATCCCGAATATCGGGTAGGGGCCGGGGTCACCCCCGACGCCCTCCCACACCACCGTACGTACGGTTCCGTATACGGCGGTTCATGAAGAACGACTAAGCCATCTTACCGTATCGAGTACCAAAATCACGCCTCGCTGAACGAACCACTTATTCGGCAGGGCCTGATTCATGTGTGAGGCGCCGGCATTCCACCAGGGGCCTCGCCCATTCCCCGCCGACTTCGACGCCTGGTGGGCGCCCAGACCTAGCGCCAGGAGCTTGCGGCGCCGGGTGCTGGGTCGTTTCCACTGTCGCCAGATCATGCAGCGCAGTCGGCGGCGTATCCATTGATCCAGCGCTTCCAGTGGGCGTTTAACATCGACAAGGCTGAAATAGCTGGCCCAGCCCCGGAGGACGGGGACCATCTCTTCAATGACGCGTCGAATGTGGCGCCCCCTGCCGCGTTTGAGGATCTCACGAACACGCTGCATCAGGCGCTGCAGACTGGCCTTGGCCAGCGTTAGCTTCGGTAGCTTGTGCCGGGTCAGCGTGTAGCCTAGATACCCACGGTGCCAGGGCCGGTCCACCGCACTTTTGTCGCGATTGACCGTGAGCCTAAGCGAATTCTCGAGAAAATCACTCAGGCTGGCCATGACGCGCTCGCCCGCTCGCCGACTCCGCACATAGATTTGCATGTCGTCGGCGTAGCGGCAAAAGCGGTGACCCCGGCGTTCCAGTTCCTTGTCCACGTCGTCCAGCAGGATATTGGCCAGCAACGGGCTAAGTGGCCCGCCCTGGGGCGTTCCCTGCCGGCGTGGCGTGGTCAGGCCATTCTGGAACATGCCGGCTTCCAGATAGCGTCGGATCAGGCGTAGCACTCGCTTGTCGCGCACGCGCCGCGCGACCCGTGCCATCAGCAGGTCGTGGTTCACTCGGTCGAAGAAGGCTACCAGGTCAAGATCGACCACCCAGCGGTGGCCGGCAGTGACATGGGCCTTCATGGCCGAGACGGCCTGCTGGGCGCTGCGCTTGGGGCGATAGCCGTAACTTGATTCGGAAAAGTCCGGATCGAAGATCGGCGTCAGCACTTGGAGCAGCGCCTGCTGGATCAGCCGGTCGCTGACCGTGGGAATACCGAGCTGCCGCGTCCCGCCCTTGGGCTTGGGAATCTCGACGGCTCGGATCGGGTTGGGGTGGTACTCACCGGCCAGCAGCCGCTCGCGCAGCGTTGGCCAGTGCACCTTCAGATGGTCGACCAACTGTTGCACCGTCATGCCATCGGCACCCGGTGCTCCTTTATTAGCAGCCACCTTACGGTAAGCCCGCGCCATGTTGGCTTTATCAAGCACGGCCTCCATGAGCGGGGCTGGCTCCGCTTTCGTCCACGATGACGACGCCGGGACCGTCTCGACGCCCACCGGCTGGGGCTCGGGGGTCTGCCCCTGCCCCTCTGGGTGGGTGGCGGTATCAGCGCCAGTTTCTGTCTTCATGATCGATCCTCGAGGCGTCATCGCCTACTCGCGGTTCTTCATGTTCGGCCCTTGGTGCCGCGGTGAACCGGCACTTACTATGGCCTCTGCTGACGTCTGGTGGCCCGTCCCGTCGCCTCTCGACGCCGGTAGCCCCGTGGCAGACCACCAGACCTCCCAGGGTAAGACGCGCGACCTTCCCGCTTATGCCTGTCGGATATACGTCATGGCGTTCCGTGCAAGTACCGGGCTTTGATGATTTTGGCCACCTCACCCCGCCATGACGCCTCGTATCCGCTTCCTGTTCGTCAGGCCAGCGTTTTGCCTCGGGCTGCCTTCAGATTCCCCCTCGCGGGGGACACCCTTGCCGTCGGCTAGCACTTCCCCTTGCCGGGCGTGCAGGGGACTTTCACCCCCAAGTCATCCCGAGGCACCACCCTCGGGAACAGCGCCATTCAAGGCGCTGCGCGCCATGCCTGGCGCACCAAAAAAAGGACGCCACACGGGCGTCCCAAAGGGTTGATCGAACGATTCGACATCAGCATTCGATGGCATTCACCGCCAGGCCACCGCGCGAGGTTTCCTTGTACTTATCCTGCATGTCGGCACCGGTATCGCGCATGGTACGAATGACGCGGTCGAGGGACACGAAATGCTCACCGTCACCGCCCAGCGCCATCTGTGCGGCGTTGATCGCCTTCACCGAGGCGATGGCGTTGCGCTCGATGCACGGCACCTGTACCAGTCCGCCGATGGGATCGCAGGTCAATCCCAGGTTGTGCTCAAGGCCAATCTCGGCGGCGTTCTCAACCTGTGCGGGCGTGCCACCCATTACCTCGGCGAGCCCGGCTGCAGCCATCGCGCAGGCCGAGCCGACCTCGCCTTGGCACCCGACCTCGGCACCGGAAATCGAGGCATTCTTCTTGCACAGGATGCCGATCGCGCCGGCCGTGAGCAGGAAGTCGACGACATCACGTTCACAAGCATCCGGCTGAAACTGCATGTAATAGTGCAATACCGCCGGCACGATGCCCGCTGCACCGTTGGTCGGCGCGGTCACCATGCGCCCACCGGCGGCGTTTTCCTCATTGACGGCCAGGGCGAAGACATTGACCCAATCCATCGCCGAAAAGGTCGAGGCGATCACGCTGGTATTGTCACTGGCCGCCTGCAGGCGCCGATGCAGCGTGCTGGCCCGGCGTTTGACATTGAGCCCACCGGGCAACACGCCATCGTGGCGCAAGCCGTTGTCAACGCAGTCTTTCATCGCCTCCCAGACACGCCACAACGCGTCGCGAACGCTTGCCTCGTCGCGCCAAGCCTTCTCGTTTTCGAGCATCAACTCGCTGATACGTAATCCATGCGTGCGGCACAGCATGAGCAGCTCTTCCGCCGTGGCGAAATCATAGGGCAACGCGGTAGTATCGGAATCCAGTGCGCCGCTGGCGGCCTGCGACTCGTCAACGACGAAGCCGCCGCCCACGGAGTAATAGGTGTTGCGATACAACTCTTCGTCGTGGGCATGAGCGATGAGACGCAATGCGTTGGGATGATAGGCAAGCGGCTCTTCATGCCATTGCATGTCGCGTGCCCAGGGGAATGAGACAGGATGCTGGCCGGCGAGCATTAACGTCTGCGCTTCGCGTAGCTCTTCCATGCAGGCGGGGGCTATCTCCGGGTCGATGCATGCGGGGCGTTCGCCCATGAGCCCCATGATCACAGCCTGGTCAGTGCCATGTCCTTTGCCAGTGGCGCACAGCGAGCCATGCAGATGCACTTCGATGCGCGTGACACGCGTCAGCCAATCATGTGCGCGCAGCACATCGATGAAGTCGCAGGCCGCACGCATGGGGCCGACCGTATGCGAACTGGACGGTCCAATCCCCACTTTAAACAGATCGAACACACTGATTGCCATGCGTGTCACCTCGAGCAGTCTTCATGAATCAAATTTTCTAAACGAGCTTGTCAGTCACTCGATTTAACTCTAGCTTGGTGCCAGCCTGAACGCTGGGCAACGGAGAATAATTCGACCAAGCTTTAGAATTTCTAAATCATGAGCCGTACCCTGCACGCCCAAACCCATGCCTGGCTGAAAGTCTTCGCCATCAGCGCGAGGCACCTTTCCTTTACCCGAGCCGCTGAAGAACTGCATGTGACGACCGGTGCGGTCAGTCAGCAGATCAAGCAGCTCGAAGCGCGACTGGGTTTCAAGCTCTTCCGCCGCCTACCACGACGCCTGGAGCTCACCGATGAAGGGCAACGCCTAGCCACAGTGGTCGACCAAGCTTACGATGCAGTGGGGATGGAGGTTCGGCGACTGCGTACGGGGGTGATGAGCGGCGTTTTGCGTTTGCGCTGCGTGCCCTCGTTTCTCGCCAAGTGGCTGATGCCGCGATTGACGCGATTGCAGGCACGCTTTCCCGACATCGAGTTGCATGTCGCCTCCGAGGACAGCAACCTGTCACTGCGCGAGGGCGAGTTCGAGCTGGCCATTGACCTCAACGACGGACGCTACGCCGGCTTCCAGATCACGCCACTGATGGATGAGGAGATCTTTGCGGTATGCTCGCCACAGCTGTTGCGACGACGTCCGCCGCTGGTGCGCCCGGAAGATCTGGGCTACTACCCGCTGTTGCATGACGTTACCGCGTGGCGCGGTAGCCACGATTACGCCGAATGGGAGCACTATCTGCATGCGTTGGGCGACGAATCGGTCAACGTGCGACGTGGCTATACGTTCAATCGCAATCACTTGACCGTGGAGGCGGCTATCGCCGGCATGGGGGTGGCGATTGCACGACGCACACTGATTACCGACGAGCTCGATACCGGCGCATTGATTGCACCGTTCGCCGGCGCCGTGTCCACCGGCAAGACCTATGGCCTAGTCTACCACCCCGGCGCACTGGACGATCGGCGGGTACGCGCCGTGCATGACTGGATCGTCGAGGAAGCGGCCCGCGACAGTGATCACTGAAAGACTCGATCACCGGGTAACGCTTTTTTTGCGCTGCGCCTGACGAAACGTTTAAGGTTTAGATGGCAAAAATGACTCAACTCTGAAAACTTCTTAAGTACAATGCGCTAACCGCCAATAAGGCATATCTCGCGTCAACGACGCAATCGACGCTTACCTGAGACGGAGAATTCTCATGGACAAACGTTCGCAGGACGATACGCAAGAGCCGAATGAGGGCTCCGAGGGCGTACCGGCTCCGGATGGGCCGGCCAACCTGATCGATACCGACTACGTCATTGGTCAAGACAACATAACCTCGACGAAGTTCGGCATCGACTTTGACCTTCATGGCAAGGTCTTCACGATCTCCTCACTGGTGATCCTGTTTTTCGTCATCGTGACGCTGGCATTCCAGAACCAGGTGGCACCGGTCTTCAATGTCATGTTCTCGTTCTTGACGGGCAGCATGGACTGGTTCTTCATTCTGGCTGCCAATATTTTCGTGGTACTCGCCGTCGTACTGATTTTCACTCCGCTGAGCAAAGTCCGCTTGGGGGGCGCCAACGCTACCCCTGACTTCAGCTACGCCGGCTGGTTCGCCATGCTGTTCGCGGCGGGGATGGGCATCGGTCTGATGTTCTATGGCGTCTCCGAGCCGCTGACGCACTTCGGCACCTCGATGCAAGGCGCATCGAGTGCACCACTAGGCGGCGCCGCAGGCAATGAGCAAGCGGCCATGCAACTCGCCATGTCCGCGACGATTTTCCACTGGGGGCTTCATCCCTGGGGCATTTACGCCATCGTGGCCCTGTCATTGGCGCTGTTCTCCTATAACAAGGGCTTGCCGCTGACCATGCGCTCTATCTTCTACCCGGTTCTGGGTGAGCGCGTCTGGGGATGGCCAGGCCACCTCATCGACATCCTGGCGGTGTTCGCCACGCTCTTTGGTCTGGCGACCTCTCTCGGGCTGGGCGCTTCTCAAGCCTCTGCGGGGCTGCATTACCTGTTCGATACGCCCAATACCAACGTCACCATGGTGATCCTGATTCTGGGTATTACGCTGGTGGCGCTGGGCTCGGTACTCGCCGGTGTCGACAAGGGCGTGCAACGCCTCTCGCAGGTCAATATGGCGCTGGCCTTCCTGCTGCTGATGTTCGTGATCTTCGTCGGCCCGACACTACTGATCGCCACCGGCTTCTTCGAGAACCTGTGGGGTTACGTCAAAAACCTGCCCGCCCTCTCCAACCCCTTCGGCCGTGAAGACACTGGCTTCACGCAAGGCTGGACGGCGTACTATTGGGCCTGGTGGATTTCCTGGTCACCGTTCGTAGGGATGTTCATCGCTCGCGTCAGCCGTGGTCGCACCGTGCGTGAATTCCTGATTGCCGTGCTGCTGGTGCCGACACTGGTGTCGATCCTGTGGATGACCGCTTTCGGCGGCACCGCCATCCACCAGGTCGTTGCCAATGGGTTCGAAGGCGTCCAGAACGCCGCTTTGGAGCTGCAGCTGTTCACCATGCTCGGCCAACTACCACTGACCGCGATCACCTCGTTCGTGGGGATCGTACTGGTGATGGTGTTCTTCATCACCTCCTCGGACTCGGGCTCACTGGTCATCGACTCGATCACCGCCGGCGGCAAGGTCGACGCACCCAAGCCCCAGCGTGTTTTCTGGGCCCTGATCGAAGGCGCGATCGCTATCGCCCTGCTGTTGGGCGGCGGCTTGACTGCTCTGCAAACCGCAGTGATCACCACAGGTCTGCCCTTCACGCTGGTCCTGCTGGCAGCTTGCTACGCCATCGTCAAAGGCCTGATGAGCGAACCGCGCAGCAACTAAGCGAATTCCTGAATTCGCGACACATAGAAGGCGGCCCATGGGCCGCCTTCTTCGTTTTCAGGACCTCTCTTGCGACAACGCTCTCCGTACAAAACGAAACGCTCGCCTATTAGCTTAGCTCCAGATCTCGCTCAGTGGCGTGTCGAGGCTGTAACGATGCGCGACCTGGGCTTGCAGTAATTCGGCCGTCGCCAGAGCATCGATCAAGGCATGATGCGCCTGGTAGGCCGGCAAACCATAGCGCGTGCGGCTATCGGGCAGGCGAATCGACGCCGGCGGACGCCCCGACCAGCGCCGCAGACGCGCCCACCACGACTGACGATGCAGACGCGCCTCCAGCGACATCGTGTCAATTACCGGGAAGTGAATTCCTTCGCCACGCCGTGCCTTGACGGCCGCATTCAGGAAGGTGCGCTCGATATGACGATAATGCACCACGACGATACGCCCGGCCATCACGGCCAATAGCTCATCGAGAACATCATCAAGGTCGGGGGCCTGCTCGATCTCGCTATGAGTAATATGGTGAAAGGTGATCGAGCGCTCATCGAGAGGGCGCGGCGGTCTCACGATCCAGTAACGCCGCTCGGCGAGCCGGATACGCTTCAGGTCGAAAGGCACCACGCCGATACTGACGATGGCGTGACGTTGCTCATCGAGGCCGGTGGTTTCCATGTCCATGGCCAGCATCGGCACGTCACTGATAGGCGTCTGCGGCGTGGGTACACCGACATCGAAGTAGCGCTTCAATGCCGTATCACGCGTTTGCTCGCGACGTGCCATAAAATGGTCCGCCCATGTAGGCTGCGTCGGGGAGCGGCGTGCAAGCAATGGCTTCATTCAAATATCAGCGCTTTTGGGAAGGCATGGGGTAACGGAACTTCAAGAACTTTTGGGCATTACTCAGGACTTGGAAGGCATCCTTGAGATTGTGGCGCTCGTTATCCGAGACGTTTTCGGGCTCGATGTTATTGTCAGGTTCACGCTCTTCCTGAATATCGATGACCTGGTGACGAATACGTACCATGGCGATGAATTCCAGGGCGTAGCGAATCCGTTCCCCGGAATGCCCCGCGAGCAAGCGAGTCTTGTTGATCTCCTCGAGACGCTCGAAGGAGTTCTGCGCCCGTGAGCCGCAGGCCAGCGCATGCACGCGGATCAGATCGACCAAGGGCGCCGTGCCGCGACGCTTGAGATTGATCGTGTTGTTCTGTTCGCCGTCTTTTTCCATCACGAAAGTGCGGAAAAAACCAAGCGGAGGCGTACGATTCAACGCATTGCGCGCCATCGCGGCCAGAAAGCGCGGACGCTGGGAGGCACGCTCAGCGACCAGGTCTTGCAAGCGCTCGACGAATGCCTCATCGCCATACACGCTGTCGAGATCGAAAAAGATGGAGCTGTGCAGCAGGCGTTCGGCGCTAGGATTGTCGATCCAGTCGCTGAAGTATTGTTGCCATACGCGCAGTGGCTGCCGCCAACGCGGGTTGGTGGCCATGATGTCGCCCTTGCAATAGCTATAACCACAGGCCGCCAGCCCATCACTGACGCGGCGTGCCAATGTCAGGAAATAGGCGTCATGCTGCTCGGGATCGAAACTATCATCGAGCACCAGAGCGTTGTCCTGATCGGTGACAATGGATTGCTCGTTGCGCGCCATTGAGCCTAGCGCCATGAAGCAATACGGCACCGGGGGCGGCCCCAGCTCTTCTTCAGCCAGCTCCAACAAGCGCCGTGTGAACGCCCGCCCGATAGTCGACAGCGAACTGCTGACCATCTGTGAGTTATCGTCTTCGCTGACCATACGGACAAAGGCGCCACGCACGTCCTTCTTCATCGCGGCGAGACCATCGACACTGGGCTGACGAAAAATATTGTCGACCAGGTACAAGCTACTGCGGGTTTCATAGCGCACGATATCAGACAGATGCAACACACCTATCGGGCGCCGACGATGCAGGATCGGCAGGTGATGAATATTGTTGCGCAGCATGCGCAACATCGCCTCATAGACCGACTCGTCGGATTGAATGGTAATCGGACGCGCATCGATCAGGCCGCCGACACACGTGCTCGCCGGAAGGCCTTCGGCCAGAACGCGGTTACGCAAATCATGGTCGGTGAGGATGCCGATCATACGGCGCGGCTGCCCATCTTCATGCATAAAGGCATGCGAGTCATCCGGCGCTTGTGGCGCCGCCAGAACCAGCACCGAAGAAGCACTGTGCTCGCCCATGCGCTGCGCCGCCTCCTGTACCGTGGCGTTGCTTTCCACCATCACCGGGGCGCGCGAGGCTAGCTTACGCACCCGCGTCATCAGCATCTCATGACCCTTGCGCTGCTGATCGACGGTAGACTCTAGGCGCGGACGCTCGACCTCGACGAAATCGGCAAAATTGTCGTCTGCATCGCACAGATGTTGAAACGCTGCATGAGGAATGAAGTAGATCAGCGTGTCTTCGATCGCGCGCGCCGGAAAACGCACCCGACGATCCCTAAGCAAGTCGAACTGACCAAAGATGTCACCTTCGCTGAGTCGGTTGTATAGATCGCCGTTGCGACGATACAGGTCGATGGCTCCACTACGAATGTAGTGAAGGTAGTCGACGGCATCTCCATGACGGTAGATATCGGTTTCGGCTTGAAAGTACCCGACCTCGACCTGACCGGCCAACTCATCGAGCAAGTCGTCGGACAACTGCTCGAAAGGCGGGTACTGCGCCATGTGCTGACGAATCTCCAGCAATTCTGCTTGCATGCAACCGCTCTCCGACAATGGTAGGACGACATCGTTAGTTTGAAATCCCCTCCAGCTTCTGTAAAGCACTACCTGGCAGATAGGAAACAGCGTTTCTCAAAATTAATTTTCTTGCTAAAATTAAGCATTAACCAACTTCTAGTCACCGCCGCCGCAACGCACGCCAGAGACCACGTATGACGCATTCGCCTCCGCCCCCCGAAGCCATCGGCTTCAAGGCAACTTGCCTTCGCGCACTTTGCTATATCCTGATCATCGTCAGCATCATGCAGCTGGTCATGTTGGACGCTCAATCCGGCGTCGGCCGGTTTTCCGAGATGTCATTGACCGAACTCACACAGTCGGCATTACTGCTGCTCAGCTCATTACTGATGGTCTACCTATACCGCCGTCCCGACGCCATTCCCAATGTCAGCCTGTTGCTCGGCGCCTTTTTGTTCGCGTCCTTCGTCCGGGAGAACGACGCTTGGCTGGATCGCTATGTCTTCGACGGTGCCTGGCAGGTCATCGTGACGCTGATCGTGCTACCGACGTTGTTCGTGGTGATTCGCCACCGGCATGCTTTCGTCGAGGAGTTCAAGTCGATTTCCAACAGCCTTGGCTTCGGAATGTTCGCCGCCGGCTTCCTCATGACGTATGTCTTCTCGCGCCTTTATGGCCGCACTGCCTTCTGGGAGGCCATGCTCGGCGAGAGCTTTCAACGCGTCATCAAGGATGCCGCCGAGGAGGTCACCGAGCTTGCCGGCTACATGCTGCTCTTCCTCGCCTGTATCGAGCTGGTGCTACTGGTGCGTCGGCGCCTCCGGTCTCATGGTTGAAATGGTCGCCTTCATGTATGGCGCATAAAAAAACCCGCGAGTCATCTCGCGGGTTTTTTTGGCTCGCGCCTCGTTCACTCGTCGAGAAAAGTGCGCAACGGCTCGGAACGCGAGGGATGACGCAGTTTACGCAGTGCCTTGGCCTCGATCTGGCGGATGCGCTCACGCGTCACATCGAACTGCTTGCCGACCTCTTCCAGCGTGTGGTCGGTATTCATGTCGATCCCGAAGCGCATGCGCAGCACCTTGGCCTCGCGCGCCGTCAAACCGCCCAGCACGTTGCGGGTCGCCTCGATCAGGCCCTCACCGGTGGCCAAATCGATCGGTAGCAGCATAGTGCCGTCTTCGATGAAGTCACCCAGGTGCGAGTCGTCATCATCGCCGATCGGCGTCTCCATGGAGATCGGCTCTTTAGCGATCTTGAGCACCTTGCGAACCTTGTCTTCCGGCATTTCAAGACGCTCGCCCAGCTCTTCCGGCGTCGGCTCGCGGCCCATCTCCTGCAGCATCTGCCGTGAGACACGGTTGAGCTTGTTGATGGTCTCGATCATGTGCACCGGAATACGAATGGTGCGTGCCTGGTCGGCGATGGAGCGTGTGATCGCCTGGCGAATCCACCAAGTGGCATACGTCGAGAACTTGTAGCCACGGCGGTATTCGAACTTATCGACCGCCTTCATCAACCCGATGTTGCCTTCCTGAATGAGATCCAGGAACTGCAGGCCGCGATTGGTATACTTCTTGGCGATCGAGATCACCAGGCGCAAGTTGGCTTCGACCATTTCCTTCTTGGCACGACGCGCTTTGGCCTCACCAATCGACAGCCGGCGATTGACCTCTTTGATGTTCGTGACCGGCAAACGCACCATTTCTTCCTCGAAGCCGATCTTGCGCTGGGCACGCAGGATATCGGCACGGAACGGCTCGATACGCTCGGCATACTTGGTATGCTTGGCCTTGAAACGATCCAGCCATTCGAGGTCGGACTCGGCACCCGGGAAGGAGCCGATGAAGGTCTTGCGCGGCACTTTAGCCTGCTTCACGAAGACCTGCATGATGGCCTTTTCCTGGCCACGGATCTGCTCGATGCTGATGCGGACCTGCCCCACCAGACGCTCGAAGTGCTTGGGCACCAACTTGATCGGCGAGAACAGCTCGGCAAGACGTGCTTGCTCTTGGTTCGCTTCCGACGAGCCCAGGCCATGCGTATCGATCGCCGCCTTGGCACGCTCGTTCTGCTCGCGAATCTGCTCGAAACGCGCTCGTGCCTCTTCGGGGTCCGGACCGCCGCCGGTTTCTTCTTCCTCGGCGTCGTCATCGTCTTCGGACGCCTCACCATCCACGTCAGCCCGCTCGGGCTCGGGTTCCGGAACGTCCGCCTCGGCCACACCGGGGATCCCCTCGTCGGGATCGATGAAGCCCGAGAACAAGTCGGAAAGCCGCCCCGGCGCTTCCTCGTCTTGGGTGGCGTCATAGGCATCGAGGACGGAGTCCACGGCCCCTGGCAAATAAGCCAGCGAAGACATCACCTCACGGGTGCCTTCCTCGATGCGCTTGGCGATCTCGATCTCACCTTCGCGCGTCAACAACCCCACCGTGCCCATCTCGCGCATATACATGCGCACGGGATCGGTGGTACGCCCGACGTCGCTCTCGACTGCCGCCAAGGCAGCAACGGCTTCTTCCGCCGCCGACTCATCGGTAGATTGATCGGACATCATCAGGGTATCTTCGTCAGGTGCTTCCTCGACGACGCTGATACCCATGTCGTTGATCATCGCGATGATGTCTTCCACCTGATCGGGATCGGCGATATCCTCGGGAAGGTGGTCATTGACCTCCGCATAGGTCAGGAAGCCTTGCTCCTTACCTTGGGCGATCAACTCCTTCAGACGTGACTGCTGCGTATTTCCAGCCATAGAAACCCTATCTCGACAATGGAGCACCTGGAAGCGAACGGATCGAAACGCTGCTAAGCCTGCCAGTATAGCCGCTAAGGGCTTTTTCCTGCCAGTGTCGTATTTGTCTTGTCATCCAGGTGTGCTAGTGTGTTCGGCTATCCTTTCGATATTGCCTAGTAGATGGCGACGTTTTGCGCCAATTCAACCCGTCGCGGCAGGCATCTTCTCCACGACCGTCATGTTGGACGCGTGCCTCCCTTGAGCTCCATCAACAGCTCGTTCAACTGCTGGCGCTCTTCCCTGGATAGACACTCCCCGGCCTGCATCCGGGCCAACAGAGCGTCATACTCTTCCTGCGGCGAACGCTGCGAATGGCGTTGACGCAATCCGTCGACCAGACCTTCCACCTCGGCGGCGCGTGCGTCGCGTGGCATCAATAGCTCCCGACGCGCCAGCCAAGCGAGTCGCTCACCTTCGGGCGTACCATGAAAATGCGCCAGCAACACTTGGGCGTTGCGATAGCCACCCGCGCGGATCAAGCGCACCACTTCGAGACACAGTGCACCATCGCCCTCGTCGTCCGGGCACCAGTCGAGCGACTCGGGCAAACGCTCCACCAGGCCGGGCTCATGCACCAGCAAATGCAGCAAGCGACCAACGAGATTCAAAGCCCCATGCCCACCAGGCGACGAAACGCCTCTGGGAGGCGCCGCCTCGGCAGAGGCAGCCCCCGCCTCGGGAGGAACGAGCGCCTGGCTTTCTTGTGTCTTATCGGCACGCGCCAGCAATGCCTGAAAGTTCGCTTGTTCGACGCCCGTGCGCTGCGAGAGTTCGCGCAGCAACAGCGATTTCAACACGCCCTCGGGCAGACGCTCCAAGGCGCGCAACACCGTGGTCACGAAACGCTCACGCTCTTCGATGTGCTTGAGATCGCGCCCCTCGGCCGCCTGGTCGAAGAGAAACTCCGAAAGCGGCGCTGCACACAGCACTCGATTCTCGAAGGCCTCGGTGCCTTCACGCCGTACCAGGGTGTCCGGATCTTCGCCTTCGGGGAGAAACAGAAAACGCACCTGGCGTCCGTCGATCATCGACGGCAACACTGTTTCCAGCGCGCGGCGCGCTGCCTGACGCCCTGCCTGATCGCCGTCGAAACAAAATACCACCTCGCCCACCAGGCGGAACAGACGCTGCAAATGATCTTCGCTAAGCGAGGTACCCAGAGTCGCGCAGGCGTTGCGAATCCCGAATTGAGCCAACGCCACGACGTCCATGTAACCCTCGACGACCAGCATGCGTTCCAGCCGCGCGTTGGCCTGACGCGCTTCGTAGAGACCGTATAGCTCGCGCCCCTTGTGGAACACCGGCGTCTCGGGGGAGTTAAGATACTTGGGCTTGGCGTCCCCGAGTACACGTCCACCGAACGCAATGGTCCGCCCCTTCCAGTCGCGGATCGGAAACATCACCCGGTTGCGAAAGCGGTCGTAGCTGCGCCCGGAATCTTCGCGATGCACCAGCAGCCCGTACTCGATCTGTACCGCATCGCTGATGCCGCGCTCGCCCAAATGGCGCTTGAGCGCCTCCCACTTGTCCGGAGCAAAGCCGATTCCGAATTCGCGCACGACGTCCTCGGACAACCCGCGACGCTCGAGATAATCACGTGCGTCACTCCCCTCAGCCATCGCCAGACGCTCGCGGAAGAAGCTCGCCGACAGTTCGAGCAGGTTGACCGCCTCTTCTCGACGCTGCTCGCGCTGCTGGGCGCGCGGATCGTCGCCTCCTTCACGGGGGACATCGAGTCCCAATCGCGACGCCAGCTGTTCGACTGCCTCGGGAAAACGCAGGTGCTCGAACTCCATCAAGAAGCGCAGCGCATTACCATGCACGCCACAACCGAAACAGTGATAGAACTGCTTCTCGGCACTAACGGTGAACGACGGCGATTTTTCCTGATGAAAGGGACAAAGGCCTGAGTAGTTGCGACCGGCCTTCTTGAGCTGAACACGTTCGCCGACGATCTCGACCACGTCGGTGCGAGCCAGCAAATCATCGATGAAGCGTTGGGGTATCTGTCCAGCCATGGCGGGGAGGTGCTCGACGAAACGTTGTCTGTATCGCGTAAATCACGGAGCCCGGCATCGCGGAAACAGCGAGGCGGGAAAAACAAGCGGCCACCCGATGGCAGCCGCTTGGCGTCCCTCTAAAAAGCGACCTAAGTCGCTTCTAGTACGATCAATACAACCGTTCGAAACGCTTGCGCTCGCGCTGCAGCTTCTTGGCATGACGCTTGACCGCCGCAGCAGCCTTGCGCTTGCGCACTGCGGTGGGCTTTTCATAAGTCTCACGACGACGGACTTCGGAGAGAACGCCGCCTTTTTCGCAAGAACGTTTGAAACGCCGCAGGGCGACGTCGAACGGCTCGTTGTCACGTACTTTTACAGAAGGCATTAACCAATCACCTACCTTGGAGAAAGATGAGTTTGGATTGAACGCACACCTTGTCAGCACGTGTTCAGCGTATGCCGAACGGCATGACGGGTGCACGACCCAGTCTTGCAGAACACAGTATTCTAGTCGCCGTACGAGCGCTTTGCAAAGCCTTTACCTTCTGCCCCCTGCCACGCCCGCCGCGAAAGGCGTAGAATGACGAGCTTCACGGGATAGCGGGGAAAGCACGACACATGCGGGTATTGGGCATCGAGACCTCCTGCGACGAAACCGGCGTCGCCATCTACGATACCGAGCGCGGCCTGATCGCCGATGCGCTGCATAGCCAAATGGCGATGCATGCCGAATTCGGCGGCGTGGTGCCGGAACTCGCCTCGCGCGATCATACTCGCAAACTACTGCCGCTGATTCGCCAGGTCCTCGACGAGGCCTCGCTCGGCGGCAATGAACTCGACGCCATCGCCTATACAGCCGGCCCCGGGCTGGTCGGCGCCCTGATGGTAGGCGCCTCGACCGCACATGGCCTGGCTCGCGCCTGGGGCATCCCGGTACTCGGCGTGCACCACATGGAGGGGCACCTGCTGGCACCGATGCTCGAGGACACGCCTCCCGACTTCCCGTTCGTGGCGCTGCTGGTGTCGGGCGGGCACACGCAACTCGTCGAAGTGCACGGCCTCGGACGCTATCGCCTGCTCGGCGAATCGGTCGACGACGCCGCGGGCGAGGCCTTCGACAAAGCCGCCAAGATGCTCGAGCTCGGCTATCCAGGCGGCCCGCAAGTGGCCAAAATGGCCGCACACGGCGATCCCACGCGGTTCCGCTTCCCGCGCCCCATGACCGATCGGCCGGGGCTCGACTTTAGCTTCTCCGGACTCAAGACGCACACCCTGACCACCGCCAGAAAGCTCCAGGAAGCGGGCCCCCTCAGCGACCAGGACCGCGCCGATATCGCCCGCGCCTTCGAGGAAGCCGTCGTCGACACGCTGGTCATCAAGTGCCGCCGCGCCCTCGACGCCACGGGACTCAAGCGTCTCGTGGTGGCCGGCGGCGTCAGCGCCAATCATCGCCTGCGCGAGCGTCTCGATCGCGAGACCGCCAAACGCCAGGCACAGGCCTTCTATCCGCGTGGACGCTTCTGCACCGACAACGGTGCAATGATCGCCTACGTCGGCGCGCAACGCCTGCTCGCCGGTGAACGCGACGACGCGACCATGCAGGCGACACCACGTTGGCCGCTGGCCTCGCTCATTCCTCCGGCGGCTTGACCCTTTCCTCGCGTTTCAAGCCGTGTTCACCCCCTTGCCCCAAGTGGCGAATGTTCCAGGCGTGGCGAACCAGCACAAGGGCCGAAAAGGCACTCACCACCAGCGTCGCCTCGCGCGCCAACCAGTAGCTGGCCAAGGGGGCGAGTAAAGCCGCGGCCAGCGACGCCACCGCGGCAGTACGTGAACGCCACGCCAAGAGTCCCCAGCACAGGGCGCAGACCCAGGCCACCGGCGTCGCGATCATCAGCAGCACGCCGAAGGCACTCGCCACGGCCTTGCCCCCGCGCCCACGGTGCCACGCTGGATAGCTGTGCCCCACCAGCACCGACAATCCCACTGCACCCTGTATCCACAGCGGCAACGCCTCACGCTGCGCTATCCACAACACCGGCATGGCCTTGACCGCATCGACCGTCAGCGTCAAGGCAGCCGGCACCGCCCCATGCACGCGCAGGACATTCGAAAAACCGGGATTGCGCGATCCCGCGTAACGCGGATCGCGACGCCCCAGCGCACGACACACCCAGATGGCGCCGAGCAGCGATCCGCTCAGATAGCCGGCAACCACCAAGGCAGCGACGGGCAAGAATGGAGACATGGGTTGGACTCCCTCATGGTGTGGGCGACACCAATGCATGGGCCTCGCCCATGATTCTGCCACCTCCATGACGTACAATCTAAGGTTTGCGACGCCGCGAAGCACTGACCAGGCTTCGCCGCATGAACGCCCGACCTAATGAGAGGATACGCCGTGGATCACGTGCTGATCGAGGCACTGGAAGTGGACACCGTCATCGGTGTCTACGACTGGGAGCGCACCCTTCGCCAGCGGCTGCGGCTGGATCTCGAACTGGCGACCGACATTCGCCCCGCCGCGGAACGGGACGATATCCAACTGACGCTCGACTACGCCGCCATCAGCGAGCGTATCGGCGCATTCGCCGAGGCCCATCAGTTCGCACTGGTCGAAACCTTTGCCGAACGCCTGGCCGAGACCCTGCGTCAGGAATTCGCCATCACCTGGCTCAGTCTGACCGTCCGCAAACCCGGCGCAGTCGCCAATGCCGCCAGCGTGGGCGTACGCATCACGCGGGGGCAGGCATGACGCAGGTGACCATCAGCATTGGCAGCAATATCGACCGTGAGCGACACGTTCGTGCCTGTCTCGACGCCCTCGCCGATGCCTTCGGGGACGTACAGGTATCGCGTGTCTTCGAAAGCGAGCCGGTCGGCTTCGAAGATGGGCGCAATTTTTACAACCTCGTCGCGGCGTTCCACTCCACTCTCTCGGTCGGCGAACTGCAAGCCTGGTGCAAGCAGATCGAAGCCGACAACGGGCGTCTCCCGGGGAGCCCCAAGTTCAGTCCACGCACCTTGGATATCGACTTGCTCACGGTGGGCGACCGATGCGGCCATATCGAAGGCGTCGACCTCCCGCGTGACGAGATCCTCCACCACGCATTCGTATTATGGCCACTCGCCGAGTTGCTGCCGGAGACGCTGCATCCCGAGGTAGGGCACGCCTATGCCGAGCTGTGGGCCGCGTTCACGAACGTCGACCAACACCTATGGCCCGTGGCTTTCACCTGGCGTGGCCGTACGATCTCTTACCCGGATTGACGTTCCGCAGCCAGGCCGGGTGATGCACGCTGCTTGCACATTGCGTGACGCTTTCTTGCGCGAGCGTCCAGCATGATGCTGCCATTGTCCGGTCATGCGCCCTTGTCACGGCCGCTTCGTTCATCAAGAGTCGCCCCATGAAGCACTGGCTGCGTTTCAAGCGTCCCCGCATCGCGCGCATCAGCCTCAAGCTGTTCGCCGCCATCCTGCTGACCAACGTATTGATCGGCGGCATGAGCTTTTTGCTCATCGCCCGCAGCCTCGACCAGGGCTTCATCGACTATCTGGAACGGACCCAGGCCAATCGCGCCGACACCCTGGCCACCGCCCTCGCCGAACGCTGGCAGGAACATGGCAACTGGCATTGGCTGCGCGATGACCCTGGTGCCTGGCAGCGCCTGGTACGCAACCAGCTCTGGCCGGGCGAGCGTCAGCCACCCAGCGGCATCGACCGAGAATTGAGCGACGCGCGGGATTTCGTGGTACTCGATGCCGAGGGTGAAGTTGTCATCGGACGCCCACTGCCAGCCGGCAAACCACCATCCGACGCGGAGCCTCCCCCAGAGCCCCGCTTCATCGACATCGAGCATCACGGCGAGGTCGTCGGCCGACTCGGCTACCTGCCCCCTGCACAGCTCATGGCGCGCATGGATCGTATCTTCCTGCAGCGCCAGTTGCGCAACATGACGATCATCGTCGCTTCGCTGTCGGTGGCCTCGCTGCTGCTCGCCGCGGGCCTGGCCTGGTGGCTGGGACGGCGTGCCCGCGACATGACCGCCGCAACCCGCCGCATGACCCAGGGCGACTTCGCCGTACGCCTTCCCGAGCGCGGTCACGACGAGCTTTCCCGCCTGTCCGCCGACTTCAACGTTCTCGCCGAGACGCTGGATGCCAATCGCCGTAATCGCCAGCAGTGGGTCGCCGATATCGCCCATGAATTGCGCACGCCGCTGGCGGTCTTGCGCGGCGAGATCGAAGCGATCGAGGATGGCGTGCGCTCGCTTGGCGACGAGACCCTCACCTCGCTCGCCCAGGAAGTGTCCCAGCTCGAACGTCTGGTCGACGACCTACGCCTGCTCGCCCAGAGTGATGCGGGCGCCCTGGAGATCTACCTGGCCCCGCACGATCTAGCAGATACGCTGAGGGCGCGACTCGACGAGGCACGCGGTTGGCTGAACACACGTGGCATCGCGCTGGATGCCGAGATCGGCGCCGCCCCGGCGCCGATTCGCGGCGACCCGCAGCGGCTGCGTCAATTGTGGAATAACCTGCTGAGCAACACCTGTGCCTACACCGACGCCCCGGGCCAGCTGCGCATACGTCTCGAGCGTCATCCCGAACACCTGAACCTGACCTGGGAAGACAGCGCCCCCGGCGTCGCCGAGGAAGCACTACCGCGCTTGACCGAGCGCCTGTATCGGGTCGAGGGTTCGCGCAACCGTCGCAGCGGCGGCAGCGGTCTGGGGTTGGCGATCGCCAGCGCGCTCGTCGACGCGCATGGGGGCACATTGAACCCATCTTCCTCTCCGCTTGGCGGGTTGCGCTGGACACTCGTCTTTCCACTGCGCCACGCCGACGACGCCCTCGATCGCCATGTCCTCGATCACGACGCCCCCAAGGCCAGCCGGAGCCCCACATGACCGATCCCATCCTGATCGTTGAAGACGAACCCAAGATCGCCCATCTGGTCGCCGACTACCTTCAACAGAGCGGCTACACCACACACCATCTCGCCCACGGCGACGAGGTCATGCCCTGGCTAAACGGCAATGCGTCCGCACTGGTACTACTCGACCTGATGCTGCCCGGCACCGATGGCCTGACGCTGTGCCGACACATCAACGAAGGCCATCCCACGCTGCCGGTGATCATGTTGACGGCGCGGGTCGAGGAGATCGACCGACTACTCGGCCTGGAGCTCGGCGCCGACGACTACATCTGCAAGCCATTCAGCCCGCGGGAGGTCGTGGCGCGAGTCAAGGCCGTACTGCGTCGCTTGCAACCACACCATGAAAACTCTATCTCTACCCCGCCCCTGCATCTCGACGAAGAAGGCTGGCGCGCTCTGGCTGAAGGGCAAGACCTCGGCCTGACCGCCGTCGAATTTCAGTTGCTCAAGGTCATGATGCACGCTCCGGGTCGGATTTTCTCCCGTGACCAGTTGATGGATCACATGTATCGCGATCACCGCATCGTCTCCGAACGCACCGTGGACAGCCACGTCAAGAAATTACGCCGCAAGATCGCCGACGCCTATCCCGAGCGTGACATCATCCGCTCCGTCTATAGCGTCGGGTACAAGTACCAGCCTAACGCTTGAATCTCCCTGCACCGGCACAATAAAAAGCCACCCGCCTCGAAAGACGGGTGGCTTTTGCATACCTGATCGGACGGCGCCTCGGCGACGCCGCCAATCGATAGCTTACCAGTCAGCGCGATGACCGATCTTCGGTTGATCCTGCGTAGCGCTGGGCAGGTCGGTCTGCTTGGTGTTGTGCACTGAAATATAGTGCTGGGCCTTGGCGATGGCCACACTGTCCGCACCCGAGGTATCGAGCTCGCGAAAGCTCACGGATGCCTGATCGGCACTCTGGCTGGTCTGCAGCGCTTCGTGATTGACCTGTAACGCTTCGTGGGAAGCGACGCTGGCCTGAGCGGCAACCGGCAGAGCGGCGAGTGCGACGGCGGCAATAAGAGTACGTACTTGCATGATGGATCTCCTTGCGTGTTCATGTTCGCTTGCGAACGTTGAGCAAACTATATAGCTAGCTAACAATAAACGCAATAACAGATCTAACAATCGCTCCTATAGCCGAAAGCTATGTGGTTCTAAAAAGCATATTCCAGTTATTTTTCCTGCTTGAAGTGCTGCATGCGAGATTACAAGCACATCCTTACCAATGCCTCTAAAGCCCAGAAAAGGGCATATTTATCCTTTAAGTCCTAATATTTTTCGTAATCGAAACCTGCTGACGATCCCTGATCAGGCGCGGTTGTATCCATCGCGCAATGAGCACTGAGGTGACGACCGCGGGATCTTCAGGCTTACCGTCACGGGCGCTGCATCAGCACCACATCGTTACGCGGAAACGTCACCGTCAGCCCGTGCTGTTCGGCGAGGTAGTCAAAGCTGCGCTTGGCGAAGAAGCAGACATGCGTCGAATCACGCATGTAACGCCAGCGAGTAAGGTCAGTGACGCCATCGCTGCGCTGGGTCATGATGCCCAGCCAGCCGCCGCGCCGCAGTCGTGCGATCAAGTCGGCCAATACCTGCCCTGGCGCATGCAGATGTTCGATCACCTCACTGGCGGTGATAACGTCATAATTCCGTTCCAAGCGTTCGGGAAACGGCGCATAGAAAGGATCGAAGACCGTCATGCGATGACCGGCCTCCTCCAGCATGACCGACAAGGTCGGCCCTGGCCCGCAACCGAAGTCGAGCCCTTGTGAAGCAGGTGGCAGGCGTGCCAGCAAGGGATCACACAAGCGTGCCAGGAAGCGGCGATAGCCTAGATCGTCAGGCGAATTCTCATGGAGATCGTAAACCGCGCGCTCTTCCTTGGCCGAGGGGCGCTCCCCAGGCGCGACAAAGATCAAGCCGCAAACCGGGCAGCGATAATAGGTGCGTGGCGGCGCTCCTGGCGAGGGCACGCTTTGGGACGCCGCGCACAGGGGGCATGCTGGCATAATCGCTGGCGATGTTGCTCGTTCTGTCATTGAGCCTCGCATGACTTCTCACATGGATTTACCCGGCGGGCGAGCATTTCACCGGCAGGCACTCTCGTGACACGCACTTGCGCATCTTTAGACTGGATACAGACCACCTCGAGCGTGCATGATGTCCTTCCCCCTTGGGGCCGACCGTCACTTTTTTGGACAATCCGCCATGCTCAATGCCATCGACCATTTGGTGGTAAACGTCACCGACCTCGAGCGCAGCATCGATTTCTACACACGTGTGCTGGGGCTCGAGGCACGTTACCACGATGCGACACGCATCGATCTCTACCTGGACGATTTCGCCTTGCGCTTGCACGTCACCCAGGCAACCGCCGACAAAACGCACCCTGCCGTGCCGGGCAATCAGACCATGGGCTTTCGCAGCTCACTATCCCTGGCAGAGGTGGAGGCGCACCTGGAAGCACTCGGAGTGCCGCTGGATAAAGGACCGGCTGAACATCGTGCCGCCGATACGCTTTACGTACGCGATCCGGATGGCAACCTGATCGAGATTTCACGACCCAGGCGCCGCTGACCTGACAAAAAGGGCGTCGATATTGTACGCACGTGCGGACAGGCATACGCCGCACGATCTGTATAATACGGTCCCTATCGTCCGCCGTAACCGATGATGCCATGAGTTCGATGTCCGAAGACGTTTCTTCTCCTTTACGCGCACGCGCCATCGCCCTGCTGTGGCGCACTCTGGCACGCTTGACACCGCGCCGGCTGTGGCAACTGGCGCGTTTGATCGGTCCGCTGATTCTCGCCTTCAGCCGCCGCGAACGTGACGTGACGCGCACCAATCTCAGGCACGTCTATCCGGATATGCCAGCACGTCAGCAACGGCGCCTGACGCGGGACAGCCTGACGCACTCCTCGGCGACCATGCTCGAGCTGGGCTTTGCCTGGATGGCTACACCGAAGCGCGTCGAGGATTCGATCCGCGCCGTGCATGGCCGCGAACTGCTCGATGATGCCCGCGCCCAGGGACGTGGCGTCATCGTCCTGGCACCGCATTACGGAAATTGGGAAGTGCTCAACTTCTGGCTTTCCAGCCACTTTCCGTTCACCGCCATGTACGAGCCTCCCAAGATCGACGCACTCGATCCGGTGATCCGGCATGGCCGCGAACGCATGGGAGCCCAACTGGTCCCTACCAATCCTCGCGGTGTCGCCTCACTGCTCAAGGCACTCAAGCGCTGCGAGGCAGTCGGGATCCTCCCCGATCAGGAGCCAAACTGGGGCAGCGGCGTGTTCGCCGACTTCTTCCAGCGCCCGGCCTACACTGCCACCTTGCTACCCAAGCTCGTGGCGCGTACCGAGGCCCGTGTCGTCACCGGCGTAGCGCAACGCCTGCCTCACGGGAGGGGCTTCGCGCTGCACTTCCTCGCCGCCGACGAACGCGTCTACTCGAGCGACGAGGTACTATCCGCCACCGGGGTCAATGCCAGCGTGGAGCATGCCATCGCCCTGGAACCCGCTCAGTATCAATGGGAATACAAGCGCTTTCGCAAGACCCGCCAGGAAGCTGCCAAGCGGCCCGATTTCAAGCGCTATCGACTCTACTAGGCGTCAGGGCGAATCGTTGATTGTTGTCTACACTGCTCCAGAGGATTTCTCGAGGAGTCGTGCATGATCGTTCACCACGCTACCCAGACGCTGAAACGAAGCGCCCCAGCGCTTGCGAGCCTATGGCTGAGCGCCATGTTGATCGTCTCCGGCCAGGCCCAAGCGCTGACGTCAGTGGAGGTTGCCGGCAATGCTGAACGGGCCAATGTGCCCGATGGTGCCACGCTCGATAAACGAGTCTCGTTGCGCGCGCCCCGCTTGATCAGTTTCGGCCCCGAAGGCGAAATGTTCATCGGCTCCCGGGCAGGGCGCCTGTATCGCCTGCAACCGCCTTATGATCGAGTCGATGCGGAGATCCCGCTGTCCGGTTACCCGCACAGCGCCGTGGTGCATGAAGGCTACTTGTACGTAGCGACCACCGATCGTCTCTATCGCACTGCGTATTCGCCGGGACAGGACGTCACAGAGATGGATTTCGAGGGCGTCGCCGACTTGCCCGGCGGGGGTGGCCACGCCTCGCGCTCGCTATCCGTGGGACCCGATGGCAGGCTCTATGTCGCGCTCGGCATTCAAGGCAACTGCTCGGCGCAACGCATCACCATGGACACGGCTTTCGAGGACCGGCGAGGCGGGGTAATGGCGCTCGATTCCTCGCGCGAGACGCCTGAATGGACGCCCTACGTCAGCGGACTGCGCAACCCCATCGGCATGGCCTGGAGCCCCGAAGGGACGCTGTATCTCAACAACAACGGCCCCGACCACTGGGGCTACGAGGTGCCGCCGGAATTACTGGTACGCGCCGAGACCGACAGCTTCCACGGCATGCCGTGGTATCAATGGAATGAGGGCGAGTGGCAACGCGATGAATGCATCGACTCGGCGCCGCCCGCCGGGCGTGACACGCTCGCGCCACCAGTGGCGACGTTTGCCGCTCGTAGCGCTCCCATCGGCCTGACCTTTCTGCCTGATGACAATCCCTGGCAGGTGGATATGGTCACCGCCATCCATGGCAGCTGGGCCACGCAAACAGCCGGGGGTCGCACTACCCGCCGGCCGCCAAAGATCGTCGGCATTAGACTCGAGGACGACGGCCGCCAGGGACAGGTGATCGACCTGGTCAGCGGTTTCCAGGCGGAGAATGGCGAACGCTGGGCGCGCCCCGCCGGTATCGCCTACCGCGACGGCGCGCTTTATTTCACCGCCGACGAAGGCGATACCGGGTTGTATCGCCTGACGCCCTGATCCGAGAAATCCTAGCGCTTGTCCAGATGCGCCTGGCGCGCGGCGACCTCGGCGAGCCCCGACCAATCCTTGTCGCCATCGCCGTTGGCGAGGGCGTCGAGTAGACGGTCGCGGACCGCGCTGCCCAATGGCAAGGCGACGCTTTGCTCATCACCCGCGCTCAAGGCCAGCCCGACATCCTTGTGACCCAGACGCATCGTGAACCCGGCGGGTTCGAAGCGCGCTTCGGCGATCATCTTGCCGTAGCCCTGATAAGCCGGCGAGGCGAACAACGTATTGGTGACGATATCCAGAAAATCGCTGGCCTCGATGCCGTACGCGCGCGTTAGTGTCGAAGCCTCGGCCATCGATTCGATGGCACTGGCGAGCATGAAATTGGCGGCGATCTTCGCCACATTGGCACGCTCGGGTGATTCACCCAACGGCCAGACAGCCTGACCCATGGCGTCGAGCACGGGTCTGACCCGCTCGAGTTGTGCCGGGTCGCCGGCAGCGATGATATTGAGCTTGCCCGCCGCCGCGACGTCCGGACGCCCCAGCACCGGCGCGGCGACATAGCCTACGCCCAGGCGTTCGTGAAGCGCCGCCATGCCACGGGCGAAAGCCACCGACACCGTGGCCATGTTGATGTGAACACTGCCCTTCTTCATCGCCTCGATGGCCTTGCTTTCCACCAGCACCTGATGCGCGGCTTGATCGTCGGCCAACATGCTCACCAGCACCTCACATCGCGCCGCGTCGGCCGGTGTCTTGGCGATCTTGGCGCCCTGTTCGGCGAGCGCTTCGGCCGCCTCGGGGGAGCGATTCCATACCGTGACCTCATGCCCCGCCTCGAGTAACTGCTGCGCCATGCCACGCCCCATGGCGCCCAGGCCAATGAATCCAACTTTCATGTTCAACGCTCCTTTGCTTTGTTTTCCCTGGGACATTAGCACGCAAACGAGGATTTGACGTCCCTCTGGTCCGTACATCGCACAGGGATTTCATTCGGGCAATACCTTGCTAGACTCTAGACGACAGCTTGACGGGGTGCCGGTGGAACCGGCTGAGATCGTCCTGCGCTCGCCATCAAGGCGGACGCCACGACGGATCCCGACGAACCTGATCCGGCTAGTACCGGCGTAGGGATCAAGCGGGGGCGCAACACCTGAAGATGCATTCACCGTTGCTCACCTCTCCCGCCTACGCTGTGCGCCGGCCTGACTTGCGTCATGACCTGGAGCACATATGACATCACCGCAATTTCTTTCCGACACCGCCCGCGTCGACGAGGCCGCCATTCAGGCGCTACCCGGCTCGCGCAAGATATACGTGGAAGGCTCACGTGCGGACATCCGTGTGCCCTTTCGCGAGATATCGCTATCGCCGACCCGCACCTCCGGCCAGGATGAGAAAAACCCGCCGTTGCTGGTCTACGACACCTCAGGTCCCTACACCGATCCTGAGGCGAAAATCGACCTGCGCAAGGGGCTCCCCGAGTTACGCCGCCGTTGGATCGATACGCGTGGCGACACCGAATGCCTCGACGGCCCTACTTCCGAATACGGTCGGCGCCGCGCCAACGACCCCATGCTCGCCCCGTTACGCTTCGAGCTGACCCGCACACCGCGACGCGCCAAATCGGGTAACAACGTGACCCAGCTACACTACGCTCGACAGGGCATCATCACACCCGAGATGGAGTTCATCGCCATCCGCGAGAATCAGCGCCGCCAGGCCCTCTCTACAGCGTACTCAGGCAACCAGGAAGTCGAGCGCATCCTCGGCCAGCAGCATCCCGGTCAAGGCTTCGGCGCACGCCTCCCGGAGGAGATTACTCCGGAGTTCGTGCGCGATGAGGTGGCCGCAGGGCGGGCGATCATCCCCTGCAACATCAACCATCCGGAAACCGAACCGATGATCATCGGCCGCAACTTCCTGGTGAAAATCAACGGTAACCTGGGCAACTCGGCAGTGAGTTCGGCCATCGAGGACGAGGTCGACAAGATGACCTGGGGCATCCGTTGGGGCGCGGACACCATCATGGACCTGTCCACCGGCGCCAACATTCACGAAACCCGTGAGTGGATCATCCGCAACGCCCCGGTGCCCATCGGCACCGTGCCCATCTACCAAGCCCTTGAGAAGGTCGGCGGCGTCGCCGAAGATCTGACCTGGGAGATTTTCCGCGACACTCTGATCGAACAGGCCGAACAGGGTGTGGATTACTTCACCATTCATGCCGGTGTCTTGCTGCGCTACGTGCCGCTCACCGCCGAGCGCGTCACCGGTATCGTTTCCCGAGGCGGCTCGATCATGGCCAAATGGTGTCTCTACCACCATGAAGAGAGTTTCCTCTACACCCATTTCGAGGATATCTGCGAGATCTGTAAGCGCTATGACGTGGCGTTCTCGCTGGGCGATGGCCTACGCCCCGGCTCGGTGGCCGACGCCAACGACGCAGCCCAGTTCGCCGAACTCGAAACCCTGGGCGAGTTGACCAAAATTGCCTGGAAGCACGACGTTCAGGTGATGATCGAAGGGCCCGGCCACGTACCGATGCAATTGATCAAGGAGAACATGGATAAGCAGCTCTCGGAGTGCGACGAGGCCCCCTTCTACACCCTAGGTCCTCTGACCACCGACATTGCGCCGGGCTATGACCACATCACCTCCGGTATCGGCGCGGCGATGATCGGCTGGTACGGCTGCGCCATGCTCTGCTATGTCACGCCCAAGGAGCACCTCGGTCTGCCCAACAAGGACGACGTCAAGACCGGCATCATCACTTACAAGATCGCCGCGCATGCCGCCGACCTGGCCAAGGGGCATCCGGCCGCCCAGCGCCGCGACAACGCGCTGTCCAAAGCGCGTTTCGAATTCCGCTGGGAGGATCAGTTCAACCTGGGGCTCGACCCGGATACCGCGCGGGAATACCACGACGAGACACTACCCAAGGATTCCGCCAAGGTCGCGCATTTTTGCTCGATGTGCGGGCCCAAGTTCTGCTCGATGAAGATCAGCCATGAGGTTCGCGACTCTTTCTTGAACAACGGGGCCAGCTTGAAGGACGAGGCCAGGGACAACGACCTCGAGGGCGACGTGGAGGCGGCCATGAAAGGTATGGAGGAGCAGGCCGTGAAGTTCCGCCGCGAGGGGGCCGAACTCTACCGGAAGGTGTGATCGTCGGGGCGCGCTGGTCCAGCCCACACAGCAAGGAGAACGCTCATTGAGCGTTCTCCTTTTTTACCGCGTTTTGCCGTACCTGGCAGCGAGTCCCTGTTCAGACACCGGCCGACGAGCCGGCGAGTGTCTGCGTCGGCGTCTGTGTCTTCGACGTCTTGGCATCGGGCCGGGCACGCATCAGGCGCAACGCATTCAGCGTGACCAACACGGTCGCCCCGGTGTCGGCGAGGATCGCCAGCCACAGCCCGGTGATTCCCAGTACCGTAGTAATCAGGAAAACCGCCTTCAGGCCCAGCGCGATGGTGATGTTTTGACGGATGTTGGCCATGGTATCGCGGGCCAGACCGATCATCGCCGCGACGTCGCCCACCCGGTTGCGCAGCAACGCGCCATCGGCGGTCTCCAGCGCTACATCGGTCCCCGAGCCCATTGCCACACCGACGTGTGCCGTGGCCAGTGCCGGGGCATCGTTGATACCGTCGCCGACCATCATCACGCGCTCGCGCTCGGTGAATTCGCGGATCATGGTGACCTTGTCATCGGGCAGCAGCCCGGCACGATACTCGAGGCCGATGGTATCGGCGATCGCCGCGGCGGTACGCGGGTTGTCGCCGGTCAGCATCACCGAGCGCACTCCCATCGCCGACAGCGCGCGCACCCCCGCCGTGGCATCCTCACGGGGCTCGTCGCGCAGCGCGATCAGGCCCGTCGCCGTGTCGCCGTCGATTACCACAACGGTGGTCTTGCCGGACTCCTCGAGAGCGGCGATGGATGCCGCCAGGGACTCGGGAAGCACCCCTAGATCAGTGGCATAGCGCGGGGAGACGACAAACGCCCGCCGTGTGTCGATACGCGCCTCGACGCCGTGCCCGGCAATGGCCTTCGCCTCGCTCACCCGGGTCAACGCCAGCCCTTGCTCCTGGGCGCGCTGGAGGATCGCCTCGGCCAGCGGGTGGCTGGACCCCTGCTCGAGACTCGCAGCCAGCGTGACGACGGCATCGGCATCTTTCGTTTCGTCAGCGGGGACGACATCGGTGACTACCGGGCGCCCGGCGGTTAGGGTCCCGGTCTTGTCGAAGGCCACCATGCTGGCCTTGGCGGTCGCCTCGATCACCGCGCCCCCCTTGAGCAGCAGGCCGCGACGTGTGCCCACCGATAGCGCCGAAGCGATCGACGCCGGCACCGAGATCACCAGTGCGCAAGGGCAGCCGATCAACAGCAGCGCCAGCGCACGATAGGTCCATACGCTCCATTCACCGCCGAAGGCCAGCGGTGGAACGAGGGCGACCAGCAGAGCCACTCCCACCACGGCCGGCATGTAGATCCGGCTGAAGCGGTCGATGAAGCGCTCGGTGGGCGCGCGAGCTTCCTGAGCCTCCTCGACCAGGCGAATGATTCGGGCGATGGTGTTGTCCTGGGGCGGGCGGGTCACCTGGATACGTAGCACGGCGTCCTGGTTGATCGAGCCTGCGAAGACGTCCTCGTCGGTCGCCTTGCTCTTGGGCACCGATTCACCGGTCACCGGCGATTCATCGATTGCCGAATGCCCCTCGAGGATGCGGCCATCGGCGGGAATGCGATCGCCGGGACGCACCACCACGACCTGGCCGACCGCCAGTCGCGACGCATCGACCGAGCGGGTCTCGCCGGCGTCCGTCTCGAGCAGCGCACTCCTGGGGACCAGATCGGCCAGCGAGCGGATGCCCGCCCGGGCCCGGTCGGCGGCCACGCCCTCAAGGATCTCGCCGATCGAGAACAGAAACACCACCAGCGCCGCCTCCTCCACGGCGCCGATGATCAGCGCACCGCCCGCTGCGATAGTCATCAGCATCTCGATGGTAAACGGCATGCCGACCCGTACGGCGGTCAACGCCCGCCGAGCGATCGGCGCCAACCCTATCAGGCAGGCGACGAGAAAGCCCCAGTACGCCACCGACTCGGTGGTGGCCAGGCGCAGCAGGGTTGCGGCGGCCAGCGCGGCGCCACTCATTAGCACCAACCGCCCCTTGCCGGTGGCATACCAACGCGGGCGCGCCCGTTCATCCGACGCAGCATCATCGTTGTTCGACGCCGCGTCGCGCAGTGTCGCCTCATAGCCCAACTGACGCACCTTGGTCGAGATCGTCTCGGTAGGCGTCTGTGTTTCGTCCAGCGACAGCGACAGTGTCTCGTTCATCACCGACACGCGAATATCGTCGACGCCGGGCAGACGCTCCACTGCGCCGCGAATCTTCGCGGCACAGCTTGGGCAATCCATGCCCCCCACCGACCAGACCCACTGGCCCTCACCAGGGACTGCGGCGTTCTCGTCCGCCTCGTGATCATGCCCCGCACAGCAGCCACCGTCATGGTCGTGGTCGTGGTCGTGGTCGTGGTCGTGGTCGTGGTCGTGGTCGTGGTCGTGGTCGTGGTCGTGGTCGTGGTCATGATGATTGGAAGTCGAATGTCGCATACTGTCGTACCTTTCGATGACTTTTCTCCATCTTAAAGTCTGGAGTTCACTTCAAGGTCAAGCAGCAATTATCAGTGCCTTCACATTGTTCGCTAATTGGGCTCATCTCACCGTTCGCCTTTTCTTTCTGCTGCTGATAAAAAGTAAGCCTCTCGACTAGGAGTACCTGATGCTGTCTTCCTATCGCCCTTGGATGAACTATTTGTTCGCGCTGTTCGCCGGCGCTCTGACAACCTTAACCTTTTCCCCTTTCGAACTGTGGTGGCTTGGACCGATCGCGATTGGCCTCATGTACATAGGACTGCATGATCTGTCACCGGGCCAGGCGGCCCTGAGCGGATGGTGCTATGGGGTAACGCTGTTCGCTTCCGGCACATCATGGGTATATGTATCGATCCATGAATACGGTTACACCGACGTCCCGCTGGCGGTGTTGCTGACAGCTTTATTCGTTGTTCTTCTGGCGTTGTTCTACGCCATCCCATTTTGGCTCTATCGGCGTTTTATTGGTCAGCGCCTGACTTTTCTCAGCTTTGCCGGCCTATGGGTGCTAATAGAAGTGCTGCGCACCTATCTGTTCACTGGCTTCCCCTGGCTATTGCTGGGCAGCGCCCATGTCGACTCGCCACTGGCACCATTGGCCCCTGTGGGCGGCGTTTACCTGCTCACTCTGGTGACCGCGCTGACGGGCACCCTGGGGATAGAATTCTTGCGTCGCCGTTGGTGGGCCGGCGTAATGGTCGCTGCTCTCTGGCTAGTTCCCTGGCTGCTGCCCTTGCAGTGGACCACGGCCAGTGCAGAGCGCGTAGAAGTCAGCCTGTTACAAGGCAACCTGCCGCAACTAACCAAATGGACGAGCGAGGGGCGCCGCAATGCCGCCAAGACTTATGCCCGCTTATCTCGTGAACTGAGCAATGACGTCGACTTGGTTATCTGGCCGGAAACCGCGCTTCCTATGAATCAGGCCCAAGCCACGCCGCTCCTTGAGGATGTGCTGACGAAGCTTCCAACGGAGACCGCATTACTTACCGGTATCGTTCAGCGCGATGACGCGGGGCGCTACTACAATGCGGTGATAGGGGCTGGCGAAGCGACAGGCACATATCGCAAGGCGCATTTGGTGCCATTCGGCGAGTACATACCTCTGGAGGAGCTTTTACGTGGCATAATCGCCTTTTTTGATCTACCCATGTCCGACTTCACGGCAGGGGACACTAAACAGGCACCGATCCGTGCCGCCGGCCTGAGTATCGGCATTGCGATCTGCTACGAGATCATTTTCCCCGAGCTCGTGGCAGAACGCGCCAAAGACGCCAATTTGTTGCTAACGGTCTCCAACGACACCTGGTTCGGCGACACTATCGGGCCGCTTCAGCATCTGCAGATGGCTCGACTGCGCGCACTTGAAAACGGCCTTTACCTTTTGCGTGCCACCAGCAACGGCGTGACAGCCGTCATCGATCCGCAAGGTAAAGTCATCGCCCGCTTACCACAGTTCAAAATAGGCAGCCTCAGCGAAGACGTTCGAGCCATGCAAGGGCAGACGCCGTTCACTCGAACGGGGAGCTGGCCTACCTGGCTGCTAGCCTCGTTGTTTATCCTGCTTGGGGCGCGTTGGCGAAGCGCAAACGGCAAGACCTACTCAAGGATGATGTGTCATGGATAACCTTTGGCTGACCCTGGGACTGGCCCTGTTGCCGGCGCTGGGCAACTTCTGTGGCGGCCTGTTGGCCGAGCTATCGCGTACCACCCCACGGCGCCTCAACCTGGCGCTGCATGGAGCTTCAGGGCTGGTCATCGCCATTGTCGCCGTGGAGATCATGCCACGCGTGCTCGAGAGCCTGTCGGCGTGGGCGATTGCCGCCTCATTCGCCTTGGGCGGCGTGGCCTATATAGGTATCGAGCAACTGGTCGACCGCCTACAGAAGCCCGAACAGGGCGCAGCTTCAGGCCGTACGGCGATGTGGATGATCTACATCGCCGTGTCCATCGACCTGTTCAGCGACGGCCTGTTGATCGGTGCCGGCTCCGCCGTGGCCACCTCCGTGGCCTTGATCCTGGCCGCCGGTCAGGTACTGGCCGATTTTCCGGAGGGCTACGCCACCATTGCCGACATGAAGAGCAAGGGCGTGTCGCGCAGCAAGCGTCTGCTGCTGTCGGCATCCTTCGTGGTTCCCGTGCTGCTGGCGGCCAGCTTGGCGTATTTCCTGCTGCGTAATCAGCCCGAGTTCTTCAAGCTGGCCGCGCTGACGTTCACTGCCGGGCTACTGATGGTTGCAGCCGTGGAGGAGATGCTCTCCGAAGCGCACGAAAGCAAGGAAGACACGCGTAGCTCGATCTTGGCCTTCGTCGGTGGATTCGTTCTGTTCGTGCTGGTTTCGGCAGGGTTGGAGGCCTGGATGACCCCATCGTGATCATCAACACCGAGCTGGGCGTCGGGCCGCTAGCAAAGTGCAGTGAACCAAAAAAGCCACACGCGAGCGTGTGGCTTGATTCGATGGCAGCATCTTGCCATAGGCTGGCGCTTCGTAGCGCAACGAAGTCAGCGTAACGAGGTCCACAGCACCGGCGGACCGGGTAGCTGAAAATCGATCGCCATCATCACGCTCAAGGCGGTAATGGTAAAGATCGAGAAGATGAAGACCTTCTTTGCCCACGCCTCGTCATTAGTCGTGCGGAAACCAGTCAACGCCATGTATAGCCAGTAGCCACCCATCGCTGCGGCGACGATAAAGTAGCCATAACCGGCATAGCCGGCGAAGCTGAGCAATAGCGTTGCGACGAGAAACGCGACAATATAGCCAACGATATAGTGCTTGGCGGTCTTCACGCCCCGGATCACCGGCAGCACCGGAATCGAAGCGGCGCGATAGTCCTTGAAGCGGAAGATGGCGATCGCGTAGGAGTGCGGCATCTGCCACAAGCAGAAGATCAACAGCAGCGTCAGCGCACCGAGATCGAACTGACCGCTGACCGCACAATAGCCAACCACCGGCGGCGCCGCACCCGACAGGCTGCCGATCAGCGTGCCGTACTCGGAGTGGCGCTTCAGGTAGAGACTATAAGCGCCCACGTAGATGGCGAAGCCGATCGCCGCGAACAACAGGGCGGTGGGCGTGGTGCCGACGTACAGCACGCCGAAGCCGGCCACCCCCAGCAGCGTGGCGAACACCAGCGTCGCCCGGGGCGACACCAGGCCCTGGACCAGCACCCGATCCTGGGTGCGCTGCATCAGCCGGTCGATATCGCGATCGATATAGTTATTGAACGCACAGCCGGAAGCGATCACCAGCGCGATCCCCACCACCGTGGCCAGCAGGAGCATGACGTCCACGCTGCCCTGCGAGGCCAGGAAGAAGCCCCCGGCCACGGAGATCAGGTTGCCGAAGATGATCCCCGGCTTGGTCAGCGACAGGTAGGCCTTGTACATCACCTGGCGATCACATCAAGTTGAGGCGCAGGTTGTGCATGATCCATATAGACCCTCCAATGATTAGCCCCAGAATTACCGCAGTGAAGAAGAAGAATCCTCCCGATTCACGTCCCTCTTGCGTTTTCAATTCAAGATGCATGAACAGGATCAACTGGACCAAGATCTGCAAAACGGCCATAAAGATGATTGTGACGATTGTCGCCGTGGTACCGAAGCCACCCAGCATGACCACGCCGAAGGCCACGAGCGTCAGTATGATCGATAGAATCAGGCCGATTACATAGGTCTTGACGCTGCCGTGGTTGCCACTGTCGTGGGAAGCATGTGTGTCGCTCATTACAGAACTCCCATCAGATAGACGAAGGTGAAGACACAGATCCACACGATATCCAGGAAGTGCCAGAACAGACTGAGGCACATGATACGCGGCCGCGTCTTGTCGTTAAGACCCTTCGTGTAAAGCTGGACGATCATCACCAGCATCCAGATCAGGCCGAAGGCCACGTGAAGACCGTGCATGCCGACCAGGGTGAAGAAGGAGGATAGGAAAGCACTACGATCCGGTCCGAAGCCTTCGGCAATCAGATGATAAAATTCATAGATTTCCAACCCGATGAAGCCGGCACCCAGCAAGAAGGTGATGCCCAGCCATCCTTTCACCTGCGCCAAACGATCGGCATGCATGGCCAGTACAGCCATGCCATAGGTAAAACTACTGAATAGCAGCAGGAAAGTACTGATCAAAATCAGCGGGAGCTCGAAGATATCGGCCCCGGAGGGGCCGCCCGCCGTGCCATTCATTAGCACGGCATAAGTGGCAAAAAGGCTCCCGAAGATGACCAGGTCACTCATCAGGTAGATCCAGAAGCCGAATACCTTCATGCCACTGGCATCGTGGTGCTCATGCCCGTCATGGGCATGAGCGTCATGTTGATTAACAGTTTGCGTCGTCATGATTACGCCTGCATCTCCAGCCGTTTATGGTGCTCGCGTTCGATACGCTCGACTTCCGCCGCAGGGACGTAATAGTCGATATCGTCATTGAAGACACGAAACATGAAGGCTACGAACATGCCGATGGCACTTACACCGGCCAGCCACCAGATATGCCAGACTAGCGCGAACCCGAACACGATGCTGATCAGACCGATAATCGGTCCCGCCACGGTGTTCTTCGGCATGTGAATGTCTTCGTACTGGGTCGGTTTGTCCGCTGCCATGCCTTTCTCTTTCTTCGCTTCCCAGAAGGCATCGATGGAGCCGACGTTGGGCAGATGCGCGAAGTTGTAGAACGGTGCAGGAGAAGACGTCGACCACTCTAGCGTCCGTGCATCCCACGGATCGCCCGTGATGTCGGCATTCTTCTCACGATCGCGAATGCTCACGATGAACTGAATCACGGTGCAGGCGATACCGCACAGGATGAGGACGGCACCGAACCATGCCACGATCATCAGCGGCTGCCAATCGGCATTGGCGTAGGACTGCATGCGGCGCACCGCACCGTAAAAGCTCAAGATATAGAGCGGCATGAAGGCGAGGTAAAAGCCGATAATCCAGCACCAGAAGGAACGCTTGCCCCACTTTTCGTCAAGCGTAAAGCCGAAGGCCTTCGGGAACCAGTAGGTCAGACCCGCGAGCATACCGAACACCACACCGCCGATGATGACGTTATGGAAGTGAGCGATGACGAACAGACTGTTATGCAGCACGAAGTTAGCGCCGGGCACTGCCAACATCACCCCGGTCATGCCACCGATGGTGAAGGTGATGATAAAGCCCAGTGTCCACAGAACCGGCGACGTGAACTCCAGCCGACCGCGATACATGGTGAACAACCAGTTGAAGATCTTCACCCCGGTCGGAATGGCGATGATCATCGTCGCGATCCCGAAGAACGCGTTGACATCGGCACCGGCACCCATGGTGAAGAAGTGGTGCAACCATACCGTGAATGACAGGAAGGCTATAGCCACAGTCGCCCAGACCATGGTGTTGTAGCCGAACAAGCGCTTCTTGGCGAAGGTCGCGATGACCTCGGAGAACACCCCGAACGCCGGCAGGATGAGAATGTACACCTCAGGATGGCCCCAGGCCCAGATGAGGTTGACGTACATCATCATGTTGCCGCCCATATCGTTCGTGAAGAAGTGCATCCCCAGGTAACGATCGAGTGTCAGCAGCGCGATGGTCGCGGTCAGAATCGGGAACGATAGAATGATCAGTACATTGGCGCACAACGACGTCCAGGTGAAGATCGGCATGCGGAACAACGTCATGCCTTTGGTGCGCATCCTCAGGATGGTGACGAAGAAGTTGATACCGGTCAGAGTGGTCCCGATCCCCGATATCTGCAGTCCCCATATCCAGTAATCAACCCCGACTCCAGGACTGTACTTGATCCCCGACAATGGCGCATAGGCCAACCAGCCCGTCTTGCCGTATTCACCGATAAACAGCGATACCATGGTCAGTGCCACACCCGCGATGAACAGCCAGAAACTCAGGTTGTTCATGAACGGGAAGGCGACGTCACGCGCGCCGATCTGCAGTGGCACGACCAGGTTCATCAGGCCGATAACCATGGGCATGGCCACGAAGAAGATCATGATCACACCATGCGCGGTAAAGATCTGATCGTAATGCTCAGGCGGTAGATAGCCCTCGGAGCCCCCGGCGGCCAAGGCCTGCTGGGTACGCATCATGATGGCGTCGGCGAAACCGCGCAGCAGCATGACCAATGCCACGAGGAAATACATGATACCCAGCTTCTTGTGGTCGACGGAGGTCAACCACTCCGTCCATAACCACTTCCACTTCTTGAAATACGTCAGAGCCCCGACGACGACCAAGCCCCCCAGCAGTACGACAATAGCCGTCGCAACAAGGATGGGCACATCGTAAGGGATATCCTCAAGGGTGAGTTTTCCGAACATAATCTTACTCCGCTGCCTCTGCGCTCATGGACGACTCGCCATAACCATCTTGTCCACCTTCACCGCTACCGTCTTTAAAACTCTCGATGATGTCGCGGTACAGGCCTGACGTTACGTCGGAGAAATATTCCACAGGATGGTCCGTGGACGGTTCCGCCAACTCTTGGTAGCTCCCATCGTAAGAGAGCGTTTCGGATGACTGCCCCACCTTGTCGACCCAGGCATCGAAATCATCCTGCGACATGGCGCGTGCATCGAAGGTCATCTCCGAGAAGCCCTCGCCACTATAATTGGAAGATTTGCCGGCGTAGACGCCTGCTTCATTGGCGACTAGATAAACGTCGTTATCCATGCCCGCCATGGCATAGATCTGACTGCCCAGGGTAGGAATGAAGAACGAGTTCATCACCGATGCCGAGGTCACTTTGAAATGCACCGGCACATCGACCGGCATGGCCACTTCGTTGACCGTTGCGATGCCTTGTTCGGGGTAGATGAACAGCCACTTCCAATCCAAGGAGACGACCTGTACTTCCATGGTCTCGGCGTCGGATTCGATTGGCTTGTTCGGATCCAGCGAATGTGACGTTTTCCAGGTAATGATCCCCAGAAACAGGATGATTACGCAGGGTATGAGCCACACGAAGACTTCGATCTTGTTGGAGTGCGCCCAGTCCGGCATGTACTTGGCGGCATGATTGCTATGCCGATATTTCCAAGCGAAAACCACCGTCATGATGAGGACGGGGATCACCACGATCATCATCAGCCAGAAGGCAGTAATGATCAGCGATTTCTGTTCCACCCCGATCTGACCCTTGGGATCCATCAGCGCCGAGCCGCAGCCACTAAGCAGCACTGCGATCAAGGGCAGGATACCGAGCCATCCCAGGTTCTTCTTCATTCTCATTGCATGGCCTCACTCAAGCATGGGAAGACGTTGCAGCGCTTGCTCATTGAATGCTTTCCTCCGTTGGCGACCCTTAGGCCCGACGGTCAAAATGGAACGACACATTCGCCAACGGAACATCAGCGACTTGGAGCGTGTCCAAAAGGTCAGCTACTTTCCTTGCTGACCACTTGGAAACGCCCCATGGCATGCATCTCGACCAACCACCGGTTTCCTGGCTGCCAATGTCACGAGTGTGGTGCACTCTGAAAATTGGGCGTAACGCGCATGCTAGGCAATGACGTATATCTCCGCCATGAACGAGCACACCCGCTTACGCCATCTCGCTCCTAGCCTGTCTGCCAAGGGACCGCCACCCGGTCGAACACGAGCAGCAGGCAGGGAGTACCGACGGGGCGGCATTCTGAAGCAAAATCAGGCGAAATAGAAGCGACCAATTGCCGCAGCCATGTCGCACATTAAGCCTCTTGACTGAGCAGACGCTCATACGATTGTAGGGGGTAGCACGGGGGCGCTCAACGACACCATGGCATGCAGTCAGAAAAGATCCGGCGCAAACACCAGCAACGCCACGCCAGCGCCCGTGACCAGCGAAATTCCGCCGCTCCATAGCATCATCCTGCGCACTTGCTGCCAGGTATCGTGGACGCGTACGGCACGCGCCACCTTGACCTTTAGCTCAGCGTAGCGGGCGTACTCATCATCGGCGCTGATCGAGAAGTCATTGGCCACGCTACCGTTCCAATACGGCGCATGACTCAACCCCATGCGTGCGCGCAGCAGCCCGATGCCCGTCAAAGTGCCATAGAGTTGGTCGTATTCACGCTTGCGGGACTCGACGCGCAGGACGTCTTCGGCATCCGTCTTGACGGCTTGATTCTCGCAACGCGCAATGGCCCGTGCGATGTCCGCGTCACTCGCCGAGACGTGGATATCCAATCGTCGATAAAGATCACGCATGTTGGCGCATCAAATAATCATAGGCGTTCTTGATTCGCTGAAAGCGCAGCGAGGCCGTGACCATCGCCTCCTGACTCTGCGCATGATAGCGATCGGGATGGTATTTTTGAGCTAGACGCCGATAAGCGCGCTTGATATCGCTCTTCTGTGCGTTTTCCATCAACCCCAGCACAGCCAATGCCCGCTGGGCCTTTTCATTACCCGCAGCATGCCCCTTGGCATGTGCACCTTCGTGGGAAAAGCCCTCATGAGAGAAGCCCTCGCGGTGCCGCTTTTCCTCGCCTGAATGCTGACCGTCATTCGTCTGCTCACGCTGCCCGGTGTCCTCACGCCGCCAACGCCAGCGACGTCGCCGAGTTTCTTCACGCTCTTCCTTGGCATGCTCACTCTGACGATAGCGCCGCTCCTGCCGGTGATGCTCTCGCGAGCCTTGCGCATTGCCCTCCTCCCCGGTCGTGCGTTCTCGCGAATGTGCGCCACGCGCACCGTCATGATCTTGTCGGGAAGAATGCCGATGATCGGCACTCTCGCGAGCCCGCCAGTAATGCGCGGCACTAGGATCCTCGGGCACCGCCAGCGGGTAACCGGCGACATCCCGAAACAAGACCTCGAATCTCTCAGGCGCTACGCTCAACAGGTCAGCCAGAAAACGCAGTACATGATGCTGGCCAGCCGCCAATGCCCCTTCGTGGGTTGCCACATGAATCGCCTGGCGAAGAAAGGTTTCTCGGCGCGGCCCACGATAATAGCGCTGCAGCACTTCCGCTGCGAGCTGCAAGGCCACGAAATCCGGTGCACTCGCCAGATCGACGATCAACTGATAGCCATGGTCATGACGAAAGTCCCCGGTGAGCTCATCGAGCAAGGCGCGCTTGCGGTCGCTCAACGTACCTTGACCATCGCTCATCGCCAGCCAGGCCAGTAACAACAACGCGGCCGTATCGGCCTCGTTACGGCTGCTGAGCAACAAGCGCTCGAAAGGCGTAAAACGCGATGATGCCATGCCAGCTCCTGGCTTGCGGGTTGTTCGTTATAGGTGATCGCCGCGTGGTGTGCGAGCATCCTATGAGCATCGGCCGCTTTTTGCATACCTTTAACGGCAACGCCATGACATGAGTCATCCCCTTATTGCTAGATAACCATCTCCACAGGCGCCATCAGTTCGTATCGGATGGCGCATCGCTGGCATCACCACTGGCTGTCGTGGCACGCCCGGTCGCAGTCGGCAAATTCGCGGCCTCACCAGTTGCCTGCTCGAGACTCACGCTCATGCGCGGCATGGCGAGCTCCACACCCAGCTCATCGAAACGCCTTTTGAGCCGAAGGTTGAAGGCCCGCGCCACGTCCCACTGCATGATCGGTGCCGTACGCATGCGCATGCGCAGAATCGCCGCACCGGCATCGAAACTTTCGACCCCCTGGAGTTCCAGCGGCGACCAGATGTAATGCCGCATCATTGGATCGCGGCGCAGCTCCTCGGCTACTTCACGTACGATGGCGATCGCTTCATCGATCTTCATGTGATGCGCCACGCGAATGCGCATCAGGGCGACACCGAATTCCCGTGAAAAATTCTGGATTCCCTTGATCTGGCTATAGGGGAGCGTATGCACGATGCCATCCAGGTCACGCAAGCGCACGGTGCGCAGACTCAACCCCTCGACCGTTCCTGTGTGCCCACTCAGGTCGACGAAATCGTCGATGGCCAACGAATCCTCGATCAGGATGAACAGCCCCGTAATCAGGTCCTGTACCAGCGTCTGAGCGCCGAAGCCCACCGCCAGACCGATCACCCCGGCACCGGCCAGCAAGGGCGTGACGTTGACCCCCAGATTGGCCAACGCGACGATAACCGCGATGATCACGATAGTGGCGAAGACCACCTTGCGAATCAGCGGGGTAATGGTCTGCGCACGCGTGCTCTGAGCCCGCGTACTCTGCGCCCGCGCGCCACGCCCCCGTTTCGAAGACAGTAACGCGCGCTCGATCGCGGTATCGACAAGGATCCATATCAACCATGCCAGCAACAACGTCATGCCGATGCTGATCAGCGATTGCCCGATACGCTGACTGATCCCCTCGTCCCCGCCAAAAGCCAGCAACGACAACCCCCAGACGCGCATCGCCAACTCGGCGAAAGCCAGCCAACTGATCAGATGCGCCAAGGTATAGCCAAAGCGCACCAGGCGGCGTTGATACTGCGATTGTCGACGCTGCTTGGAAGGCTGTTCGGCATGACGATGAATCAAGCCATTGACGATCAGGGTCACCACCAGCAAGCCGGCGGTCACGATGGCCTTGGCAAAGGCGCTGCGCGAATCCCCCTCGGAGGTCAAGATGGCAATAAGCGAAACCACGACCATGAACAGGACCGGCACATGCCACAATGTACCGATCACTCGAATCAACTCACTGCTGGCACGCTTATCACGCCGGTAACGATAGGGCCGATTGCGGATCAGATGCTTGATGGGACGCTTGAAACGGATCGCGAATGCCCCTGTCAACAAGGCCGCCGTGACGTTGGCCAGCATCGATATCATCTCAGCCAATGATGCCCCCAGAGCCGAGCGCAGTTCCGCAGAATTCGCGGCATCGCCCAACGCGACCAGCGCGCCAATGATGAACAGCCATCGAGCGGCGCGGCGATGCAGAATACGCAGGGCGACACGACGATGGCCATTGGCGAACAACGAAAAGACGACTTCGCAGACGGCGGTGAACAAAATACCGCACAGAGTGATATAAGCGATCACCATCGCCAGCGTCATCCCCAACGTGGACGTCGTCATGCCATGCACGACGCCTAGGGTTATCCCGAAAGCGAGCCCCCAAGGGAGCAGGCGCCGCAGCATGTGACGCACCAGCATCCAGGTGCTCGGTTCAGCGCTGAGCGTGAGCTGCATGTCCATGCGCTTGGCTAAACGACGCCCGCCAACCACCATCAGCGCCGCGCTACCACCCCACAACCCCAGCACCCAGGCGAAGTCGCCGATGAGGTGCAGCAGCGACTCCAGCGATGCGACGCGTTGCATCAGGGTATCGCCTGCCCGCTCACCCAAGTGCTGCCAATACTCGAGCGGAGTCATGACCTCGCCGGAGTCACTCAGCGAGGTCAGCGAGTCGGCGATGGCACCCAGCAATCCACGCGGTGACTCGGGCTTCGCATCAGCACCGGCGACTTCCAACGAGGCCCGCAATTCACGTAGCTGCGTGAGCAAGGCCTCTCGACGCCCTTGATCCTCGAGCAGCGCGATAACACTATCCAGCGATTCACGTGCCTGCTCTTTCGATGGCGTCGTTCCTTGCTCACCTGGGCTACTGCCACCCCCGGACAATGCCGCCAGCGGCGATGCACTTTGCCCCCACGCCGCGCCGGAAAACACCAGTAGCGCACATAAGAGTACGAGCCATCGGCCCCAATGCGCCGCTCTGTTCGTCATGCTCACCTCGCCTTGTCTTTCCATCGTCACAGAGTGCCCTAACCGAACGTTGCAACCAACCGACAGACCTCAACCAAGCGCATAAAAAAAGCCAGGGCGCGAGGCCCTGGCCATAATACGATTCAATCGGCGATCAGTGGCGGCTGGCCGGTGGTGCGGACGCCGCCGACGCCTCGTCGTCATCCTCGTGATGGGAGGATACACCCCGCTTGCGCTGCAGCCACTCCTGCACATTGGCGATCATCGTGTAGAACGCCGGCACGAAGAAGCTCGCCAACACGGCCACCGAGACCATGCCCATCGCCACCGTGGTACCGATGTGATGGCTATTGGTATCGTTGGCGCCACTCGCGATGGCTAGTGGCAAGGTGCCGAAGATGAACGCCAGCGAGGTCATCACGATCGGCCGGAAACGCAGCTCGGAAGCGGTGATCGCGGCCTCTCTGATCGACTTGCCGAGTTCGCGCCGCTGCAACTCGGCGAACTCGACGATCAGGATGGCATTCTTGGCCGCCAACCCGACCACCACCAGCATACCTACCTGGACATAGACACTGGTATCCAACCCACGCAGCACGATCCCGCCAATGGACCCGATAAAGGCGAATGGCACTGCAGTGATGACCGCCAGCGGCAGCGCCCAGCTTTCGTACTGCGCCGCGAGGATCAGGAAGACCATCAAAATACCGAAGGTAATGGCAATCAACGCGGCATTGCCGGCATTGACTTCCTGGAAGGAAGTACCCGTCCAGCCCATGCCCCACTCGTTGCCGAGCTGTTGCTGCACCACTTCTTGCATCGCGGCAATCGCCTGGCCCGAGCTATAGCCCGGCGCAGGCTGGCCCTGAAATTGTGCCGACGGGTACACACCGTAACGCGTTACCACCGATGCCGCCGATTGCCGCTCCAGGGTCACGAACTCGGAGATCGGGATGCGTTGACCATCGCCGCCACGCACGAAGATTTGATCAAGATCATCGGGTGTCTGGCGATATTCGTCCTCGTTTTGCATGTAAACTTGGAAGTTACGGTTCTGATACGTGAAATAGTTCACGAAACCACTACCCAGCGTATTCGACAGCGTCGTATTGAGATCGCTGAGAGACACGCCGTAGCTAAGTACCTTCTCTCTATTCACTTGAGCGCGATACACGGGTGTAGAGGCACTGAACGTCGTAAACACACGGGCCAGTTCCGGGCGCTGGTTGGCGGCTTGCATGATCTTGCCCGCCGCCTGCATCAGTTCCTTGGAATCGGCTCCGCCGTAGGATTGCAGATAGGCAGTGAAGCCGCCGGTGGTCGATAGCCCGATGATCGGCGGCATATTGAAAGCCATGGCGGTACCGCCCTCTAGCCCGGCAGCGATCCGGTTGATCTTGGCGATCATCTCCGTGACGGTTTCCTGACGCTCGCCCCATGGTTTCATGGTGATGAACATCACGCCCTTCGACGTATTGACCGCACTGGTCAGCATGTCGTAGCCCGCGACCGCCGTGGAATACGCCACTGCCGGATCCTGCTCGATCTTGTTGCTCAATTTGTCCATGAAGGCCGTCGTGCGCGCCAGAGAAGCTCCCGCAGGCAAATTCACACTGGCAATGGCAATCCCTTGGTCCGTTTCCGGCACCAATGTCGACGGATTGCTTTGGTACAGCCAGTAAGAAGAACCAATGATTAGCGCCGTCAACACCAGCGTCAGTACCCAGGCCTTTACCAGCAAACGCACGACCGCCATGTAACCCCGCGTCACCCAATCGAAGAAGCGATCGAACAACCGAAAGGGCGTCGAGACAGCACGCGCGAGCTTGGAAGTGCCTATCTCTGACTTGTGCTTGACGAAAAGCGCACTCATCGCCGGCGTAAAGGTCAACGCCACGACTGCCGAGATCGCTACGGAAATCGCGATCGTCAACGCGAACTGCTGATAGATCTGCCCGGTAAACCCGCCCAAGAATGCTACGGGAATGAATACCGCCGCCATGATGAACGAGGTCGCAATAACAGGGCCACTGACTTCCTTCATGGCCGTAATGGCCGCCTTGCGTATGGATATATTGGGGTCTTCCTCCAATAATCGCTCGACGTTTTCCACTACCAATATCGCGTCATCGACCACGATACCGATCGCCAATACCATGGCGAACAGCGATAGCAGGTTGATCGAGAAACCGAACATGTACAGTCCGGCGAAGGTCCCCACCACCGAGACCGGCACCACCGACATGGCGATGATCGTGGTGCGCCAGTTCTGCAGGAAGATGAACACGATGACCGCCACGATCAACAAGGCTTCGATAAACGTATGGAATACCGAATCTACCGAAGCACTGATGAACAATGTCGTGTCATAGGGCACTTCGTATTTGAGCCCCGGCGGGAAACGCTTGGACAGCTCGTCCATCTTGCTTTTGACGGCCTCGGCGGTTTCCAGCGCATTGGCGCCCGGCTGCTGATTGATCATGATCGGCGTCATCGTATTGCCGTTCATGTTGGCATTGATCGAATAGGAGGATGCCCCTAGTTCGACACGTGCCACATCACTCAGGCGCAACGTCGAGCCGTCGGCGTTGGTGCGCAGGATGATATTGCGAAACTCATCCGCCGTAGAAAGCCGACCCGGTGCCGTCACCGTATAGGTATAGGCACGCGGATCATCTTGGGGCGCCTGCGACAAGGCGCCCGCCGGGGTCGCGGTATTCTGTGCGCGAATGGCGCTCGTGACCTCGGCGGTGGTGATATCGTATTGCGCCAATTTACCCGGCTGAAGCCAGATACGCATGGCGAATTCGCCACCGCCCAGCACCTCGGCCGACCCCACGCCCGGCACCTGGCGCAGCTCATTGAGAATGTTGAGCGTGGCATAGTTCTGCATGAAAATGCTGCCGTACTCACCACTCGGCGAAGTCAACGCCACCAACATCAGGATACTGCTCGAGCTAAGCTCGACCGTAACGCCCTGCGACTGCACCGACTCGGGCAACTGGGACAACGCCTGCTGAACGCGATTATTGACATTGATGGTATTGATATCGCCATCGGTACCGATCTCGAATGAAACGTTCATCTGCATCGAGCCATTATCGGCACTGGTCGAGGTCATGTAGATCATGTTCTCGACACCATTGATCGCCTCGGCGAGCGGCGCAGCAACGGTCTTAGAAACCGTCTCGGCATCGGCCCCAGGATAGGTTGCCTGTACCGATACCGTCGGTGGCACCACACTGGGATATTGCTCGATGGGCAAGACACGCATCGCCATTATCCCGATCAGCGCGATGATGATCGAGATGACCGTGGCGAAGATCGGTCGCTTGATGAAGAAATTGGAAATATTCATCCGTCAGGCTCCGCTCGCCTGCTTGGCTTGGCTCGTCGAGGACGAAGACTTGGCATTCGACTGTTTCTGAGCTGCCTGCGACTCGCCACTGGTGCCGGGAACTGTCTCAGCTTCGCCATCAAAAGGCTGGGGATCGACGGCCGCTCCCGGGCTAAGGTTACCAATATCACTCACCAGGACACGGTCACCTGAATCGAGGCCGGATTTGATGATCATCCACGCCCCTGCGGTATCACCCAACTGAACGGTACGTGTGCGTATCTTGTTATCTTTGCCCAGTACATAGACTTGAGGGCCCATTAACCCCTGAGTCACGGCAATTTCGGGTACTGCGAACACGTTATAGCGCTTCAAACCTTCCAGCGTGACGCGCACGAACTGGCCGGGCAGATAAAACCCATCGGGATTATCGAAAAAAGCATTGGCTTGGACGGTGCTAGTGTTCTCATCGACACGAGAACCTAAAAACTGGATGCGTCCGGTCAGGCTATCTTTCGGCAATCCAGGAATTTGCAGGTTGGCCGTTACCGTCTGCTGACCATTTTCATGTCGCTGACGACGAAGCTGGAAGGCTTCTTCCTGGGGAAGCTGAAAACGCACTTCGAGAGGATCAAGCGGCGTAATCGTCGCCAGCTCGGTACCATCGTTGACGAGATTGCCAAGGTTTACTTCGCTCAGACTGATCATGCCCGATGTCGGCGCTTCAACATCCGTGTAGTCGAGATCGATACGTGCGCTATCCAAAGCCGCCTGGGCTTGCGCAACATTGGCACGCGCGACCTTCAGGTCAGCGAGCGCCTGATCGCGCTGCTGGACACTGACCGAATTCTGCTTCAACAAACGCTGATAGCGATTCGCATTGGCTTGTGCCAACTCGGCATTGGCCTTGGCACTCGCCAGGTCCGCCTCACGTTGTCGCACGATGGCCTCATAGACTTCTGGCTCAATCGTGTAAAGACTCTGGCCTTTCTCTACCTGCTCGCCAGGCTCGAAGTGGCGCTCCTCCAACATCCCACTTACCCGCGCCACCACGGTGACATCGTGATCGCTACGCAACATGGCGGGATAGGACTTCTCGAGCGTGATATCGCGCTTGGTCATTTCCATGACCTGAGCCTTCGTGGGCGGAGGGGAAGCGCTTTTCGCCTGCTGTTGGCCGGCGTCATCGCTGCCGCAGCCCATCAACAGAACACCCGCCAACGCCACGGCCACAAGGCCCCGGCGCTCATTCCCTGTCGTGGATACCATTGGTATTTTACCTTGTTTGATCGAGATCAATGATGGCCAAGACTACACGCATACATACATGAATGTAAATGCCATTCACTTGGGGTATGATGACTAAAAAGTCTCGCCTTTCGGTGCTTACACCCCATCGTCTAGCTGGATTCATCAACGAGATCACGCCATGCCCCGCAGAACCAAAGCCGAAGCCGAGGCCACACGAGAAGCCTTGCTCGATGCCGCCGAAGACGTCTTCCTCGAAAAGGGCGTCTCACGCACCTCCCTCGAGCATATTGCGCGCCATGCCGGCATGACGCGCGGCGCCGTGTATTGGCACTTCAAGAACAAGGCCGACCTGTTCCATGCCATGCTCGACCGGGTCAAGATGCCGCTCCAGCAGATCATCGACGACATCACCGCCGAGCGCCAGGCCACAGGGCCGCTGGATACGCTGCGTCTTGCCACACTGCACGCTTTCGATATGCTCGAGCGTCCTCGCTCGTGTCGTGTTCACACCATCTTGATCCATCGCTGCGAATTCATCAGCGACATCAACCCGGTGGAGCTTCAGAACCGGCTGGCCTCGGATTGCCGTGAGGTCGTGCGGCGCTGTTTTCAGCAGGCCCACGACGAGGGTCTACTCATCGACGCGATCGCACCGGACGTTGCCACCCTGATGCTGCACTCGATGATCGGCGGTCTGGTACACGACTGGCTCCGAGCGCCCGATAGTTTCTCGCTGCGCGAAAGCGGTGGCGAGGCCATAGACAGTTTGTTCTACCTCATCACGCGGCACGCCTAAGGTCCTGCTGCATTGCAGCATCACGTCTATACTGGTGACGTGTCGATTTTCAGGACCATGCCGTGGATGAGCTTGTTCTGCTCCAGCACCGTGAACTCGAGATCGCCGTGCGCGTCTGGCATCCCGACGCCCCTCGGACACTGATCGCCTGGCATGGCCTGTCGCGCCATGGCGGTGACTTCGAGTTCCTGGCGCGCCTGCTGGGCCCCCGTTGGCGGTTGATCGCTCCCGATACGCCAGGGCGCGGCCTTTCCAGTTGGTCGCTCTTTCCTGCCTACGATTATCTCTACGCACATTACATGCGTATTGCCATCGCCGTCCTCGATCACTTCGAACTCACGAGCGTTCCTTGGCTAGGCACGTCGATGGGTGGGCTACTGGGGCTACTATTGGCCGCCGACGCGTCGCACGGCAACCGCGTAGCGGCCCTTATTCTCAACGATGTCGGTCCCACCATCGAAACCAAGGGCCTGCAACGCCTGGCGAATCACTTCATCTCGACGCAGCGCTTCACGACCTTGAAGGCGCTGGAGTCGGAACTCCGCGATCACTACCAAAGCTTCGGCATCGACAGCGAAGCGGTATGGCAACGCCTGCTCCTGGACAGTGCTCGGCGTTTACCCGATGGTAGCTGGAGTCACCATTTCGATCCGCGTATCGCCGAGCAATTCGTGCACGACACACCCCGCGACCTGTGGGCCGCCTGGAAAGCTCTGACTTGTCCCTTGATGACGATACGTGGCATGCAATCCGATATCCTGTCGCGCCAGACACTATCGATCATGCGTCACCACCAACCCAGCACCCGTATCCTCGAAGTGCCTGGGTGCGGCCATGCCCCCATGCTCGACAAGCCTTCCCAAAGCGCCCCGATCGCCGCGTTTCTCGACACGCGTCGGGTACGTGAACGGTGTGTCCCGCCTCCTGCTGGCATCACATGGTGGCAACGCATGTGGTCCCGACGGCATTAAGTCGATTGCAAGCGCGCAATAGCCCGCTCGACCCCCGCCCGGTAGGCACCACCGAACAGCAGCAAGTGATTGAGCAATGGGTACAACTGGAACAAGGTCTCGCGGCGCTCCCAATCATGGGGGCGAGCGCCATCCCAATATGCCTCGAAGAACGCTTCGCCCGGCGCGCCGAACAGCGTCAGCATCGCCAGATCGACCTCCGGGTAATGGTAATAGACAGCAGGATCGATGATGGCCGGACCCTCGGGCGTGGTGAACACATTGCCGGACCACAGATCGCCATGCACGAGGCGTGGCGATACGTCAGGCAACCATGTCTCGAGCCGACCAGCGACATCACCCAGGGCGTCCAACATCGTAGCGGGCAGCAAGCCGCGTTCAACACAGGCCGTGCCCAACGGCATCAGCCGCTGCTCGCGCTGAAACACGCGACCATCATCACAGGGCGTGTTGCATTGCGCCGTGGGCCCGCAGCGGTTATCACTCGGCCATCCATGATGCTCGCCGTGAACGGCGTGCAACGCGCGCAGGCCTGCACCTAACCTCGCCGCATCGCGCTTACCGCCCGATGCCAAGGCTTCCATGATCAACCATTCCCCTTCCTGGACGATCACCGTCGGCACCTTCAACCCTGTGTTCGCCCGGTGCAGGGCGCGCAAACCTTCGGCTTCGGCGGCCAAGGCCTCGGGGGCGTCGTGTTTGATCACCACTGCACCCTGATCGGTTTCCAGCCAGGCGACCTCGGCAATATCGCCCCCCGCCAAAGCCCGAGGCTCACCCCGAGCGACGAGATGTTGCGATGCCAGCAGGGCACGCAGCGACTCCTGCATATTGACCTCCCATTAACCGGTGTCCCTTTCCTGAACCGCGCACGCCCTGCCCGTAACGCCATGGAGGGCGGCGCGTAATCAACGTTCGTCCGACGTGGATGTGCTTGCCGTGTCCGATGCCGTATCGGCGCCTGTTTCCTTGCCTCGGCGCTGCTTCAACTCCTGCTGAAAAAGGGCCTGGAATTCAGCAATGGCTTCATGCTCGGTCTTCCTCAAGGTCTCCACATCATGGCGATGCGTGTAGGACGTTGCCAGCAATTGGTTGTCGAAGTCTCGGAAGGTGCGCACGGCCTCCAACGCATTGGAACCGGGATAGCCCAAGCCCTTGAGTACTTCCACGCTCATTTCCATGCTCGAGGCAAACGTCTCACGCACGACGGTATCGACGCCAAGCTCCATCAACTGCCAGGCATGATGACGATTGCGCGCGCGGGCGAAAGTTTTGATCTGCGGGTAATGGTTACGCACCATCCGCGCGATGGTCAGTGCCGCCTCCTCGTCATCGACGGCGATCACAAGCACCTTGGCTTGGCCGAGGCCCGCTGAGCGCAGGACGTCGAGACGCGCGGCGTCGGCATAATAGATGCGCGAGCCGAAGCGGCGAATGAATTCCACCTGGGTGATATTGGGATCGAGTGCGGTAAAGTTGATGCCCTGCAACTTGAGCACGCGCGCCACCATCTGACCGAAGCGCCCGAGCCCCGCGATCAGGACCGGCGGCGTCTCGTCGCCAAAGTCCTTGTCGTAGGGGCGGCTCTCCCCCATGCGGGAGGCGAGCCGGTTACCGCCACGATAGAGAAACGGCGTGAGCGCCATGCTCAGAGTCACCGCTGCGATACACAGGCTGGCGATGCGTTGATCGAACACTCCCGCGCTGACCGCCGCGCTGAGCAACACGAAGTCGAACTCGCCACCCTGGGCGATCACCGTCGCCAAGCGCGGGATCTCCTGACGCGGCAGACGTGCCACCATGCCCACCAGCGTGATGACGACCAGCTTGGCCACTAATAGCCCGGAGGTAATGCCCAGCACCCACCCTACGTTGTCGAAGACGAGCGTCAGATCGACCGACATGCCCACCGCAATGAAGAACAGCCCCAGCAGGATGCCCTTGAAGGGCTCGATGTTGGCCTCGAGCTCGTGCCGATAAACCGTATCCGCCAGCATGACGCCCCCGAGGAAGGCCCCCAGCGCCATGGAAAGACCCGCCCATTCCATGACCAGGGCTAGGGCCAGCACCAAGAACAACGCCGCGGCGGTGAATACCTCGTGCACACCGCTGCGTGCGATGAGCGCCAACACGCGCGGAAAGACCAGACGCCCGAAAACAATCGCGCCCAACACCATGCCCACGGCCTTGCCGATATCGAGCCATACCGCACTACCGTGGCCACTCAGGTCGCCGGCGAATAACGGCAACAAGGCGAGTAACGGGATGACCGCCAGATCCTGGAAGAGCAGGATGGAGAACGCCGTCTGGCCGTGAGGTGTCGCCAGACGATGCTGTTCATTGAGAAGCTGTAGGGCGAACGCCGTGGAAGACAACGCCAGGATCAGCCCCAGCAGCACCGCAAGCTCCCATGTCAGCCCCAATGCCAGCCCGATGGGCGTCAACAGCACGCCACACCCCAGTAGCTGCAAGACCCCCAACCCGAACAGCTTCTTGCGCATGCGCCACAAACGCGCGGGTTCCATCTCGAGACCGATGAGGAACAACAACATCACCACGCCGAACTCGGAGAAATGCAGCACCTCTTCAGGCTCTGAAATGAAGCCGAACACGGACGGCCCCAGCAGTAGCCCCGCCGCCAGATAGCCGAGTATCGAGCCCAATCCCAGACGTTGAAACAACGGCACAGCGATGATGGCTACGCCTAGCAGTACCGCTGCCTCATGGAAAAAATTCATTCGCTAGCGTTCCTCATGTCACATTTCCGGTCGCCCCCATGGTCAACCCTTGACGCTATGCCCGTTCATTGCGCATGGCGAAACGGCAGACGCTCGCGGCATGCCATTCGATACGCACCCATGGCCTGGCGCTCTTCGACGCAGAACCGCTCTACCGCCTCCCGAAACCCCGCATGCGGCAAATAATGCAGCGAAGTGCTCAGTTCAGGTGAGAAGCCGCGAATCAACTTGTGCTCACCCTGAGTACCGGGGTCGAAACGTTGCAGGCCCTGTTCCAGGCAGTATTCAATGCCTTGGTAATAACATGCTTCGAAGTGTAGGCAGTCGGCAACGACTTCACTGCCCCAGTAGCGTCCATACAACGTATCACCGCCTCGCAAATAGAGTGCCGCGGCGACCGGCGTTTCGCCCTGTCGCACCTGCACCAGCATGAGCGACTCCCCCATCGTCGCGCACAACCGGGTAAAGAACGCTTCGCTGAGATAGGGCATCTGCCCGCGCTCGAGATAGGTGATACGGTAGCAGCGATAGAAGTGGGCCAATGCAGCGGCATCGATGTCGCTCCCATTCAGTCGGTGCAGACTCAACCCCTGTTCAGCGACCTTGCGGCGTTCACGGCGAATCTCCTTGCGCCGTTTCCCCACCATCGACGCCAGAAAGCCCTCGAAATCGCCGTAGCTGGCATCGCGCCACTCGAAGCGCACTGCCTCACGCCGCAGCAAGGCCGGCCATTGTGCTTGCCACTGTGTGATTTCACGCTCATCGGCGAACAGCAAATGCCAGCTCGACAAATCGTCGCCCCGCTCCTCGAGAAAAGCCGCCACCGCCTGTATGGCCTGGGCGGACGAAGTGTCGGATGCCACGGCCAGGCGCGGCCCAACGGCTGGGGTGAAGGGAATGGCACTCAGCCGTTTGGGGTAATATCGGCCACCGGCACGCTCCCAGGCATCGGCCCAACTCCAGTCGAAGACATATTCGCCGAAGGAATGTGTCTTGAGATAGTGCGGCAACACACCGACCAGCCGCTCGTCTTGCCACAACGCGAGATGACGCGCTATCCATCCATTCTCGGCGGCCACACAGCCGGTACACTCCAGGGCATCCAGAAACTCATGACGCAGGAAGGGATATTGCCTGCCCACCAACGCATTCCACGTCTCACAGGGAATGTCGGCAACCCGCTGCAGCTCCCGTATCGTCAAGCCCATCGTCACGTCTCCCGAAGCGGATTCCCGAACATCACGGCTCATGCTAGGGTGAGGCCAACCCCTTTCTGGAGCAAGCGATGCCCCGCGACACGCCCATGCCATCCACGCCGCCCCCAACGCCGCCACAACTCAATACTATGGCTATCGCCGCTTTTGCGCTCAGCGTGCTGGGCATCTTCGTGCTGCCTAGCGTACTGGGGGGCGTCGTCTGCGGCCATCTGGCACGCCGGCAGATCCGTCGCACGGGCGAACAGGGCGACGCCTGGGCCCTGGCGGCGCTCATCCTCGGCTATTTGCTGCTTCTGCTATCGATCGCAGGCTTGTTATTGTTCGGTGGTTTCATGATCACCATGTTCGGTGTCATGGCCCTCATGTAGACACCTCTCCGACCGACGTCCAGCCTGGCAACAGTGGTGCCTGCCGCGTAGCTGCGCTAAGCTGGCGCCCCTGTTCCGGAACCTCGCCGTATAGGATGCACGATGCTGGATTCGCTCCTCGACAACGACTTTTACAAGTTCACCATGCAAAGCGCGGTCATCAAGCGCTTTCCCTATGCGCGAGCTCGCTATGCGTTCATCAACCGGGGCGACCATGCCTTCCCCCCCGGCTTTGCCGAGCGACTGCGCGAGGCAGTGGACGCCATGGCGAATTTATCGTTGACCCTCGAGGAAAAGCATTACCTGGAACGTACCTGCCCTTATCTCGACCCAACCTACCTCGATTTCCTCTCGGGGTTTCATTACGACCCCGGCGAGGTCGAGATCGTCCAGCAAGGCGGGCACTTTACGCTGCGCATCGAAGGACTCTGGTACCGCACCATCCTGTGGGAGGTGCCCCTAATGGCGCTGATCAGCGAGATCTGGTATCAGATGGGGGACGGTCAGCGCGATTCCGATGCGCTCATCGATACCCGCACCCGCGACAAGATCGAGCATTACAAGCGCCTGGGCCTCAAGATTGCCGAGTTCGGCACCCGTCGGCGCTATTCCTATGACGTCCACGACCGTGTCGTGGCATCGCTATGCCACCACGGTGGCGATACCTTTTCCGGCTCGAGCAACGTGCATCTTGCCATGCGTCACGGCGTCAAGCCGATCGGCACGCATGCCCATGAGTGGTTCATGTTTCACGGTGCGCGCTTCGGCTTCAAGATGGCCAATAGCCTGGCCCTGGAGCATTGGGTAGATGTCTATCGCGGCGATCTAGGCATCGCGCTGACCGACACTTTCACCTCCGCCACCTTCTTCGATAGCTTCGACAAGAAGTTCGCCAAGCTCTTCGACGGCGTGCGTCACGATAGCGGTGACCCTCTCGAGTTCGCAGCCGCCACCATCGCGCATTACGAACGCATGGGCATTGACCCACGCACCAAGACCATCATCTTCTCCGATGCCTTGACCCCGGAGCGTGTGGAGCGTATCGACAATTTCTGTCGTGGACGCATCACCACCGCGTTCGGCATCGGCACCAACTTCACCAACGATGTCGGCGTCACCCCCATGAACATGGTCATCAAGATGACCGAGGCACGTCCTGAGGGGCAGCACTGGATACCCGTCATCAAGCTCTCCGACGTCCCCGACAAGAACACCGGTGACGCCGACATGATCGAGCTCGCCAAACGCGTGCTAGCCCTCTCCCGGCGAGTCTGATACACCCGCGAGATAGCAGTGGCGAGGGCGGCTCGATGTACGCCGCCAGGTTGCGCGTCAGTCTTTATTGAGTGCCTGATCCAACGCCACCAGCGCAGCCTGCCAGGATGCCGCGTCAGCGGCGGCGTCATAGGCCAGCGGCAACTCAAATTCCTTGGCCTTGGCATCGGATGCCGGATTGCTGAAACCATGCTTGGCGCCAGGATATTGAACCACCCGCACCTCGGCGCCTTGCTCGCTCAACGTTTGTGCCATCGACTCCAATGCCTGCGTCTCCACCAACCCATCATCCGCACCATTATGGATCTGTACGATGCCATCGAAGGGTTGCGGTTCGGACACCGCCTGGGTGGGGCTGCCATGGAAACTGATCGCCGCCTCGATCGGCATGCCCGCCAGCGCCATGTTCATCACCACGCCACCGCCGAAGCAATACCCGATCGCAGCCATGCCACCATCGCTTACATACGGCTGCTTGCGAAGCTTGGCCATGGCCGCTTCGAGACTCGCGCGCGCCGTCGGCCAATCGCTCATCACGCGCTGGGAAAACGCCTTGGCATCCTGCGGATGCGCCGCTGTCTTACCCTGGCCATACATATCGACCGCCAGGGCGACGAAGCCCAGTGCCGCCAACTGATCGGCACGTGACTTGGCGTAATCGTTGAGCCCCCACCATTCATGCACCAATAATACCGCCGGGCGCGGCTCATCGTCGTTGACGTTGCGTGCCAGATACCCCTGATATGTCTTCCCGCCGGTGGAATACTCAAACGTTTCACCGACGACCTTCGGGCCTTCCACGGTCTCCGCCCAGACACCGAAACTCAGCATGCTCAGCAAGCAGATCAGCAGAATTCGCATCATGTTCTTCTCCTTGATTCTTATACCGTGTCCGGATAACGCTCGTCGATATCGCATACGAGGATCGGGTTATTGCATAACATGCTCATACGGGCGATGGCGGCGCCTGATGCACGCGGTTGCGGCCATTGCGCTTGGCGTCATAGAGCCCCATGTCAGCACGGTGTAGCAGCGACTCCACGCCCTCGTGGGAGTAGCGTTCCGCCACGCCGAAACTCACCGAGAAGCTCAACCATTCGCCATGAAACTCCACCCGAACGCTTTCGAATTTCTTGCGTAGCCGCTCTGCCAGCAACGCCGCGTCGTTCAGCGACTGACCAGCCAGCATCAACGAGAACTCTTCACCGCCGATGCGCCCGAAAACATCGTGATCACGCAACGCAGTGCGGCACATTTCACCCACACAAGCCAACACCAAGTCTCCGGCCGCATGCCCCCAAGTGTCGTTGATCGTCTTGAAATGGTCGATATCAAAAATTACCAAGGAAACACGCTGAGCGACATGATCGGCGGCTTCCAGACCACTACGCAAGCAACTCAAGTAGGCGTCTCGATTGAGCGCCCCGGTGAGACTATCAGTTGTCGAAAGCTCCTGCAGGCGATGCTCGCGATGCTTGCGATCAGTGATATCGCGGGCCACCGCGAGGATCCATTCGTAGCGCTCACTGGCAGGGTTCAAATAGGGCGAGCAGCAAGTTTCCAGCCACACATAGTGGCCGCGTCGATGGCGCATGCGTAGCTCCATGCGCAACGGCTCGCCACGCCGCGAGGCATCGCGTATCAGGCGCTGCACGCGCGGCGCATCGTCCGGCGGCAACAACGCCAGTAGTCCGCGATCGTGCAAGTATTCAGGACAATGCCCGAGCAGGCCGCGTATCGACGGCGACGCGAAGCGACACTCGCTCTCAGCGTCCATCAGTACGATGGCATCGCTGATATTTTCGACAATGAATCGGTAAAAGCGCTCATTCTCGGCTAGCGCTTCGAGGCGCGTCAACGCGGCCTGAGTCTCGCTGATATCGGCCAGGGAACCGACCAACTCGATCACTTCGCCTGCGGCATCACGCTGCACTGCAATATCGTCTTGCACATAACGAACACGCTCTTCGGTATCCAAGATGCGGTAATATAGGCGAATACGTGACTCGCCCGTTGCCAGCCCCGCAAACAGACGGGCCTCGGCTTCCTGGGCATCGCGCACATGCTCCAGCCACAAAGCTGGAGTGGCCTGAAGTTGCGCCCGCGTAGCGCCGATCAGCGTCGCGAGATTATAGCTAACGTAGTGCAGATCGTTGCGCCACCAGCCGGGGCCGGTTGCATACAGGGTGGCGGGAGAGCCCTCCAGCAATGCTTCGCAATCACTAGGAAGCGTGGAGAAATCCTTCGCGGCCGGTATATCCATAATGAGTCATAGCCCCACTTCACAGGCTTAGTGACGAATTCACACGACCGCTGACTAGACGAAAGCACCCGCTGACTACCGCACCCCGGTTCGCCGCTGCGGCGAGACGGGTGAGGCCTCCGGCTCGGGTTGCTCAACGGTTTGGCAATCATGTGTCTCGAGATAGGCCGACACCAAGGTGCGCAGCTCTTCAATGCTCAGCGCCACACGCTCGCAACGGGACTGTCCCGACCAAGCGACGTAGACGGCAGGTGTCTCGCGCGATTGATCGACACCCGTAATTCTGCCTTGGCGATTGCGATGTCCGTCGCGCAGCATGACACCGACCAGCCGATGAGCCTGTTGCACAAAATCGCGCATGATGCCCGTTCCGTTGATGAGAAATAATGCATGCCCCTGTGAGTCTACCACAGAAGGGACATGAGCCCGACCCTACCTTGAGCCTAGGCCCGCCACGGCGTTGCGTCATCTCTACAGGAGCTTAGGCATCGTCACGAAAGTTGCAATCCGATGGCCATGCAGTGCTGCCTTACTTTGAACATCGGCCACAGGGGATCGAACCTTGAGTGTCCCGACAGAAAAAAGGCGCCCTGAGGCGCCTGATTTCCCGGGCACCTGGCGTACCCGATGGAAGCGAGAGCGAACGGATAACGATCGAGCGGAGCCGTGAGTGCGCGAGACGTGTATCCGGACGCTCCCACACGGAGTGGTTACGTCACCGACGACAGCCTTACTTGGCCGCGTGCATTGCCAGTGCCGTATCCAGCATACGGTTGGAGAAACCCCACTCGTTGTCGTACCACGCCATCACCTTGACCAGACGCCCGTTGACGCGCGTGTGATTGGCATCGAAGGTGGACGAGTTGGCATCGTGGTTGAAGTCGATCGACACCAGTGGCTGGGCATTGGAGGCCAGCACCGGAGAATTCTCGGCCGCCTTCTCGACGATGGCGTTGATTTCATCCTGAGTGGTGTCACGACCTGCAGTGAAGGTCAGGTCGACCAGCGACACGTTGATAACCGGCACGCGAACCGCCAGGCCATCGAACTTGCCCTCGAGCTCTGGCAATACCCTACCCACGGCCGCTGCGGCCCCCGTCTTGGTAGGAATCATCGACTGGGTCGCGCTACGCGCCCGGTAGGGATCCTTATGGTAGACGTCGGACAGGTTCTGGTCGTTGGTGTAGGCATGCACCGTCGTCATCAAACCGTTTTCGATGCCTACCGCATCGTTGAGCGCCTTGGCGACCGGCGCCAGGCAGTTGGTGGTGCAAGAGGCGTTGGAGACCACGCGATGCTCGCTGGTCAACACGTCCTCATTGACGCCGAACACCACCATGGCATCGGCATCGCCACTGGGCGCGGAGATCAGCACACGCTCGGCGCCAGCTTCAAGGTGCTTGGCGGCGGCGTCACGCTTGGTGAAGAGCCCCGTACATTCCATGACCAGATCGACATTCAGCGATGTCCAGGGCAAGGCGGCCGGGTCGCGCTCGGACAATATGCGGATGCGGTCGCCATCGACGTTCAACGACTCATCGTCATGCCCCACCTCGAACATAAAGTGCCCATGCACGCTATCATGCTTGAGTAGATGGGCGTTGAGCGACGGGTCCCCCAGATCGTTGATGGCCACGACCTCGACGCGGTCGCGATAACCGTTTTCGTAGAGAGCCCGCAGGACGTTACGGCCGATACGCCCAAACCCATTGATTGCAATACGCAGCGTCATAATGGCTTCCTCTATTTAATTGGCACTTTGATTGGCGTGAACCCAAGGATACGATAAGAACCTTTTGGAAGAATACTACAACCATTCCCTCAATTTGGCCAAAAGACGCACGACCATCAAGGTATTTTTTGCTAAATTTACTTACATGATCACCCACCGCACTTGATGAGGTCCTGACATGCCACTGAATCAGACCGTTGCCGACGTTACTCGCCGCATCGAAGAGCGTTCCAAGGAACGCCGTGCGCTCTATGAAAAGAACATGCACGATCAGTACAAGCGCGGAGTGCACCGCGGCGAACTAAGCTGCGGCAACCTTGCCCATGGCGTGGCCGCCTGCGGCAGCCAGGACAAGAACCAGCTCAAGCTGATGAATTCCGCCAACCTAGGCATCATATCGGCTTACAACGACATGCTGTCGGCGCACCAGCCCCTGGAAACCTTTCCCGCCACCATCAAGGACGCCGCTCGACAAATGGGCTCGACCGCCCAGTTCGCCGGTGGCGTCCCCGCCATGTGCGATGGTGTTACCCAGGGTCAGCCGGGCATGGAGCTGTCGCTGTTTTCACGTGATGTCATCGCCATGGCGACGGCGGTAGGCCTGTCGCACAACATGTTCGATGGCGCCTTGTACCTCGGGGTGTGTGACAAAATCGTTCCGGGGCTGTTCATTGCAGCGGCGCGTTTTGGCCACCTGCCGGCCACCTTCGTGCCCGCAGGCCCGATGCCCAGCGGCCTACCCAATAAGGAAAAGGCCCGGGTCCGCCAGCTGTTTGCCGAGGGCAAGGCCACGCGTGAAGACCTGCTGGAAGCCGAGTCGCAGTCCTACCACAGCCCCGGCACCTGCACCTTCTATGGCACCGCCAACTCCAACCAGTTGATGATGGAGATGATGGGCCTTCACCTGCCGGGGACATCGTTCGTCAATCCTGGCACCGAAATGCGCGAGGCCCTGACTCAGTTCGCCACCCAGCAGACGATTCGCAACACCGAGCCGGGTGGCGATTATCGGCCCTTCTACAAGCAGGTCGACGCGCGTGCCATCGTCAACGCCATCGTCGGCCTGCTCGCTTCGGGCGGCTCCACCAACCATACCCTGCACTTGGTGGCCATGGCGGCCGCTGCGGGGCTAACCCTGACCTGGGACGACTTCACCGATCTGTCTGCGGTGACGCCGAGCCTGATGCACGTCTATCCCAACGGCCAGGCGGACATCAATCATTTCCAGGCCGCGGGCGGCATGAGCTTCCTGTTCCGTGAACTGATCAAGGCCGGGCTCATCCACAGCGACATCCCGACCGCGTTCGGTACCGACATGACGGCGTACACCAAAGAGCCCTTCCTCGAGGACGGAGAACTGATCTGGCGCGAAGGCCCCGAGCAAAGCCTCGACGAAGACGTCCTGCGCCCGGTGTCGAACCCCTTCTCCCCGACCGGCGGACTGACGGTGCTCGACGGCAACCTGGGGCGCGGCGTGATCAAGATCTCCGCCGTGAAGCAAGAAAATCGCCTGGTAGAAGCGCCCATTCGGATCTTCGAGGATCAGAACGACCTGCAGGGCGCTTTCGAAGCCGGTGAGCTAGACCGTGACGTCATCGCCGTCGTCCGCTTTCAAGGGCCCCAGGCTAATGGCATGCCCGAGCTGCACAAGCTCACGCCCTATCTCGGGGTTCTACAAGATCGCGGCTACAAGGTCGCACTGGTGACCGACGGCCGCATGTCCGGCGCCTCCGGCAAGGTCCCCGCGGCGATCCACATGACGCCGGAAGCCCTCGACGGCGGCCCGCTGGGCAAGCTGCGCGACGGCGATATCGTGCGCCTCGACGCCGACAACGGTAGCCTGGAAGTAAAACTCGACGCACAAACCTGGGCACAACGCGAGCAGGCTGTCGGCAATCTCGACCACTATCATGTGGGCCTGGGACGCGAACTCTTCGCCGGCTTCCGCCAGCTCGCCATGCGCGGCGAGGAAGGCTGCAGCGTGTTGGGTGGCTTCGAGGCTGCGGACCTTCAGCGCCAAGAGACACGAACGCAAGGCGGGGACGCTTGAATGACTCGACCTGCCTTGATTGGCGACATCGGCGGCACCAATGCCCGCTTCGCCTTGGTGACGCCGGGAGCGTTCGATCTTCAAGCCATTCGAACGCTCCCTTGTGCCCATTATCCCACACTCTCCGATGCAATCCGCGCCTATCTCGACGAGGTGGGCGCAGACGTTCCTAGCGAGGCCTGCCTCGCCTTCGCCTGCCCCGTGCACAACGATGAAGTCCGCATGACCAACAATGCCTGGCACTTCTCCAAGCGCCAGGTCACTGAGGAATTCGGCTTCGAGCTGTTCAAGGTCATCAATGATTTCACCGCGCAAGCCCTCGGCGTCCCCCATGTAGATACCAAAGACTTGGTGCCGCTGGGGGAAGGCGAAGCCGCTCCCGGCAGCGCAAGATTGATCTTCGGCCCCGGCACCGGGCTGGGCATGGCGGGTCTCTTTCCCGGTCAACACGACTGGATACCACTGCCCACCGAGGGCGGTCACGTGTCCTTCGCGCCCACCGACGCGCATGAACGCGAGCTGCTGGCGTACTTTCATCAGCACTACGAGCGTGTCTCGGTGGAACGCATTCTTTGCGGACAAGGCTTGCTGGATCTATATCGCGCACACGCGCACTTGGCCAAGCAAGTCGCACATTACAATACGCCCGCCGAGGTCACCGGCGCGGCACGCGCAGGCGATCCGCTGGCACGTCAATCCCTCGAACGTTTCCTCAAGATTCTCGGTGATGTCAGCGGCGATGCGGCCTTGATGCTCGGTGCGCGCGGCGGCGTCTATCTGTGTGGCGGTATCCTGCCACGCCTGCTCGATTGGCTGCCCCACAGCCACTTCCGTGACGCCTTCGCCGACAAAGGGCGCATGCACGCGTACACTGCACACATTCCCGTGTGGGTGGTCACAGCACCCTGGAATGGGTTGCTGGGTGCCTGCGAAGCGTTACATAACGAGGAGGTGGCATGATTCCTGATTCCCTGCGTCAATTGCTCGACGCGACCCAGGGGCAACGCGAAGCCGAATGGCAAGGGCGCCGCGTACTATTGTTCAATGCCGACTGGGGCGAGCTAGCGGTCTCTCTGCAAGGCGCCCAGGTGCTGCATTTTCGGCCCGCCTCCGAACACGGTGATGGTTGGCTGTGGGTCACGTCCACGCCACAAGCCGTACCGGGCACGATACGTGGCGGCATCCCAGTGTGTTGGCCATGGTTCGCCGACGAGTCGCCGGACGGTCGCGGCCCCATGCATGGCACTGCGCGTCAGGCAGAGTGGCGACTGGACGGGGTCGACGACGAGGACGAAGGCGTCGAAGTGCACTTTTCACCGACCACGCGCCTCGACGAACAACTCACGCCCCGCGTGGTGATCCACGCTAGCGCCCGGCGTCTGCATGTCGAATTGATCACCGAACACCTGGGTGAAACACCGGTGAAACTGACAGCGGCATTGCATACCTACTTCACCGTTGCACACGCTCACCAATGCCGTATCGAGGGTCTGGCCGGCGCGCGCTACTTGGACAAGCGCCTGGACTTCTCCGAGGCGCACCAACAGGGCGAACTCGGCGTACGCGGCCCGCTGGATCGCATCTACGAATCCAACCGCCCCCTAGTGCTCGACGACGGCGTACGCCGTTTCAAGATCGCCAAACAAGGCAGCGATTCGACGGTAGTCTGGCATCCCGACACCGACTTGCCCGGCGACACACCCACCGATGCCGGCCATCGTTTCCTATGTGTCGAGGCCGCCTGCACCCGCATCGACCCCGTATGGCTGGTGCCCGGCGCCCAGCATCTCCTGGCCACCACGCTGACCCACGAGGACATGCCCCAATGAGCGACGAGTTGACTTTCGACGTCCCTTTCGTGCTGGGCATGATGCGCCTCCACGATCGCCCCGAGCTGGCCGATGCCACGCGTTTGGCCGACTGGATCGAGGCACGCCTCGATGAGGGGCTCGTTTGGTTCGATCACGCCGACATCTACGGCAACCGCGAGTGTGAACGGTTGTTCGGTGAGGCCTTGTCACAGCGTCCAGCACTCAAAGGCCGTGTCAAGGTGATCACCAAGACCGATATCGTGCTGCCCGCTCGCGACACGTCGCGTTTCGGGGTCAAGCACTACGATACCTCTCCCGGCTATCTCAACGCGCGGATCGACGCCTCGCTGGCACAACTCGGCGTCGAACGCCTCGAACATTTCCTGCTACACCGCCCAGACCCGCTGCTCGATGCCCACGCTACTGCAGCCGCGCTGGATGCCGCCATCGACGCCGGCAAGATCGGTGCGGTGGGGGTTTCCAACTTCTTGCCCGAGCAATGGCGACGCCTGCAAGCCGCCATGCGCCATCCGCTTGGCGCGCATCAATTCGAGCTGTCACTGGCACGTCCGGAAGTGCTTTTCGATGGATTCTATGATGCCGTCATCGCCGACGACCTCGCGCCCATGGCCTGGTCGCCACTAGGCGGTGGATTAGTCTTCGAGGATGTCCTGGGCAGCGCGCTGGAGCATTTCGCCACAGAGTTCGAGTCGAGCACCGCCGGATTGGCACTGGCATGGCTACGACGCCTGCCGGGGCACCCCGCGCCCGTCATCGGTACCCTGAAGGAAAGTCGTATTCAAGCATTGCACCGTGACAGTAACCTGACGCTGGATCGGGCCACTTGGTTCGCATTGCTCGAAGAGGCACGTAGTCACCGTGTGGCCTAGCCAGCGTCTCGCATGCGGCTTTCGTCGAATGACTATTGTGGACCCGATGGCAAGCTGACACGATTCACCCAAACCGACCCGCGTGGTCATGCCGCTCGACTCATGAAGAAGGATGACGCCATGTTCCAACTCACGCGCAGCGTCACCTGGCGCGCTCTCGAACGTCTTCACCGCGAGACAGCCAATGATCGCATCAGTGATTACTTCGCCGCCGACCCCAAACGTTTCGACAAAATGAGCCTGCGTGTCGGCGGCCTGTTCCTGGATTATTCCAAGCACCACGTTTCGGATGCCGTACTCGCCAAGCTGATCGAGCTCGCCGACCACTCGGCACTGGTCCAGCGTCGCGCACAGATGTTTTCCGGCGACATCATCAATGTCACCGAAGACCGCCCGGTCCTGCATACCGCCCTGCGTCATCTAGGCGACGAACCGGTCTACGCCGATGGCAAGGATGTCATGCCCGAGATTCAGAGCACGCGCGAGCAGATCAAGCGCTTCTCGGAAGAAGTACGCAGCGGTGACTGGAAGGGCTATAGCGGCGAGCGGATCAAGGACGTGGTCAACATCGGCATAGGCGGCTCGGATCTGGGGCCCAACATGGCCTGCCGAGCGCTTCTCAAGCACCGCAACGGCGAACTCAATTTTCACTTCGTTTCCAACGTCGACGGCGCACATATCCAGAAAGTGCTGAGAGCACTCGATCCGGCGACCACGCTGTTCATTGTCTCGACCAAGACCTTTTCGACCCAGGAAACGCTGCTCAACGCCAAGACCGCGCGGCGCTGGTTCCTCGACCATGCCGGCGAAGATGCCGATGTCGGCGCGCATTTCATCGCGGCCTCGACCAACCGCAAAGCCGCGATGGAATTCGGCATCCGCGAGGAAAACGTCTTCGAATTCTGGGCCTGGGTCGGCGGGCGATACTCGATGTGGTCGTCGATCGGTCTGCCCATCGCGTTGTCCATCGGCTTCGAAGGGTTCATGGAACTCCTCGAAGGTGCCTACGAGATGGACCAGCACTTCATCGAGGCGCCGTTCGAGGAGAACATGCCGGTCCTCATGGCATTGATCGGCATCTGGTACATCAATTTCATCGGCGCCGAGACGCATGCCATCGTGCCCTACGACCAGGCCTTGCATCAGCTGCCATCGTTTCTTCAGCAGCTCGACATGGAATCCAACGGCAAGTCGGTGGATATCTTCGGCCAGCCGGTGAACTACAAGACCGGCCCCATCGTCTGGGGGCAAACGGGCTCCAACGGGCAACATGCGTTCTTCCAACTGCTGCACCAGGGCACGCGCTACGTGCCCATCGACTTCATCGCCTCGCTCAAGCCCGAGCCGGAATTCGAAGATCACCACTTCGCCCTGCTCACCAACATGCTGGCGCAGGCCAACGCCTTCATGGAAGGCAGCCAGGACGGTAGCCAGCTCGACCCCTACAGCTGCCCCGGCAACCGCCCCTCGAGTACACTACTGCTCGATGAGCTGACACCCAAGAATCTGGGCGCGTTGATCGCCTTGTACGAACACAAGGTCTTCGTCCAGGGCGTGATCTGGAATATCAACTCTTTCGACCAGTGGGGCGTACAACTTGGCAAGCGCATCGCCGGCGAAATCAGCGAGCGCATTGACACCAACGCCGCAGATTTCGATGTGTCGACCCAAGGCCTGCTGTCGCTGGTGCGCGAGCACTTCCCCGCGCCGCAGGCGGCGTCGACGCCGGACGACAAGAAACCGGGCAGCAACAAGAAACCACGAGGAAAGACGTCATGACACCGCTCATTGCCTTCGGTGAGGCGCTCGTCGACATGCTGTCCAATCGCCTGGATGGCGCCACCGGCAACCTCCCCGAAACCTTCACACCCTATGCGGGCGGCGCGCCGGCTAACGTCGCCGTGGCCTGCGCTCGCCTGGGGCTGCCGAGTCGTTTCTTGGGCATGGTCGGCGACGACCGCTTCGGCGACTTTCTCGTCGAGGAACTCGCGCGTCATGGTGTGTCGGTCGAGGACATTCGCCGCACGCGCGAGGCGCGCACGGCTCTGGCCTTCGTCTCGCGCGATGCCCACGGCGAGCGGCGTTTCGACTTCTACCGTCCGCCCGCGGCGGATCTGCTCTACCGCCTTGAGGACCTTCCCGCAGGTATCTTCGCCGAGCCAGTGATCCTGCATCTTTGCAGTAACAGCCTTACCGATGATGCAATCGCCGAGACCACGCTGAGCATCGCCGATATCGCCCGGCGCGGCGAAGCCTTGATCAGCGTCGATGCCAACCTGCGCCACAACCTGTGGCCCGATAATCGCGTCGATATCGGCCGTGTCACTGCCCTGCTCGACCACGCGCATCTACTCAAGCTGTCCCGCGAGGAGCTCGACCTGCTGCGCGGCGATCACGACACCGATACCTGGCTGCAATGGCGCCTGGCCGCCGGCGTGCGAATGATCGTGATCACCGACGGGTCAGCCCCCGTCATCGTGCACCGGCTTGGCGAGGTGATTCACGTCACACCGCCCGAAGTGACGGCCGTGGACACCACTGCGGGGGGAGACGCCTTCGTGGGCGGCCTGCTGGCACAACTGGCCGAGGCCGATGTCACGGCCGCCACCCTCGGCGACTGGTGCCAGGACGAGACCCGCTTGCGAGACGCCACCCAACGCGCCTGTCGCTGCGGGGCCTTCGCCGTCACCCGCCCCGGCGCTTACACGGCACTGCCCACGCGCGACGACCTCGACGCTATGCCCTGAAACAAGCCGAGCGCCCATCTTGGGCGCTCGCCGTGGTTGTCGTCTCGTGCCATGCGGACATCAACAACGCCGCTCTGCCTCTACAGCGCTGCTGCCACTTCTTTATCGTCATTCATCTTACCCAGGGTGCCTTCCAGCGTCTGGATCCGATCATGATACGTTGTGATCGCCTGCCTGCCCGTCTCGGCATCGGCGAATGACCAAGTCTCATTTTCGGCCCCCTCGATAATAGTGGTATAGACGGCCAGCTCAATCGCTTCTCGAACGGCTAGCTGCGGGGGGTCATTGCGCGTAAACCCTGCTTCCAATTCGAAAAGCTCATCGACGGCAACGTAACGAAATACCGAGCCCTGCACCAGGAAGGAATAAATCTTCTTGGTTGTCGTAACACTGTTCAACACACGGCCTGTTTTCACGCTGACGAGGCGCATATTCACGGTCACCAGATCGCTGCGATATTCAGTATTGGCACCAATGCCGAGGTATCGGGCTCCAACGCCGCCTGTGGAGAGGTTCGTCTCATAGGCGATAATCCCCCCTTCGACAATGACACCGGCAAATGTCAGGGGAGGTAGAGGCGTTGCCGATGCACCGTTGAACTGCTGACGAGTGGACTGAATGACTTGGCGCTCTCTGAGTAGATTGGGCAGCCCTCGACGCTCCATGACATTGAACCATTGACCTTCCCCTGCTTTTTCCAATACATCCACCATGATGGCGTCAGCACCTTGTGTGACCGCACGCGAATATTCCGCAAAATTCTCATTCGGCTTGTATTGCCCGGTCAAATCGGAAAACTCATACACAGCAATATCGATCGGACGCGCGGCAGCCGGAAGTTTTTCGAGCAACGATGATGTCTTGGTTTCCTGAACGAAGCCAGCGGGCTCCGACGGCATCATCTGGCCAGATACACAGCCGCCCATCATCAGCAACGCGCTCAGCCCCAAAAGTCCCTTGATAATATTCATACCGCACCCGTGAGTTCTTATAGTATAAGATATATCGCACTAGCATTACTGACCTATAGGCGATCTAGGAATATTTACAACATTGGTATTGATGCCATCCGAAATATTCACGACAACTCTGTCGCCAACCGTCTCGTAAGACACCATGGCACCGTCCAGGGAAAAGCTTCCCGAGGGTGGAGCACCATCCTGGAAAATAGCCTCCGATAGCTGACTCGCCGAACCAGCGATCATAGTATTGCGTATGGCATCCGCAAACTTGTCAGCCGTCGTCTCTTCCTCGAACAAAGATGAGTAGTCATCGCCATCATCCTTGTACTGATTCTGCACATCGGCCGTCTGCATAAGATAATTTATATAAAAGGGATCTCCCCCGAATGCAGGATTAATAGGTTGATATACCAGATCACCCGCCAAAGCACTGGGTGTGATGCCGAGCGTTGCAAGCAACGCCCCCCCCAGGAAAAGACGAAAATTCACTCGACGTATCATGACACTCTCCCCTATCTATCAGAATTATTCAGAAATCGCTTTACTGATACGGCCGTGCGGCGTATCCAGCACCACAGACGCTTCATGCTCACTTCCAGAAAACACCAATGGCGGACGATTTTGAATATTCTCGCCTCGCTGCAGATGCAATACCTTTTTATTTCCACCCACAACGACGATATCGGAAGTAAGAAGACTCCCTTTCTGATCGACGACGATGGCATTGCGCCGACCTACCAAACTGATATGAGACTCAAGGTCGTCTCCCACCTGACGTTGGTAGGTCAAATTCTTATCTCCCTGTAAACTCACCACTGCCTTGTTACGATTCCCATATTGTAGGGTATAGGTCACATTACTTTTCTCGGGGGGAGAAAGAGAAAGATCATCGAAGTATCCTGTCTCGATGGCATTGATTAACCCTTCTCCTGGTGTAGAGAAACTGGCGACTTGACGCCCATTGTTATAGGTCGTACGTTCAGCCTCGGATATCTGTTCCACGAAGGCTAGGGAACTCTCTCCCATGGCGGCGGGTAACATCGGCACCATAGCCACTAACACAAGGAAGCCAAGCACTGCGGGGTGGTGTTTCATGATCTTCCTCCCATTTCACCTTGCAAGCCCTAGAGAGGACTCACGACCTCTTCTGCTTCACAGGTGGTACCGGTAAGCCGCTCGGTCACTGTCAAATGAAACTCCAACCAGCCTGCCGGTGCCAGCCGAAACTGCACGCGTGAGGTGACCGCCTGCTCACCCGGTTGAAGTAGTTGGGAACCGGATTGCTCAATCGTTCCCGACCCACCTGGATCAATCTTTAGCGTTCGTAGAACATAGTCCGCACGCGTCGGCTTGACACTCTCAATAATGCCGACTGCCGTCACGATATCCTCCTGCTGCTCTACCGCTATCCGGCAATACAACTGGTTGAACACCTGTTGCCCCTCACTGGCAAGAGGGTAAAAAAGCACACAAGCGCATACGAATTGTTTTATCCTGTAGAACATGATGACGCTCTCATAGCGCTTAATATTGCTTACCAATAAAGCTCCCCGGGCCACAACGAGCGCCCGGGGATCAACGCGCTCAGCTGATATTAGTTCTTCTGAAGAGCGTTGAAGGAATTACTATAACCATGCTGCGTATGAACGGTCACGTTATTATTCCCGTACTGCCGTGCGATCCCTTTGTTATCAACGCCACCCTGATGATAGGACATGGTATTATAGCTCCCATCTTGCAACCCTGTCATCTTGTTACCAAAGCCGTACTGCTCTGCCTGACGGACAAAGTTATTATTCCCTTCCTGGGTCAGAGCTGCCTTATTGAAGGCACCATGCTGAATTGCCCTGCTACCATCCGTGGCAACTCTGTTGCCATCTCCTGTTTGCGTGGTATTGAAGGAGTTTTTAGCGCCTACCTGATTCATATAGACTTCATTACTATCGGCAGCGGCGTATCCGCTCATCACGGACAGAATGCTTGCAGCCAGAATCAACTTTTTCATCTTATTCACCTTTGTACAGTTATAACAAACCTTCAGAGCCCTGGACCCCTTGATCCCTAGGCTCACTCGCGAGCGAATTATAATGTTTGAAACACTAACTTAACGCTCACTAACAATTCTTATCGCAATGTAAAAAACCGTCAAACACAAAAAGTCCTAAATACATAAAAGTATGACATCAGATAAATCATGAAATTTTTAATAACAACAACCAAACTCCTCATACCTATCGATATGCGTCATCATCCGAAAAAACAGAAGACCTATTTAAGTAGCTTTCAACTCAACACGTTACGTCTTGAGTCATCGCACTATTCAGTACCAGAGCGCCGCTCGCTGAAAACGATGCGCACACGGCCATCTGAATGCATCGCCGCTCAGTAAAGCAATGCGCTCAACACCAGACGCGGAAACACGACGAGCGCCCGTTACGGGCGCTCGTCGTGGCTATCGACTCAGTTTTGAGGGAGCATTACGACTGGCATGTCGAGTGGTTCGTGATGCGCTTCGAAAGGTAGTGAGGCTTACAGCAAGGCGTTGAACTGCTTGAGCCATTCGGGATGCGCGGGCCACGCCGGGGCCGAGACCAAGCGACCACAGGTCACCGCCTGATCGGCCGCAAGATCGACGAATTCGCCGCCTGCCAAGCGTACTTCCGGCGCACAGGCGGGATATGCCGAGACGCGCCGTCCGGCAAGCGACGTCGCAGCGGCAAGCAATTGTGCTCCGTGGCAGATCGAGGCAACGGGCTTGTCGGCCTCCAGGAAGTGCCGCACGATGGCCAGAACACGCTCATCAAGGCGCAGATATTCTGGGGCGCGCCCTCCCGGCACCACCAGCGCAGCGTAGTCTGATGCCTCGATCTCGGCGAAGCTGGCATTCACGATGAAGTGATGGCCGGGCTTTTCGGAATAGGTCTGATCACCCTCGAAATCGTGGATGGCCGTTTTGACGCTATCGCCCTTTTTCTTGTCGGGACAGACCGCGTCGACGTCATGTCCCATCGCCTGCAGTGCCTGGAAAGGCACCATGATCTCGTAGTCCTCGACGAAATCACCGACAATCACGAGTATTCTGGCCATGCGTTGAGCTCCTGCGGGAAGGTGGGAAACGGGTTGCTCTTTCAGCGTAGTGCCTGGCACGCCATGCCGCACATCAAGACGGCGTTACACTTCCGGCTTACCAATCAGCGTGGAATACTACCGTGACGGCGAGTTGAGCCGATGAAAGGTGCTAACCCCCCATAAGCAAAAGCTTTTGCGTGCCCCACCCGGCTCACATAGAGTGGCCGCTTCCGAAGCGACTTACACCACCAGGAGCGGGCATGCTGGCCGGACTTTTGTTGATACTGCTTCCCCTGATCGTGGGCTACCTGGTGCCGGTACGTCATAGTGGCGTGCTTGCCATGATCGACCGCGGCGTCAATGGCTCTGTCTACGTCATCCTGTTTCTGATGGGTATCAGCCTGGCGGGGCTCGAGGATCTGCTCGGCCAGCTGTCGCAGATGAGCGGCCAGGCCGCGACGCTGTTCGCGATCATCACCCCCCTCAATCTGATCGCGCTGGCCTGGTTATCACGCCGCAGCCGCCTGCGCGCCGGACAGTCGCCTCGCCTCCCCGATGCACCGACCAGCACCGGCGCGGCTTTCCTCGGGTCGCTGTCGCTCGCCGGCGTGGTAATTTTGGGAACCCTGTTCGGCGCGGCGGCCGGCCATTGGGGCGCCGGAATCGTGCATGCCTGGTCGGAGCCACTCGCCGAATGGGCACTCTACTTGCTGCTGGCATTAATCGGCTGCCAACTGCGCAACTCAGGCATGCCGCTCAAGCAGATTCTTCTCAACCGCCATGGCTTGATCATTGCGACCAGCGTGGCCCTCAGTTCGTTGCTCGGCGGCTTGTTGGCCGCTCCACTGCTCGACCTGCGCTGGAACGAAGGCCTCGCCATGGCTGCCGGTTTCGGCTGGTATTCACTCTCGGGAATTCTCATCGGCGATCAGCTCGGCCCAGTACTCGGCGGGGTCGCCTTCTTCAACGACTTGGCGCGCGAGCTTTTCGCCTTTCTGCTCATTCCGCTGCTCATTCATCGGGCCACACCGCTGGCCATCGGCTATGGCGGCGCCACGTCCATGGACTTCACCCTGCCCGTCATCCAGCAGCACGGCGGCGTGGCCTGCGTGCCCATCGCCATCGTCAACGGCTTCTTGCTATCGCTACTCTCGCCACCGCTGATCCTCTTATTGCTGTCCTTCTGACGCCGCTTGCGACCATGGCCCAACTGCCATGTCCTGGCGAGAATGCTAATCTCCAGAAACGTTACCGCTAACATGGCGGCATAAAATAACAACGGAATGGGGAGACACATGCCGCGTCGTTCGTCGGGTCGCGTCACTCTGCAGCATATCGCCGAACGCGTCGGCGTCAGCAAAATCACGGTATCGCGGGCCTTACGTGAACCCCAACGCGTTTCCGAAACTCTCAGGCTACGTATCGAGGAGGCCACTGAGGCGCTGGATTACGTTCCCAATCGCCAAGCCGGGGCACTCTCCAGCGGACGCAGCCTGAGCGTGGCATTGCTGGTGCCATCGATTTCCAACTCGGTGTTCTCCGAGGTCCAGCGCGGCGTCGATGAAGGGCTGCGCGAGGCGGGTTACCAGGTGCTCATGGGCCACACCGGGTACTCGATTCTCGAGGAAGAACGACTGATCGATATCTTCCTCGCCTACGGCGTCGACGGCTTCGTGCTCTCCAGCACTCGACACACCGACTACGCCCAGCGCCTGCTGAGTCGATCGCGCCTGCCGGTGGTCGAGACCATGGAATTGACCGACACTCCGCTCGATATCAATGTCGGTCTCGATCAACGCGCGGCCGGTCGCGCCATCGGGGAGGCCTTGATCGCTGCCGGCTATCGGCGCATCGGATTCTGCGGCGCACGGCTCGATTATCGCGTTCAGCAACGTCTGGCCGGCTGGGAAGATGCCTTGAAAGCGGCGGAACTGTCGACGCAGCGCTGCCAGACGACGCCGCGTCCCTCGTCCTATCGCCTGGGCGGGGAACTGCTGTCAGCCATGCTCGAACGTTGGCCGGACATGGATGCCGTGTTCTGCTGCAACGATGACCTGGCGGCAGGCGCCTTGTTCGAATGCCAGCGACGGCGTCTCGATGTGCCCGGTCAGTTGGCCCTGGCGGGCTTCAACGGCCTGGATATCACCGACGCGACCTGGCCGACGCTCACCACCGTGATCACGCCACGTCGCACCATTGGTGAACAAGCCGCGCGTCTGCTCGTCAAGCGCTTGCAAGGGGCGCCGCGCGAGCCATCCCGCCATGACATGGGCTTCGAGATCGCACTGCGTCAAAGCACCTGACGCACTAGCTCTTCTCTCAACCACCGCTCGCACTCTCAAGAGGCATGCTCGGTATCACCACGCACCAGGCCTTGCACGCTGAGGGCGACGACGTCGTCCAGCGACGCATCGATGTTAACGGTAACAGCCTCGCCTTCTCCCGGCGCCTCGAGTGTGGCCAACTGGCTATCGAGCATGGCTTCACCCTTGAAGAAGTGATCCTGACGCGCCTTCAAGCGCTCCAGCAGCACCTCGCGCGTGCCGGCCAAATGTACGAAACATAGCGCATCATCACCGCCACGCAATACGTCGCGATACTCGCGCTTGAGCGCCGAACAACCGATTACCACCGTTTCACGATTGTCGCGCCCTTCGCGCACGAGTTCAGCCAAACGTGCCAGCCAACCAGCGCGGTCGTCATCATCGAGCGGCTCACCGCGTGACATCTTTTCCACGCTAGTCGTCGAATGATAGTGATCACCATCGATGAAACGTCCATCGAGCGCCTCGGCCAGGCGTTCACCGACCGAGGTCTTGCCGCAACCCGACACGCCCATGACGATGACCCGCTGCGTCTTGCCTGTCGATTCGCTCATATTCACTCTTCCTCGTTCTCTATTCGCCTTTCAAAGCATTGTTATGCATGCAATGTTACCGGTAACATTCATTTTCCTAAATCCGACGCCAAGGCACAACGCGACCATCGCCGTATTCCCCGCTGCCGGTCGCGCCTCCAATAGAGGTTTCGTTCACATGGATAACGCCACCCCCCTGCTCCTTTCCGCGCTGGGCGGCATCATATTGCTGTTGTATCTGGTCATGCGCCTGCGCCTGCATGCCTTCGTTGCACTCTTGACCGTCAGCTTGATCGTGGGTCTCACCACGGGGATGAATCTCGAGGCCATTCTGCAGTCCGTGCAGGACGGCATGGGGGGCACGCTTGGCTTCGTTGCGACCGTCGTGGGTCTTGGCGCCATGTTCGGTAAGATGCTGGAAGTCTCCGGCGGGGTCGATCGCCTGGCCAGCACATTGCTCGATCGTTTCGGAGAAGACCGCTCACAGTGGGCCATGGGGTTGACTGGCTTCCTGGTGGCAATCCCGGTGTTCCTGGATGTCGCTTTCATCATTCTGGTGCCGCTGATCTATGCCCTGACACGCCGCACCGGACGCTCCCTACTTTACTATGGTATCCCGCTTCTCGCCGGACTTGCAGTTACCCATTCGTTCATTCCCCCGACGCCGGGACCGATTGCCGTGGCGGAACTGATCGGCGCCGACCTGGGCTACGTCATTCTCTTCGGGGCCATGGCGGGCCTGCCGGCCATGATCATCGCGGGGCCGATCTTCGGGCGCTATATCGCCAAGCATATCGACGCTGGCATTCCAGACTACATGGAACTGCCCAAGGACGAGATCGACAACACCGGCCTGCCGAGCTTCAAGCTGATTCTCTCGATCATTCTGCTGCCGCTGATGCTGATCGTGCTCAACACCGTCTCCGGTGCGGTGCTGTCCGACGATAGCCCAATCGTCGCCGCCCTGGCGTTCGTGGGTCATCCCTTCGTGGCGCTGACGCTGGCGACGCTACTGTCGTTCGTGTTCCTGGGCACACGGCGTGGCATGAGCCGCGAGAATGTCATGGAAGTCGCCACCAAGGCACTCGAACCGGCCGGCATCATCATCCTCGTCACCGGTGCCGGCGGTGTCTTCAAACAGATGCTGATCGACTCCGGCGTCGGCGAGGTCATGGGCCAGATGATGGCCGACAGTGCCCTGCCGCCGATTCTGCTCGCCTTCTTGATCTCTACCGCCGTGCGCGTGGTACAAGGCTCCGCTACCGTGGCGATGATTACCGCCGCCGGACTGATGGCGCCCTTGATCTCGACACTGGGCCTGGAAGGGCCGGTACTCGGCTTGATCGTGATCGCCATCGCCTCCGGTGCCACCGTGCTCAGTCACGTCAACGATTCCGGTTTTTGGCTGGTCAACCGTTACTTCGGCCTGACCGAGGCACAGACCCTGAAAAGCTGGACGGTAATGGAGACATTGATCGGGCTGGTGGGTCTGGTGGTCGCACTGATCATCGGTCTGTTCGTGTAATGCCACGCCGCGCACGCAACGCATAAAAACGCAGAGGGGGCAATCTGGCCCTCTCTGCGTTGTATATCACGGTGTCTATACCCTTGCTCTATGCCTTGCCAGGCACGGGCGGTTCTTATAAATCATACATCCTGACCGCATCCTCAATGGCTTCCAGTCGACGCTGGCCCAGCGCTTCTCCCAGCGCCTTGCCACGATACCCTTCGTCGAGCAACGTGCGCGGTTCGATCTCGATCGCTTTTTGCCAAGCCTCGGCGACGAATTCGGCCAAGGCCGGGGCCGTCAACGCCAGATAACGCCGCAAGGGTTCGACACGCTCGCGACGCCGCCAGGCGTCGATGGCATCGAACCAGGCCATCATGTCGTTCGCCGCCAAGGCCCGGCCTTCAGCCGTCTGCTGCAGCGTCCGGGTGCGTGCGACCTGGCGAGCCAGGTCGCGCCACGCATTGGGCACACGCAGGCGTTCGCACAAGGCGTCGCGGGCATCGTCCGTCAACGCTTCGAGCAATCGCGCCCAACGCCACATCGCGGGCTCTTCGTTGGCAGGCAATACCGCCATGGACGCTTCACCGCACGCGAGAACGTGGTCGTCATCCAATTCCGGCATCCATACGGCCAGGGCCCCGCACTCTCGCAGCGCCCGGAAGTAGGCGATGGGACGCGGTTCTGCCAACGCCTTGACGGTCTCCTGCCAGACACGCTCGGCAACGAGGTGACCGATTTCGCCACTACCGCATAACCGACGCATCAGGCGCTTCGTGTCGTCGGCGATGACGAAGCCCAGATCACGGTAGCGCGCCCAGAAGCGTGCCGTGCGCAGCACACGCAAAGGGTCTTCGACGAACGCCTCGGAGACATGACGCAGCACGCGCGCCTCGAGATCCTGTGCGCCCTGGAAAGGATCGACAAGATGCCCCTCCGCGTCTTCCGCCATGGCATTGATGGTCAGGTCGCGGCGAGCCAGATCTTCCTCGAGGGTCACCTCGGGGCTGGCGTGAACCACGAACCCGGTATAGCCGTGGCCCTGCTTGCGTTCGGTACGCGCCAGGGCATACTCCTCATGGGTCACCGGGTGCAGGAAGACCGGAAAGTCGCGCCCCACCGGGATGAATCCCCGCGCGGTAAGTGCTTCCGGGGTGGCACCGACCACGACCCAGTCTTCGTCGGTTACCGGCCAACCCAGGCGCGCATCACGCACCGCCCCACCGACCCGGTAGACGGCGAAATCCTCGAGCACATCGCGCGGCTCGTTCATGGGTTCAGTGCTCGACTCGCTCGGGATGACGTGCGGCCCAGTCGGTGAAGCCGCCGTCCAGGCTATAGACATCGCTAAAGCCCTGGGCCGCCAGCCAGGTCGCCGCCTGCTGACTGGAATGGCCGTGATAGCAGACGACGACCATGGGGCGTTCGCGCGGCGCCCGCTCGAACAATGCCGCCACGCTGGCATTGTCGAGGTGGTGGCTGCCGGGAATATGACCCTGTGAGTAACTCAAGGGATCGCGGATATCGACCAGCGTCACCTCACGGGCGTTATCGAGCCAATGAGCCAGCGTGGTCGGCGCAAGGTGGGTAAAGCTCGTCTCGTCGGACATGTAATCGCTCCTTGTGGGGGTCAGTATCAACGCCGCGGATGCGCCGGCTCGACGTAGCGTTCAGCGCTTTCCAGATCGACCGCGGTCAGCTCGCCGCCCCATACGCAACCGGTATCCAGCGCCAGGGCACGCACGCGGGCGTCGGGGGTCTTGCCCTGAAGCGCCGCCCAATGGCCGAAGACGATACGTGGATCATCATGGCGCGGGTAGGTGAACCAAGGCGCAAAACCAGCAGGCGCGCTGTCCAAGCCTTCCTTGGCGGCGAAATCGAGGGTGCCGTCGGCCGCGATGAAACGCATGCGCGTGAAGGTATTGACGATCACCCTTAGGCGCTCGATACCCTCAAGGTCGTCCGTCCAGCGCGCCGGCGAATTGCCGTACATCGACGCCAGGAAAGCGCCCACCGCATCGCCACGCAGCACCGCCTCGACCTCGTCAGCGTAGTCGCGCGCCTGTTTCAGCGACCAATGCGGCGGCAGTCCGGCATGGACCATGACCGCGTCGAGCGCAGCGTCATGTACCAGCAACGGCTGGCGACGCAACCAATCGAGCAGTTCATCGCGGTCATCCGCCTCCAGAATCGGTTGCAGCGTATCGGAACGCTTGAGCGGCGCGTCGGCCCAGGCCGCCGCCAGCAAATGCAAGTCGTGGTTGCCGAGCACGACCCGAGCGCTGTCACCCAGTGCCTTTACCGCACGCAGACAATCAAGCGACCCCGGCCCACGATTGACCAAGTCGCCCACTAGCCACAGGCGATCACGCCGTGGATCGAAAGCAATCCGTTCGAGCAGTGCCGCGAACTCCTCATGGCAGCCCTGCAAGTCGCCGATGGCATATGTCGACATATCTCTCCCGACACTCAGTGTATCTGGTTGGGCCCCGCGAGACGGAAGGCCGCGATGGGCACCTCGAAGGCACGCTGCTCGGTCGTGTCCAGGCAGGTGTAACTCCCTTCCATGACGCCCACCGGGCCATCGAGCACCGCGCGGCTGGTATAACGAAAGCGCTGACCGGGGCCGATCAATGGCTGCTGCCCGACGACCCCCTTACCGCGCACCTCCTGCACCTTGCCGCTGCTCTGGGTTATCTGCCAATGACGTGCCAGCAGTTGAATCGAGCGCATCGAACGGTTGTGCACAGTAATCGTATAACTGAAAACATAGCGCTGCTCGGCGGGGGCGGACTCACCTGCCTGGTAGACGGGCTCGACCTCCACCTGCACATCGGCGGCCACTTCACTCATGGCGTCGCTCCCGCGACATGATTGGTAATACGCACCAGCTCTCCGACGTTCAGCGTCTGTGGGCGGCGCCCCGCGTCGATCTCCAACGCGTCCCAAGCCGCGTCATCAAGGCGGCCCTTGAAGTTGTTGCGCAGTGTCTTGCGGCGCTGACCAAAGGCCTCGCGCACGATCTCGGCGAACAGCGCTTCGTCATGCGCGACATGTGGCGGCTCGGCATGCGGCACCAGGCGCACGATCGCCGATTCCACCTTGGGCTGCGGAGTAAAGGCCTCTGCCGGAACCACGAATAGGTTGTCTACGCAACAGTAATACTGCGCCATGACCGACAGGCGGCCCCATGCCGAACTGCCCGGTGACGCCGCCAGACGCTCGACGACCTCCCTTTGCAGCATGAAATGCATGTCGGCAATGGCGCCGCGCGCCGTCAATAGATGAAAGATCAGCGGCGTAGAGATGTTGTAGGGGAGATTGCCGATGACGCGTAGCGGCTTGCCAGGCGTTTCTCCTTGCGCGGCAAGGGCGGCGAAATCGAACTTGAGCGCATCCCCCTCGTGGATGACGAACGCAGGATAATTGAAGAACTGCACGCGCAGCCCCGGAATCAGGTCACGATCCAGCTCGATGACCTCCAGCGCGCCGGCGGCATCCAGCAACGGCTCCGTCAACGCGCCTTGTCCGGGGCCGATTTCGATCAAGCGCTGGTCGGCTCGCGGCGCGATGGCGTGCACGATCCGGTCAATCACACCAGTGTCGCGCAAAAAATTCTGGCCGAAACGTTTACGGGCCTGGTGGACCGGAGGGCGATTGGACATGGGCGTTGCGTATTCCTTGGGGAAAATCGGGCATTCAGGGGCGAGGCGCACCATCACGAGCCATTCTGGCGGCCACCTCGAGCGCCACCCGTAAGCTACCGGCGTCGGCTTGGCCACTCGCGGCCAAGTCGAGCGCCGTACCGTGATCGACCGAGGTACGAATCAGCGGCAACCCCAGCGTCACGTTCGTGGCTTCGCCAAAGCCAGCGTACTTCAGTACCGGCAAGCCCTGGTCGTGATACATGGCGAGCACGGCATCGGCGTCGTCCAAGTGATGCGGCGTGAACAACGTATCGGCAGGCAAGGGGCCGACGAGGTCTAGACCATCATGGCGTAGCTCAGCCAGCGTCGGCGCGATGATATCACGCTCTTCAATGCCCAAGTGACCGTCCTCGCCGGCATGCGGATTGAGGCCGCAGACCAGGATACGCGGTCGCGCGACGCCGAAGTGGCGACGCAAATCCGCTGCCAGAATCGTGATCACGCGGCGCAGGCTCTGGGCATCGATGGCATCGGCTACCGCGCGCAACGGCAGGTGCGTCGTTGCCAACGCCACACGCAAGGGCGGCTTGGTACGCTCGGTGGCCAACATCATCACCACTTCTTCGACACCACAGGCATCACGCAGGTATTCGGTGTGACCAGTAAAACGGGGATAGCCGCCCTCGATGATCGCCCCCTTGTGCAAGGGTGCAGTGACCATGGCATCGGCATGGCCATCACGGCAGGCCGCGATAGCCACATCGAGCGTTTCAAGCACATAGGCGGCGTTGGCAGGGTCGAGCCGACCGGCCTCGGTAGGAGTTCGCAGTCGCACTGGCCACACCGGCAGAACGCCATCGCGAGACGCCGGCACCGTTTCGCCGTCGGCAAGCGGCACGATGCGTACCGCAAGCGACAATCCCGCAGCCCGCGCGGCCAGTAACTCAGGGTCGCCGACCGCGACGACACGTGCCTCGAGCACTCCCCACGACGCGGCCAAGGCCAGTGTCAAATCCGGCCCAATCCCTGCGGGCTCCCCGGTGGTCAGTGCCAATAGCGGGGAAGACGCCATCACTGCTGGCCGTCTTCCAGCCGATTGTCGATATAGGCGTCGGCGCGGATTTCCTGCACCCAGGCTTCCATCTCGTCATTCACCTTACGTTGAAACAGCGTCTGCCGAATCTGCTCACGTTGCGCATCACGGGTCACGTCCTTCTGGCGCCGATCCTCGAGCTTGATTACATGGTACCCGAAGCGTGAGCGCACCGGCTGCGACAACTCACCGACCTGCATATCGTTCACGGCATCCTCGAACGCCGGCACCATCTGCCCGGGACGCACCCAGCCGAGTTCACCGCCGTTGAGCGCAGAACCATCGTCGTCGCTATACTGCTGCGCGAGCGCGGCGAAGCTTTCACCGCCCACGATCCGCTGACGAATGTCTTGGGCCAACGCTTTGGCCTGTTCATCGTTACGGTTCGGATTGGTACCGATCAGGATATGGCGTACGCGGTTCTCGGTAACCACCGTCTTCTGTTCCCCCTGACCGCCACGCGTGTCGATACGCTTGACCAGATGGAAGCCGCTGGGGCTACGCACCGGCTCACTGACCTCGCCGTCGGCAAGCTGCGGTACCACATCGGCAAAGATCGTCGGCAACTGGTCACCACGGCGCCAGCCCAGATCACCGCCGGAACTCGCCTGCTCGCCATCGGATTCGGCCGTGGCGAGTTGCTGGAAATCGGCCCCGTTCTGCAACTGGCGATACAGGTCGCGCGCTTTGGCCCGTGCCTGCTCGACCTGCTCGGGGGTGGGCGATTGCGGCAGCGACACGAGAAGGTGCGCTAGATGGTAGGCCGTGTCGGATGAGCTGCCTTGCTGATCGAGATAGCGGTCCACTTCACGGTCGGTGATGTTGACGCGGCTGGCGACCTGGCCCTGCTGCACTTGACGCAGCAGCATTTCGCGACGCACTTGTTCGCGTACCGTGGCCAGCGACATACCGTCTTTCTCGAGCGAGTCGGCGAACTCATCCAGCGACATGCCATTGTTCTCGGCGATTTTGCGCACGGCGGCATTGAGTTGCGTGTCGTCGATGCTCACATTGGCGCGCTCGGCCATCTGCAACTGAATCTGCTCGACGATCATCCGATCGAGCACTTGGCGGCGCAGATCCTGCTTATCCGGCACGGGCATATTGCGACTGGCCATCTGCTTGCTCACCTGGGCGACACGATCCTCAAGCTGGCTCAGCATGATCGCGTCTTTGTTGACGACCGCCACGATGCGGTCCAGCGGCTGGGGCTGCGCCGACGCCACCAGTGGCGCCATCGCCATCAGTAGCATGCAGGCCAGAAAGGCGAACGATCTCAAGCGCATGAAGTCCTCTCTACGTTACTGTCTTAGCGTCGGCGCGGACGCCGACGGTGAATATTGGCAAGCTGGTTTAGAAGCGCGTCGCCTGATAACCGGGGACCGCTTCTTCGAAGTAGCTGTCGGCTCCCTGCCCAACGCCACCCAATCCCTTGAACACGAAGCGCAAGAAGACGCCACGGTTCGTATAGTCGTCCTTGATGGTATTGGCGGTATCGTTATCTTCGATCCACTTACGCCAAACGAGCTGCACCGCCGCACAGCAATCATTGAACTGCACCCCTGCCAACTCTTCCAGGGCACGATCATTGGTGTTGTCATACAAGAAGCGGCCAATCAGGTCCAAGCTCGGCAGCGCCTGATACGCGAAGGACACATCGTAATTCTCACGGTTGTAACCCAAGCGGTCTTCTGCATCATCGGCTGGCTGGAACCCTTCGACTTGCCACGTGTAACCAAGGTTCAAAACATGACCGGCGGGATCTTGGTACTGCAGATATGCCGACGCCTTCTCGGTCAGGCTGCGATCGGGATCGTAGAACCACGAATAACGACTCCGCCAGCGCTCGCTCATCTGCCATTCCAGTTGAGTAATCACCGGCGAGCGGTCCCGCGTGGCGTTATACCAGTCCTGATAGTCCGACTCGCGATCCGGCAGCGTGTCGGGATTGCCGTTCATGTTGATGTTGCGATTGGAGAAATAGCTGCTCTGCCCCACCGACAGGGAGAGGCGTTCGCGCCCAGTCTCGTCTTCCAGAAAGCGTGTGGATGCGCCGTAAGACAGCTTGTTGACATCCCCCAGACGATCGGCGCCGGTGAACCTGTAAGGCGACCATAGCTGCCCCCAGGACACGGCCCGTTCGCTGGTGTCGAAATCGGGGAAACCGGTCTGGTCGCGCTCCGGCACATAAGCATAGTAGAGCCGTGGCTCTAGCGTCTGACGCCAATCATTGCCGAACAACGTGGTCTCGCGCTCGAAGATCAGCCCCGAGTCCACCGACAGAACCGGTGCCGTCAACGAGGGGTTTTCATCGCGGTCAGTCTGCCGGTTGCCGTAGTCGAGTTCATAGCTCGATTGCCAAAGCTGGGCACGTGGCTCGAAGAAGCCCCAACTGGGATCGGCGCGCCACCCCAACGCCGGCGTCAGGTGCACGCGAGAGCCGGTCGCAGACTCGCGAATGGGCACCTTCTGCTCATTGATGTCACGCCAGAAGTAGGTCACATTGGAATTCCACTCCTGATAGAAGCCACTGTCCTGGCGCCAGCGGGCATCGGCGGTCAAGCTAGGCAAGCGGTAGAACGGCTTGTCGTTCTCGGCGAGCGGGTATTCGAGCTTCTGATAGCCTTGAGCACGTGCATCGAGCAGCCAGGTATCGCCCCGGTAGGTCGTGCGTGCCAGACGCCGCAAATGATCGGTATCTTGCTCGGCGAAATTGCGCCCGAAATCATCGAAGTAACGGCCATCGCTTGCCGCCCCATAGGCCAGTTGGTAATCCAGACGCGGCGAGAAACGCCCCGCGTGCTGATAATCGATGTACCAACGCGACTCGCCCTCGAAGGCGTCATCGGGATCATTAGGGTTGTCACTTGCCCCGCCCCGATCACTGGCCAGATACGCGCCCTCTATGGAGCCCTGATCGCTACCGAACAGATAACGGAACTCACCGCCCAACATGGCGCCATGTTCACTCATCCATCGCGGCGATAGGGTGGCATCGTAATTGGGGGCCAAGTTGAGATAATAGGGCTGCGTATAATCCAGTCCAGCGCTCGAGAAACCGAGCGTCGGCCAAAGAAAGCCACTCTGCCGGCGGTCATCGATGGGGAAACGTAGCCATGGCCAGTAGAACACCGGCACATCACCCATCTCCAGGCGCGCATGGGTCGCGGTACCGAAGCCTTCGGCGCGATTCAAAGTCACGTCACTACCCACCATGCGCCACAAACTGTTGCCTGGCTCACAGGTGGTAAAGCTGGCCTCTTCGAGACGGTAGCGGCCATCCGGCAAGCGCCGAAGCTCGACGGCATCGCCGCGTACGCGTTGCTCGTGGATCACGTAGTGCGCATTGTTGACATGTGCGGCGTCGCTCTCTAACGCCATGCTCGCGTCACCGCCACGCACGAGCAAGCCGGGATAACGAACTGCCGTCGGTCCTTCGGCGAACGCGCGATCACGTGCCGCGTTGACACGCACACGCGGCGCTTCGAGCTGGGTATCGCCGCGCCGCAACACCACCTCGCCAGCGAGTATGGAGGCACCGCCATCGCCATAGGCAGCGGTGGCGGAAGCGGTACGAACTTGCCGGGGAGTGTCACCGGCGGACAATTGATAGCCCGGCTCGATGTAACGCCCGCTACAAAGTGCGCCATTCGGCGCTTGGTCGCCCCAGGATTGCCAATCGAGCTGCTGCGCGGGCAGGGGCGCGGGAGGCGCCGCGTGGGCAGCGCTTACCATCAAGCCTGAGAGGGCAGTCCAGAAGAGTCGCTTGCCCATGGTCCTCTGTGTCCTTGCCGAGTGGAATCGGTATTATACAGTCCCTGTCGCGTGCGTCTGCCTCGCGAGGGCGCGCTATTGAGTGACGCGGCACGAAGATACTACGCGACGCCTTGATCGTCGGCGATACGCAACGACAATGGACGCGCCAGGGAGTTGACGCCCAGCATGCGGCGGCGAACCAGGCCCGTCAACACGCAACCCACGAGGAGCCCGCATGAACGAGCGCGCGGAGACCCTTCAACGCTGGATCGCCCGGCAACACGATCTGTCCCTCGGCGACTGCCGACTAGAACAAGTCGCCGACGATGCCAGCTTCCGTCATTATTATCGCTTGCGCCTGCCCGACGGCACCCCACGGGTGCTCATGGATGCGCCGCCCGAGCACGAGAACAGCCAATCCTTCGTGGATATCGCACGCGACTGGCGTGCAGCTGGGCTTCCCGTGCCCAGGCTCTATGCCGTGGACCTCGAGGCCGGCTTCGTCGAGATCGAAGATCTCGGCGACGATGTCATGCATCAACACCTGGATACCGCTGCCGAAACCAGCGTATGGTTCGAGCGCGCGCTACAGCTGCTCGAACGCGTGCAGCGCCAGGCGCCAAGTGTCGCGCTGCCGACCTACGACAGTGACCTGCTGGCACGTGAGCTAGACCTATTTCCCGAATGGTGTCTCACACGGCTGCTCGAAATTCCCGCACCGCCCAACTGGCCGGCGCTACGCGAGACGCTCATCGACAACGCACTCGCCCAGCCCCGGATCGCCGTCCATCGCGACTTCGATGCCATGAACCTGATGGTCCGTGATGACGCGCTATGGCTGATCGACTTCCAGGATGCGGTACGCGGCCCTCTCACTTACGACCTCGTCTCGCTGCTGCGCGGACGCTACCGACTGTGGTCACGTGAACGCATGGACGCTTTCATCGACACATTTCACCAGCGGGCACAGGCCGATGGCCGACTACCCGCCGAGAGCGATGCCACTACTTTCTTGCGCCAGGTGGAAGCGATGGGCGTGCAGCGCTCACTCAAGGTCTTGGGGATCTTCTGCCGATTGGCACTGCGCGATGCCAAGCCGCGCTACATGGAGCGCCTCCCGCACTTCCTCGCGCATTTGCAGCAAGGGCTCACGGCGTTACCCGCGCAAGGCGACTTTCTCGCCTGGGTGGAGACCACCTTCACCCCTGCTCTGTGCCGAGAACTCGACCGTCGAGGCATCGCTCACTCCTTGAAAGAGCGCGCGTCATGAAGGCCATGATACTTGCCGCCGGGCTGGGGACGCGGATGCGCCCCCTCACCGACCATTGCCCCAAGCCGCTGTTGCCGGTCGCGGGCAAGCCGTTGATCGTGCATCACCTGGAGCGCCTGGCCGCGGCGGGCATCACCGACATCGTCATCAACGTCAGCTATCGCGCCGAGCAGATCGTCGAGGCTCTCGGCGACGGCCAACGCTTCGGCGTGTCGCTCGCCTTCAGCCACGAAACCACCCCCCTCGAGACGGCAGGCGGCATTCGTCATGCATTGCCCTTGCTGGGCAATGCCCCTTTTCTGCTGATCAACGGTGACGTCTGGTGCGATATCGCACTGACGACCTTGCCCGGCCTGGGTGACGACCTCGCCCACCTGGTGTTGGTCGACAACCCCGATCACCACGCCGAGGGTGACTTCGCCCTCGACGACGCAGGACGCGTACAGCTCGATATCGCGCCCCGCCTGACCTATTCAGGTATGGCGGTACTCGCGCCCACGCTCGTCGCCGGCTTACCCGACGACACACCGGCCAAACTGGCGCCCTTGCTCCGCGAGGCAATCACGGCGGGACGTACAGGCGGCACTCATCATCGCGGAGGCTGGATGGATGTCGGCACCCCCGAGCGCCTCGCGACATTGGACGCTCAACTCCGCGGCATTTGAGATTGGCCAAGGGTATCCCCACATTGAGTGGACGCCCCGCACGGCGAGAGGCGACACCGACATACCGATCCCGTTACCATGCAACGTTTCCAGGCCACGCCATAAGCGCGCGGCACACGCAGACAGATGAGGAATCCCAGCCCATGAAAGCCAGCATCAAGTGGACCGATGGTCGCCAGTTCGTCGCCGAGGCCGGCAGTGGCCATAGCGTGGTGCTCGATGGCAACCCCGAGCACGGCGGTCGCAACACCGGTGCACGTCCCATGGAGATGATGCTCATGGGCCTGGGAGGCTGCACCTCCTTCGATGTCATGCAGATCCTCGACAAGGCCCGTGCCAACGTGACCGACTGCGTGGCCAGCGTCGAGGCCGAACGCGCGGATGGCACGCCCTCGGTATTCACCAAGATTCATGTGCATTTCACGGTGACGGGCCACAGTCTCAAGGAAGCCCAGGTCAAGCGCGCGGTGGAGCTTTCCGCCGATAAGTATTGCAGCGCGTCGATCATGCTCGCGCGCGGCGGCGTCGAGATGACGCATTCCTACGAGATCGTCGAGGCGTGAAGCGCCCGCGCGGCGTGTGCGTGACGATATAATCCGCAGGGCGGCGCGAAAGAAATTCCAATCGACAGATGCGCCGATCACGGTGGATGTGCATAATCGCGCCTTCCTGCATACGCATCTGCTCGGGTTCCGGCGCCTGTTCGTCGGGTTCAGTACCAACCTGCCAACTGGGAGGCTCGGGCGTGACCGATAATCTCCGACTCCACGGGTTCAACAACCTGACCAGCTCGCTGAGCTTCAATATCTACGATATCTGCTATGCCAAGACGGAAGAGCAGCGCAAGGCTTACATCGAATATATCGACGAGCTTTACAATGCCGAACGCCTGACGCAGATCCTCAAGGACGTCACCAATATCATCGGTGCGCACGTGCTCAACATTTCGCGCCAAGATTACGAGCCGCACGGTGCCAGCGTGACCGTTCTCATCGCCGAGCACGAGCTCGACGAACACGATCCCGAACATATCGAGCCGGGCCCGGGGCCGCTACCCGAAACCGTCGTCGGGCATCTCGACAAGAGCCACGTCACGGTGCATACCTATCCAGAGTCACATCCGGACAACGGCATCAGCACCTTTCGCCTGGACATCGACGTGTCTACCTGCGGCATGATCAGCCCACTCAAGGCGTTGAACTACCTCATCCACAGTTTCGATTCCGACATCGTGACCACGGATTATCGCGTGCGCGGCTTCACTCGCGACGTCGACGGCCGCAAGCTGTTCATCGACCACGATATCACCTCCATCCAGGACTACCTGGCGGAAGACACCAAGCGCGCTTACCAAATGGTCGACGTCAACGTCTATCAGGAAAACATGTTCCATACCAAAATGTTGCTGAAAGACTTCGAACTCGACCACTACCTGTTCGGCAGCACTCGCCGCGATTTGACCTTCGAGGAAGCCCGCGACATCGAGGATCGGCTACGCAAGGAAATGCTGGAAATCTTCTACTCCCGCAACCTCGACTGATTCGCTACGGGACGGCGGAGCCGTAAGCTCGAAGCTTGAAGAAAAAGCGAACCCCACCTCGATCTAGCCGAGGTGGGGTTCTGCTTTTGGAGTTACTTTCAGCTTCCGGCTTCAAGCTTATAACTCTAATACGCTTATAACTGATAAACCGATTTGGTCATCACCTTCGACATCACGCGCATGCCCAGTTTAAGCGGCATGGGAAAACGCGAACCACCCGCCTCCAGCGCCCAGCGTTCGTGATGCGCTTCGTCGGTACGCATCTGCTTGAGCACCGCCCGCGAGCGCCTGTCGCCATGCGGCAACTCGTGCATGTGATCGTCGAGATGCCGGCCGACCTGCTCTTCCGTGGCGGCGACGAAGCCCAGGCTGATGTGATCGCCCAGCTTGCCGGCCAACGCGCCCATGCCGAACGAGGCCGCATAGAACGCCGGGTTGAGATAGCTGGTCCGGCCATCGAGCTCGCGCAAGCGTTCATCGCACCAAGCGAGGTGGTCGATTTCCTCGGCCGCCGCCTGCTCCATCTGAGCGCGCGTCTCGTGCAGCTTGGCGGTTGCCCCCTGTCCCTGATAGAGCGCCTGGGCGCACACCTCACCGGTATGATTGATGCGCATCAGTCCTGCGGAATGACGACGCTCGGCGTCGGTCATTTCGGCATCCTGCGTGCCCACGGCGGGGTTGGCGCGCGACGCACTGGCGGCGTGCGGCACGAGCGTACGCAGGATGGTATCGAACTGCTGAATCAGGTTGTCGGTGCGGGAAAGCTGACGCGACATATGGGAGTCTCCATGCAATGAAGCAGAGGGTGAAAAGCGCGACCATCGTGAAACCGGGTCGCTCAAGGAGCGACCCGGCAGCATCGATGCGTCCATCGCTGGGAAGAAACGCGCAAGAGTCGCTGGCGCGTTACGGTCAGCCCGCTGGCCAAGTGAAGCGACGACCGCCCATCAGATGCATATGCACATGATAGACCGACTGGCCGCCATGGTCATTGCAATTCATCACCACGCGATACCCGTCCTCGGCAAAATCGAGATCCCGCGCCAAGCGTGCGGCGGTATGCTGTAACCGCCCGACCAACGCCAGATCGCCTTCTTCGATGTCATTGAGCGTGGCGATGTGCTTCTTGGGAATGATCAGCACATGCGTGGGCGCCTGGGGATTGATGTCGTTGAACGCCAACACATGATCGTCCTCATAGACGATATCGGGCTCGATATCGCGGTTGACCATCTTGCAGAACAGACAATCCATGAGCCTTTCCTTTTCGCGTCGATGTAGAAATAGCCGTCTAACGAAAGCGGCGCTGATCCAGTAACTGCGTCACCAGCGGCGCCAGAATCAAATCCATGGCCAGCGACATGCGCGCGCCCGGCACGACCAGGGTATGTGGGCGCGTCATGAAGGAATCGCGAATCATGGTCAGTAGATACGGAAAATCCACCGCATGCGGGTCGCGAAAGCGAATCACCACCATGGACTCGGCATCGGTGGGAATGTCCTGCACCTCGAAGGGGTTGGACGTATCCACCGTCGGCACACGCTGAAAGTTGATATGGCTACGCGAGAACTGCGGCTGAATATAACGCACGTAATCGTGCATGCGCCCCAGAATGGTATCGATCACCGACTCCTGGGAATGACCGCGCAGATTGGTATCGCGGTGAATCTTCTGGATCCACTCGAGATTCATCGTCGGGGCCACACCGACCAGCAGGTCGACATGCTTGGCGATATCGTATTCATGCGTCACCAGGCCACCATGCAAGCCTTCGTAGAATAGCAGGTCGGTGCCGCCGGGCACTGGCTCCCACTCGGTGAACGTGCCCACCTGATACCCGGCCTCGATATGCTGCTTGTCCTCGGCATGGATGTAATGACGATGCATGCCCATGCCCAGGTCGCCGTACTCTTGGAACAGGCCTTCGAGGCGATCGAGCAAGTTGGCTTCCACCGCAAAATGCGAGAGTTCGGACTTGCGGCTAGGCTCTTCCTCGAAGATGCGCGCCAGTTCATCGCGCGTGTAGCGGTGGAAAGCATCGCCGTCGACAAACGCCGCGTGAATGTCCTCGCGCGCGAACATGCGCTCGAACGTCCGCTTGACGGTCGTGGTGCCAGCCCCTGAGGATCCGGTCACCGCAATGATCGGATATTCACGCGACATGACGCGTCTCTCCGGCTCGCGAAAATCTCGACACTCGGCACATACTCACCGCGCGGTCGGCACTGCTCGATCGTACAGCTTCCATGTCGCGTTACCCTGCTCGTCGCTTATCGTTGTTTGGGCGGCATGCCGAGCGCCTCATGCGTTGGCGTCATCGCGCTCCCGGGCCACCGCGCGATGGGCGATGTCCCGGCGGTACACCACCTCGGGCCAATCGATCGCCGCCACGCCTTCATAAGCATGCTCGCGTGCCACTGTGACACGTGCCCCCAAGGCCGTCACACATAGCACGCGACCACCGCTGGTCACGACTCGACCATCGTCGCGCAGAGCGGTGCCGGCATGGAACACCTTGCAGCCCACGGCCTCGGCGCCCTCCAGACCTTCGATGACATCGCCTTTACGGTAGGCGTCGGGATAACCGCCCGCCGCCATGACCACGCCCACCGCCGCGCGAGTGTCCCAATCGCATTGCTGGGCCACGAGCTGCCCTTGGGTCGCCGCCAGGCACAGCGCCACCAGGTCAGACTTCAAGCGCAGCAGGATGGGTTGGGTTTCAGGGTCGCCGAAGCGGCAGTTGTACTCGATCACCTTGGGCGCGCCTTGCGGCGAGATCATCAACCCAGCGTACAGAAAACCGGTATAGGGGTGCCCTTCGGCTGCCATGCCGCGCACGGTGGGCAGGATGACCTCATCCATGATGCGCTGCTCGACCGCCGCGGTCACCACAGGCGCCGGCGAATAGGCGCCCATGCCCCCGGTGTTGGGGCCGGTGTCGCCATCACCGGCACGCTTGTGGTCCTGGCTGGTGGCCATCGGCAACACGTGCTCACCATCTACCATGACGATGAAGCTGGCTTCCTCGCCTTCCAGAAACTCCTCGATCACCACCCGCGCACCGGCATCGCCGAAGGCATTGCCGGCGAGAATGTCGCGCACCGCCGTGTCGGCCTCCTCCAGCGTCATGGCCACGATCACCCCTTTACCGGCGGCGAGGCCATCGGCCTTGATGACGATCGGCGCGCCCTGTTCGCGCACGTAAGCCAGCGCCGGTTCGAGATCGGTGAAAGTGGCATAGGCGGCGGTGGGAATCGCATGTCGGGCCAGAAAATCCTTGGCGAACGCCTTGGAGCCTTCCAACTGGGCAGCAGCCTGAGTGGGACCGAAAACAGCCAAGCCCGCCGCTTGAAAACGGTCGACCACTCCCTCGACCAGCGGCGCCTCGGGGCCGACGATGGTCAGCCCCACGCCGTTTTCGCGGGCAAAAGCCTCCAGCCCTGGCAGGTCGGTGGCGGCGATATCCACGTTGGTGAGTTTCGACTCACGCGCCGTGCCGGCGTTTCCCGGCGCCACGAAAACGGCATCGACCCGTGGGGATTGAGCCGCCTTCCAGGCGAGTGCGTGCTCGCGGCCACCGCCGCCGATGATCAAAACCTTCATCTGGATAAGACCTTATGGAGCTATGACGAAAAGATCGGAGTATTATGGCAGAAAGCGTGCGCCACCACAGAACGAGAAGTCAGCGTTCCGGCTGATCATCATCCTGAGCTTGGTTCTGACGCATCATGCGCTGCCAAAAGCGCAGATTCTCCTCGGCCAGCTCGTGCATGGTTTCTACCGGCGAGTGACGTATCGCCTGCTGCCACTGATCCTGCATACGGCGCTGCTGCTCGAGCATCAGTTGCGTGCCTTGTTCGAGATAACGCGCCAACGGCAAGGGCTGCGCCATGGCATAAATGCGGATCAACTGTTCGAGCAAGGCGTTGGAAAAGACGTCAGCCTCATTGTCGTTACGCTGCTCCTGCTCGGTGATGATCGACAGCAGGATGGGCCGGGTCAGATCCTCGCCGCTCTTGGCATCCTCAACACGAAACGTGACCTCGTCGAGCACCAGACGCCGCAAGTCTTCCAGCGTCACATAATGACTCTGCTGAGTATCGTAGAGACGACGATTGGCATATTTGCGTATCACGCGCACGGCGCAGTCCTTACTGAGGCTTTCATTGCATTGTGCACCGACATTCGAGCAGCGCAAGCCACCCACGACAGAACAGGGGCATGAGAGTAGACTACGCACGCCATTCGCGGAGCTTTCATGAACCTCATCCTCTTCGACGACAACGACCGCCTCGATGCCCAACGCATGCATCTGCGCGACCCCGTGCGTCTGCGCCACCTGCGCGAAATACACCGTGCCGTCCCCGGCGACGAACTGAGTGTGGGCCTGGTCGGCGGCGCGCTGGGGCGCGGGCGGCTGCAATCGCTGGATGACACGGGCGCCGTCTTTACGGTGACTCTGGATCGCGAGCCCCCTGCATCGTTGCCGGTTCATCTGTTGCTGGCGCTACCGCGTCCACGCATGCTGGCGCGCACGCTCGAGCATGTCACCGCACTAGGGGTCAAACAACTCACCCTGCTGCATACTCGGCGCGTCGAAAAAAGCTACTGGCAGTCACCGGAGCTGACCCCCGAGAAGATCCGCCATCATCTCATCCTCGGGCTCGAGCAGGCACGCGACACGCATCTGCCATGCGTGACATTCGAGCCACGTTTCAAGCCCTTCATCGAGGACCGCCTGCCTGCACAGTTGAGCGGGCGTCGCGCGCTGATCGCGCACCCCGGCATGACCACGACCTGCCCCCGCGGCCTCGACGAACCCGTCACACTGGCCATCGGCCCCGAAGGCGGCTTCGTGCCTTACGAAGTCGAGCGTTTCGAGGCCCTCGGCTTCGAAGGCGTGCACCTCGGCGAGCGCATCCTGCGCGTCGAAACCGCCGTGACCGCGCTGCTCGCGCGACTTTTCTAACCTCGTTTTCTTCAACGCCTTCTGCGACACGATACCACCCAACCCGCCGCTCCGGCCTGATGGCAGTACGCTCACGACTCTCCTGCATCGCGCACGCTTTCGAGCAAGGCATGCGTGGGGAAGCCGTCCGGCGTCATGCCTTGGCTACGCTGAAATTCACGCAGGCCTCGCCGCGTATTGGGGCCCACAATGCCATCCGGCGGCCCGCCGGTGGAGAAGCCCAGCGCATTGAGTCGACGCTGCATCTCCTTGACCTGGGTGCGCGAAAGCGGTTCGAGATCGCACGGCCAGTCGCCCTGAACACCGTCCCCCCCCGCAATGCGTTCGGCCAGCATCACCACGGCCAAGGCATAGCTGGTAGAAGCGTTGTAGCGCATGATGGCTCGAAAGTTAGGGCCCACCATAAAGGCGGGACCGCGTGCGCCCGCCGGGGCAATCACCGAGGCCTCGTCGAACGACGGCCACGCGCCACCACGCACACGCACGCCTTGCAAACGCCACGCATCGCTGGAGTGACGCACCGAGAGTTCGCTCTGGGCGTAATCGAAATCATCGGGCAATGTGACTTCCACACCCCAGGGTTGGCCTGCCCGCCAACCGGCCTGCTCGAGATAATGTGCCGTCGAGGCCAACACGTCATCGATGCTGCCCCAGATATCGCGCCGACCGTCACCGTCGGCGTCGACGGCATAAGAGAGGAAGCTCGACGGTAAGAATTGCGTGTGCCCCATGGCACCCGCCCAGGAGCCACGCATGTGCTCGCGGTCGATGTCGCCGCTTTGCAGAATCTTCAAGGCCGCGAGCAGTTCGCGACGGGCAAAGTCCTGGCGCCGCCCTTCGAATCCCAGCGTAGCCAGCGCGTTGATGGTCGAAAAATGGCCAAAATAGCTACCGTAGTTGCTTTCCACGCCCCAGATCGCCGTCAATATCTCGGCCGGCACTGCATAGCGGTTTTCCGCGCGGGTTGCGGCATCACGGTAAGCGTCGAGTTTTGCACGCCCCTGGCGGACACGCTGATCGGAGACAGCTGTGTCCAGATACGCCCATACCGGCCGGGAGAACTCCGGTTGCGAGCGGTCGAACTCGATAATTCGAGGCTGAAAAGCAACATCGTCAAAGGCCGCCGACAACGTGACAGCATTGATGCCCTGACTCGCCGCATACGCCCGGTAGTCCTTCACCCAGGTGGCGAAGTCCCGGGACACCTGCTCGTCCTCCATAGGGTCGTTGGTGCCGGCACTCGTAGTCTGCGCCGTTGAGCTGTCGACGGGGCCTGAGGAAGCAGCGGTATCGCTGGTCGCCATACCTTGGCATCCCGCCAAGTAAAGTCCCAATGCGAGACTAAAAATGGGATGTTTCATGTATCGATCCTTGTCAATGACGACGATGAGCAACAAGCGCCTGGCGATGCGGGGAAAAATCAAACCGACAAGCACGTGCCGGGCAGGGTCATGCTACCTAGCAGGCAACGCTGTCACCAGAGCCAACACGCCGGGAAAAACATGCACTGCTGCATCTTTCGCCACCCAGGCTATAGCGAGGCCAGGAAGGTGCATGGTACATTCGATCGAACATCTCGTTTTGGCGCCCAACGTAACAAATCATCAAGCAATACAAGCCGCTGTACGCACAGCGTCGCGCCGAAACGTCCCGAAGAAGGAGAGACACCATGACAGGACACTCCCTGCCCGGCTGCCTGCCGCTGCGCATGCCCTGCCATTACGGTGCCCATCGTCTGTCACTCATGCCAGCCGGCGATGCAACCGACCGCACCCCCGCTTGGATGCTGGCACCACGAGGTATCAGACGGCCTTATCTGACGGATCCTCCCGCCGTCCGCGACTGACGTTCGCGCCGCCGCCGTCCATACTCGTATCCGAGCCTCCGCCCGGAAGGTCTCGGGTACTCTCAAACGCTAAACGACAAGAGCAAGTTGCATGTCATTGCTACTGATCGTGCTGTTGCCGCTGCTCGGCAGTCTGTTGCCATTGCTGAGTTCGAACCAGCGACGCCATCGATGCGCCCTGTTGACCGCTGCGATGCCTCTCATCGCACTGCTGGTCACATTACGCGAAACCCCCGGCGTTCTCGCCGGCGAGGTTCCACGCCTGGCCTTTTCGTGGGTACCGGCTCTGGGGCTGGACCTCGCCTTGCGCCTCGATGGTCTTTCGCTGCTGTTCGTGCTGCTGATCCTGGGGATCGGGCTGCTGATTATCCTCTATGCGCGCCACTACCTGTCCGAAGCGGACAATATGCCGCGTTTCTATGCGTATTTGATGCTCTTCATGACCGCGATGTTGGGCATCGTGATGGCCGACAATCTCATTCTGCTATGGATGTTCTGGGAACTGACCAGCCTGTCGTCATTCTTGCTGATCGGTTTCTGGAGCCATCAGTCGGCCGCACGCAAGGGCGCTCGCATGGCATTGGCCGTCACCGGAATGGGCGGACTGGCGTTGCTCGCCGGCCTGATTCTGATCGGCCAGATCGTCGGCACCTTCGACATGCAGACGGTGCTCGACAGCCGCGATGTCATCCTCGCGGATCCACGCTATCTGCCAGCCTTGCTTTTAATACTGCTCGGCGCATTCACCAAGTCGGCCCAGTTCCCGTTCCAGTTCTGGCTTCCCCAGGCCATGGCCGCGCCAACGCCAGTGTCGGCCTTCCTGCACTCGGCGACCATGGTCAAGGCCGGGGTCTTCCTGCTGGCCCGCCTGCATCCGGCATTGGCCGGGTCGCAGGAGTGGTTGTATCTGGTCAGTCTGACTGGATTGGTGACCATGCTGTTCGGTGCCTATTTCGCACTGACCAAGCTCGATCTCAAATCGATTCTGGCGTATTCGACAGTCAGTCATCTGGGGTTGATCACCATGCTGTTCGGGCTCAACAGCCAAATGGCAGTGGTCGCCGGGATTTTCCATATTCTCAACCACGCTACCTTCAAGGCAGCGCTGTTCATGACCGCCGGTATCGTCGATCATGAATGCGGCACGCGGGACATCCGCAAGCTCAAGGGGCTATGGCGCTACATGCCGATGACCACCGCGCTGGCCGCCGTCACCGCAGCCTCGATGGCCGGGCTCCCTCTCCTCAACGGTTTTTTATCCAAGGAAATGATGCTCGCCGAGACGCTGGAAACGCAGCTCCTTGGCGGCCTGGCCTGGCTTATTCCCGCGTTGGCCACCATCGGGAGCATTCTGTCCGTTTCGTATTCGCTGCGTTACGTGCGCAACACCTTCTTCGATGGCCAGCCGCGCGAACTCAAGAAGACACCCCATGAACCACCGTTTCCCATGCGTTTACCGGTCCTGGTACTGGCAATCGTGTGTGTGGTCGTGGGGCTCTTCCCTGCCCTCACCGCCACGGGACTGTTGACGGCTGCCGCCGATGCGGCACTAACGACGACAGCACCCGAGCTCCACCTCAGCATCTGGCACGGTTTCAACCTGCCCTTGCTGATGAGTGCGATCGCGCTGACCGGCGGCCTGGTGGTGTATTTACTGCGCCAGCACCTGTTCACCTTCCATCGCCAATTCCCGTCGCGCGACTCATTGGCAATCTTCGAGGGCGCCGTTCAGCGACTTGTTCGCTTCTCGCAGTGGAGCATCGACACCCTCGAGAACGGCTCACTGCAACGCTACATGCTGTGGGTAGTGATCAGTGCCCTGGTCGTCGCCGGCATAAGTCTAACCGGCATCGAATCCTTGAAAGGCGGGTTGGCCGTTCAAGAGGCCAGCCCCTTGATCATCGTCGGCGCCGCGATCACCTGCTTCGCCGGCCTGGCAACGGCCTTTCTGCATCGCCGTCGCCTGATTTCGCTGATCATGCTTTCGGTGGTCGGCTTGATGGCATCGCTGATCTTCGCGCGTTTCTCGGCACCCGACTTGGCGTTGACTCAGTTAGCGGTTGAGGTCGTTACGGTGATTCTCTTGATGCTGGCACTGTTCTTCCTGCCGCAAAAGACACCCAAGGAGTCGAGCGCGTCGCGCATCGTGCGCGATGTACTGCTGTCGGCAGGCTTCGGTGGTGTGGTGGCGAGTCTCAACTACGCACTACTGACCCGTCCGTTAAACTCGATTTCGGATTTTTTCCTCGAAAATAGCGTACCCAAAGGCGGGGGCCATAACGTGGTCAACGTGATTCTGGTCGACTTCCGTGGCTTCGATACCCTAGGCGAGATCACGGTGCTCTGCATCGCGGGGATCGGCATCTACAAGCTGCTCAATCGCCTACGCTTGTTCATGCCATCCAGTGACAGCGAAGGGCGGCCCTGGTCACCGGACCGCTACCCGATGATCCTGGCCTCGGTCTCCCAGACGCTGCTACCCATGGCCTTGTTGGTCTCGGTCTTCATCTTCCTGCGCGGCCATAACGCGCCGGGTGGCGGTTTCATCGCCGGGCTAGTGACAGCGGTGGCGTTGATCCTGATGTACATCGCCCATGGGGTCGAATGGGCGCAGCAGCGCTTGTCGTTCCAGTATCAACCGATCGCCGTCTCCGGCGTCACCATCGCTACGTTGACCGGTATCGGCAGTTGGGCCTTCGGGCATCCGTTCTTGACCTCGGCCTTCGGCCATTTCCATATTCCGTTGATCGGTGACGTGGAACTGGCCACTGCCATGCTGTTCGATCTCGGTGTCTACCTCACCGTGGTCGGTGCCACGCTGATGATCCTTGCCAACCTCGGTAAGGTGACCACGCCGCACCGTCCCTCCAAGCAGAAGGAGAAAGCGTGATGGAAGCGCTATTCGCGACCACCACGGGCATTCTGGCCGCCAGCGGACTATACCTGGCGCTACGCGGACGCACTTTCCCCGTGGTCGTCGGTCTGACGTTGTTGTCCTATGCCGTCAACCTTTTCCTGTTTTCCACCGGAGGGCTGACCACCGGCAAGGCGGCCGTCATCAGCGGAGACGCAGGCGAGTACACCGACCCGCTACCGCAGGCATTGGTGCTCACCGCCATCGTCATCGGCTTCGCCATGACCGCCTTCTCGGTAATCCTCGCGATGCGCGTGCGCGGCGATGTGGGCAGTGATCACGTCAACGGCAATCGCATCGACGAGCCGCGGGAGGACAAGTCCTGATGCAGCACTTGATCATTCTGCCGGTTCTGCTGCCGCTGCTCACCGGATTAGCACTACTGATCCACCGTGGCGGAGCACTGACTCTGCGCCGCACGACCAGCGTGCTCGCCACGCTTGCGCTGGTCGTCGTGGGGATCTTGCTGGTCGCCGAAAGCACCGATGGCACCATACGCTATTACGCCCTGGGCGACTGGCAGCCGCCGTTCGGCATCATCCTGGTGCTTGACCGTCTTTCCGCGTTGATGGTGATGCTCACATCACTACTGGCGTTGGGCAGCTTGCTATACGCCTGCGCCGGTGATGATGAGCAGGGCTCCAACTTTCACGGACTCTTTCAACTGCAGTTGATGGGCATCAACGGGGCCTTCCTGACCGGCGATATCTTCAATCTATTCGTCTTCTTCGAGGTGTTGCTCATCGCCTCCTATGCACTGTTGATGCATGGCGGCGGCAAGGCACGCACACATGCCGGCTTTCATTACGTGGCGCTCAACCTGCTCGGATCGATGCTGTTTCTGATTGCACTCGGCGTGCTCTATGGAACGACGGGGACGCTTAACATGGTCGACATATCGATGGCCATCCCGACCCTGAGCCCCGCCGATATCGGGCTTGTCAAGGCGGGCGCCCTTCTGCTGCTGATCGTGTTCGGACTCAAGGCGGCCATGCTGCCACTATATTTCTGGCTGCCACGCGCCTACGCCGCCGCACCTGCGCCGGTAGCAGCCCTATTCGCGGTCATGACCAAGGTCGGGATCTATGCGATCATTCGTGTCTACACGCTGATCTTCGGCGAGCAGGCCGGCCCCTTGGCCAACCTCGCCCAGCCATGGGTATGGTGGTTAGGCTTGGTCACGCTCGCACTCGGTGCCGTGGGCGTACTGTCCGCACGCGACATGCGTACCCAAGTGGCCTATCTGATTTTGATCTCGGTGGGCACACTCCTGGCGGGTATCGGCATGAACAGCGAGGCCGCACTGAGTGCGCTGCTGTTTTACCTGATCCATACGACCCTGATCAGTGGCGGCTTGTTCCTGCTGGTCGATGCCATCGCGCAACAACGCGGCAAGGCCGGAGCACGCATCGTACAGTCCCGCACGCTGACCCAGCCCGCCATGCTGGGACTGCTGTTCTTCGCCGGGGCAATCGCCATGGCCGGCTTGCCACCTTTGTCCGGAGCCTTTGGCAAGGCACTGCTTCTTCAGGCGGCGTCGACGGCGCAGCAGTATTGGCTGTGGCCAATACTGCTGACGAGCGGGTTGGCCACCCTGGTAGCACTATCGCGCACCGGTTCGACCATCTTCTGGCGGGCCTCGGGCGAGAAGACCGGCGCCACGCTGGGTCCTCTGCGTGCTGCCGGCACGTTAATGCTGATCGGCTGTGCACCGCTCATAGTCGCCTTTGCCGGTCCCATCACAGCGTTCACCCAGGCGACCGCCGCCCAATTGCTCGACCGTGACGCCTATGTGCAGGCTATCATCGCCCGTGGCGACACTGGAGGTGACGCATGATTCGTCCTCGCAAGTGGCTGCCGATGCCGTTGTTGTCCGTCTTGTTGCTGATCGTGTGGCTGCTGTTGATGAACAGTGTCGCACTGGGGCAATGGCTACTCGGTGGATTTCTGGCCATCGTCATTCCGCTGATCACCGAGCCCTTCTGGGAGGCGCAACCCAGGATCAAACGGCCTTGGCTCATGGTGCGCTATTTCTTCCGGGTGTTGATCGATATCATCATCGCCAATCTGGAAGCTTCCAAGGTCATACTCGACCCGCGAGGCCGGGCGCGCCCCGCCTTCGTCGAGTATCCGCTCGAGCTACAGGAGAATTTTGCGATTACCATGCTGGCCAGCACCATCACCCTCACGCCCGGGACGGTTTCGGCTCATCTGCGCATGGACGGCAAGACCCTATTGATCCATGTCCTGGATGTGGGTGATATCGACGACATGAAGCGTCATATCCATGAGCGCTACGAACGTCCGCTCAAGGAGATCTTCGAATGCTAGATGTTGCCCTCAAGATCAGCGTGGCGCTGTTTGCAATCGCGATCGTCCTCAATCTTTACCGAGTCACGGTCGGCCCCAGCCTGCCTGATCGCATCCTGGCGCTGGACACCATGTACGTGAATTCCATCGCTTTGATCGTGCTGTTCGGCATTTGGCTAGGGGATCGCACCTATTTCGAGGCGGCGCTACTGATCGCCATGCTCGGTTTCGTGAGCACCGTGGCGGTATGCAAGTACCTGCTGCGCGGCGATATCATCGAATAGCGGAGGGATCATGATTGCGTTATACACCCTGATGGAGGGCGTCATCGCCTTCTTCCTGATCGCCGGTAGCATCTTCGCCTTGATCGGCTCGCTAGGCCTGACGCGCATGAAGGATTTCTATATGCGTCTACACGGCCCTTCGAAGATCTCCACGCTGGGCGTTGGCTGTGTACTGCTGGCCTCTATCACTTATTTCAGCCTGCTCGATGGTGGCCCCAGCTTGCGCGAGTTGTTGATCACCATCTTCCTGTTCATTACCGCCCCGGTGTCGGCGCACATGCTGAGCAAGAGTGCACTGCACCAGAAACTCGCACGCGATCCTCGCACGCGCGGCGAACCCAAGGAGTTTCAAGAAGACGACGAGCAAACCGTTGAGGAAGCGCCCCAAGGCGATTCAAAACTCCCTTGAGCCGAATCCACACCACAACCACGCAAGAGCGCCCGCGCCGTGCAAAGGCTCGGGCGGCTCTTGCATCAGTCAGCCGCCTGTCTACCAACCTTGAGTATGTTGTTCGACGAGCGAGGCCAGCATGTCGATATGCGTGGCGCGGTCATTGAGCGCGGGAATGTATCGATAGTCGCCGCCGCCCGCCTCGGTGAAGTAACCGCGATTCTCGACCTCCAGTTCTTCCAGTGTTTCCAAGCAGTCGGCAGCGAAGGCCGGACTGATAACGTCGACACCGTCGAGGCCCTCGGCCCCCCACGCCTTCAACGTATCGTCGGTATATGGCTTGAGCCACTCCTCACGCCCAAAACGCGACTGATAGGTTTGCAGCCACGCATCGGACTCGAGCCCCAACGCGTCGGCCACCAGGCGACTGGTCTTTTCGCAATGTCGAGGGTAGGGATCGCCTGCGTCGGCATACCGTTTGGGGATGCCGTGATACGAAAACAACAAACGCGGCTGGCGGCCATGCGTCGCCCAATGTTCGCGAATGCTTTCCGCCAACGCCTCGATGTAGGCCGGATGATCATGATAATCCCGTACGAAACGTAGCTCCGGCAAGTGTGGACATGGCGCCAAGGCGCGAGCCAGCCGGTCGAACACCGCCGCCGTCGTTGTAGCGGAGTACTGCGGATACAATGGCAGCACCAAGATTCGCTCGACGCCAGCATTGCGGAAAGCCAGGCCGGCCTCTTCCATGCTCGGCTTGCCGTAAGTCATCGCCAGTTCGACAGGAATCTCGGTACCCATGCGTGTTGCCAGTCTATCCTTCAAGGCACGTTGCTGGCGGCGCCCGATGGCAAGCAACGGCGAGCCTTCGTCCTGCCACACAGAAGCATATGCCTTGGCCACGCGCGGCGGCCGTATGCGCAGGATCACCCCGTGCAGGATCGGCAACCATTTAATGCGCGCCAAGTCGATGACGCGTGGGTCGCCCAAAAACTCTGCCAAATAGCGACGTACCGCCGACGTGGTGGGGGCTTCGGGCGTGCCAAGATTGACGAGCATGACACCAAAGGGAGCTGACCCCATGAAACCTCTCCTATAAAAGACCGTGTCGCGTAGTGTAACAAGCCACAAACAGGTTGAGCTTATCGCGTTATTCTATAGACACGATTTGTATAGTAATTGGATCAATTATATCCAATTCAATACGCCAGTACTCGCCAGGATGTCGGCTCAAAAGCGCGAGCGGGCCGAGACATTTCTCGATGCGCTGATGTAGATACCCGACTTATGATCGGGACCAGCATGCAAAAGACTATGGAGAGTGATACTCCAAGGGAGGGGGAAATGCCCGGTGCCTCGGCACCCAGGCCCCGGCATCTCGCCGGGCTAAAAATTCAGCATTGCAGTTGGTGAGTGGAGTGCTGTACGCACGTCGGGTGTATCATACGTGGGAACTCAAAATACCAGCGGCATGCGCGAGGTTAGTGGGGACTGATAGTGCGTATCACGGCCGACCACCTCGTCGTGCGCCACCCATTGCACAAGATAGGCACGATGAATACCTGCACGCTTGAGTTCGGCGTAGACATCATCCAGAGCACGGAACAGCATCGGCTTGCCACGTCGCATCAGCGGATAGTGCTGACCTTCGAGGTCTTCCACCTCAACCCGGTACAAACGACTGCCCGCATGACTGATGACGCGAATCTCGAAATGGTGCTCCGCATCCACAAAACGTTTGAGCTCGTTGATTTCCATAATGTTCTCCTTGAGAAAATAAAACCCGCCAAGACGTTCACCGCTTGCCACGGCGCATGCCCAGCTTGCCTCGTGCAAATGACAAGAATGTTGCAATGAGTATGGCGAGGGAAACGACAAATATCTCGACAAGGAACGTACTATTCACCCAAACCTTGATCGGTAAGATGAAAAGAATACCCTTGAGACGCATTGCGGTGCGTTAAGTTCCAGCACTTGCTGGGCAAAGAGAAAATGCACACGGGAAAGACGGGAACACTCAAGCAGCGAGAAGCCCCGTGACTCGACGCCCGCCACTTACCAGGGACCGGCGTACCGGCCCCGGAACACTATCAACGCAACGTATCAAGAATCGCGCTGATAGGTGGATGGATCGATCGCCACACCCAAGGAGTTACGATCAACCCAGTTGCCCGCACGGGTTTCCTTGTAGCGAAACACCACGCGATCCCCGACTGAGACGGGCAGTTCGGCATCTTCGGTCTGATAGCTGTAGGTTTCGCCGTCGACGACCAAGGTATAACGGTAGAGGTCGGGCATCCCCAACCACTCCTTGAACGGCCCTTCACGCTCGACGCTTTCCAGTTGACCACGTCCCTCGAGCTTGGGGGTACGCTTCTTGCCACGTTGAAATCCGCTCGCCATCTCCCCTCCTGTTCACTTGCGAGCCGGCATTATAAGGCAACACCGGCCTGTTTGCCTTGCCGTTGTCACTCGCCCATATGCTGACCGTAGCTGTCGGGGGCGAGGTCCTCAAAGCGCGTGTACTTACCGATGAAGGCCATGTGCACGGTACCGATCGGGCCGTTACGCTGCTTGCCGATAATCAGTTCAGCCAGGCCATGGTTGTCGGGGTTGTCAGGGTTATAGACCTCATCGCGATAGACAAAAGCGATGACGTCGGCATCCTGCTCGATGGCCCCCGACTCGCGAAGGTCCGACATCACCGGGCGTTTGTTGGGCCGCTGCTCGAGCGAACGGTTGAGCTGCGACAGCGCGACTACCGGACAATTGAACTCCTTGGCCAGCGCCTTGAGCGAGCGCGAGATTTCGGAAATTTCGCCGGTACGGTTCTCGGAAAAGCCGGGGATCTGCATGAGCTGCAGATAGTCGATCATGATCAATCCGAGGTTGCCATGTTCACGCGCCAAGCGCCGCGCCCGCGCGCGCATCTCGTTCGGCGATAACCCCGCCGTGTCATCAATGAAGAGCTGTTTGTCCTTGAGCAGGTTGACCGCCGAGGTCAAGCGTGGCCAGTCCTCGTCTTCCAACTGCCCGGTGCGCATGCGTGTCTGGTCGATACGCCCGAGCGAAGACAACATACGCAACATCAAGGCATCGGCAGGCATCTCCATGGAAAACACCACCACTGGCTTGTCACTGGAGATAACCGCATGTTCGACCACGTTCATGGCAAACGTCGTCTTACCCATCGACGGGCGGCCGGCGATGATCACCATGTCCGAAGGCTGCAGCCCCGAAGTCATCTCGTCCAGATCGCGGAAGCCGGTGGAAAGGCCGGTCATCTCGCCCTGCATGTTGAACAGCTCGTCGATGCGGTCAACGGCCTTGCTGAGCAGGTCGCTCATGCCGATCGCCCCACCGGACTTGGGGCGATCTTCACTGATCTGAAACACCAGGCGCTCAGCCTCGTTGACCAACTCATCGGAGGGCCGCCCCTGCGGAGCAAAGGCCCCCTCGGCGATCTGATTGGCGGCCTGGATCAACTTGCGCAGCGTGGCACGCTCGCGCACGATGTCGGTGTACGCGCGAATATTGCTGGCCGACGGCGTGTTGCGCGCCAGTTCGGCCAAGTATGCTAGCCCTCCCACGCTTTCCAACTGATCGCGGTTTTCCAGCGCCTCCGAGAGTGTGACCACGTCGAGCGGATGTCCCGCGTCGGCCAGTTGTGCCATCGCATTGAAGGTCAGGCGATGCTCGTAACGATAGAAATCGTCGGCGGTCAGGCGCTCGGAAACCATATCCCAAGCGCTGTTTTCCAGCATCAGTCCGCCGAGCACTGATTGCTCGGCTTCCAGCGAGTGTGGCGGTACCTTGAGGGCCGCAGTTTCCTGATCGTGCTCGACGTATTCGCTCATGCTCGTTTCCTGACCGGTCGATATCGAGGTCGGCGACGTACAAACATTCGCCGCGTCGACCATGCCCATGATGCCGTGATACCCCTGACGTTGCATCTCAGCGCCATGTTCACGAAACGGACGCTGTGGGCACAAAAAGGGCGCGAAGGTTACCCTTCGCGCCCCATTCCGGCATATCTGCCTGGTCGTGGTCGATTACTCGGCCACGACCACGATGCGAACGCTGGAGGAGACTTCCGCATGCAGTTGCAGCGTAATGTCGTATTCGCCGGTCCGGCGAATCGGGCCTTCCGGCATACGCACTTCGCTCTTGACCACGTCGAGCCCCGCCTGCGTCAGCGCATCGGCCAGGTCGCGTGGACCGATCGAGCCAAAGAGCTTGCCTTCTTCACCGGCCTTGGCGACCAGCGACAGCTCGATCTCGGACAGTTGCTCGGCGCGCGCTTCGGCTTCCGCCTTGCGCTCGGCAGCCTGTGCTTCGAGCTCGGCACGTTGCGCCTCGAAAGCGGCAACGTTTTCCTTGGTAGCCGGCACGGCGAGGCCATAGGGCACCAGGTAATTGCGGCCGTAACCGGCCTTGACGGCGACTTGATCACCCAAGTTGCCCAGCTTGCCAATCTTGTCGAGCAGAATGACGTCCATCTCGTTAACCTCTCATCAGTGGTTGCCGACCAAGCGTGCGCGGAAATCCGCGAAAATATCGATAACGGCCAGCAACAGCACAACCAGAATCGTGGGCCAGGTCGTCAGCAGCAGTGCATAAAAGCCGACCAACCAGAACCCGCTCATCCCCTTCAATCCAATCCAACCATGCACCAGCGCAATGCCTGCCACGAGCAACGGTATCCACGCCAACATCGTGGCCATCGGCATGGCCACCAACACGCCCAGTACACTCACGCCTACCAGCAGCAATAGCTCCTTGATATTCAAGCGCAGCGCATGGAACTCGTCGCGAAAGCCACCGGGGTTATACAACCCCGCTTGCCAACTACGCGCTAGTGCCAAACAAGCGACTGCTGCGAGCAGTACCACCAGCCCGGTGACACCGCCGATCAGCATGCCCGCCAATTGCTCGCTGGAAACGCCCTGAGCGCTCAACTCGGTGAGCATGGCATCGACGTCCGCCGAATTCTGACGCACCTGCTCAAGCAACGGCCCAGCCCCGCCCGGTGGCAGGAAGATGCCTAACTGCACCAGCACCACACATACCAAGGTGCCGGCGATCAAGGTCTCGCTCCAACGCATCCGGGAACGCAATATCGTCGCCATCAACGTCACCAGCAGCACGCTGGCAAGCGGAACGGCATCACCCTGCACCCACCACCAACCGGCTGGCAGCGCAGCGGCGATCAATACGGGCAGAGCGGAGCCCAGACCACGACGTAACGTTACCAACGCCGCAACGGCGGCACTTAGCCAGAACAGCCAGGGAATCAGCGCCGCAATCAACGCGACCATCGCCGCTTGCGGCGTACCGCGCATCACCCAACGGGCCAGTGCCTGCATCACGCCAGTCGCCTTGTTTTACTGGTGGCTGTCGGTATAGGGCAGCAGCGCCAGATAACGAGCGCGCTTGATGGCCGTGGACAGCTGACGCTGATAACGAGCCTTGGTGCCGGTAATGCGGCTGGGTACGATTTTACCGGTTTCAGTGATATAGGACTTGAGTGTATCCAGGTCCTTGTAATCGATGTACTTCACGCCCTCGGCGGTGAAGCGGCAAAACTTACGGCGACGGAAAAAGCGTGCCATGGTTTATCCTCCAGAGGTACGAATCAGTTGGCTTCAGCTTCGGCGTCGGCATCAGCGTCGGCGTTCGTTTCGGAACGCTCAACGTTCGGACGCTCGCTTTTCTCTTCACGACGACGCGGCTTTTCTTCGGCCGGCTTCATCATCGGAGACGCTTCGGTGACCGCCTCTTTGCAACGCACCACCAAGCTACGGATGATGGCATCGTTGAAACGGAAGATATTCTCGATTTCGTCGAGAGTTTCGCCGCTGCACTCGATGTTCATCAGCACATAGTGGGCCTTGTGGATCTTGTTGATCGGGTAGGCCAGGTGACGGCGCCCCCAATCTTCCAGGCGATGCACTGTGCCGCCGTTGTCGGTCACGAGCCCGGTATAGCGCTCGACCATGGCGGGCACCTGCTCGCTCTGATCCGGGTGGACCATGAACACGATTTCGTAATGACGCATGATAGCTCCTTACGGTTTGACAGCTTCCACGAGGCCCGTCACTTGGCACGTACAGGGCCACGAGAAGCAAGGAGAGAAAGTCTCTATGTTTCCGAACCCACTAAATGGCGTCCAGAAAGCCGATCAATTGTAGTGATCGTCCAGCCTGCTTGCAACTTGTCTCGACCGGTCATCAAGAGGCGTGGCGTTGGCGCACGGCCTCGAACAGGCACACGCCTGTGGCGACCGAGACATTGAGGCTTGACACGCTGCCCGTCATGGGCAATTTGGCGAGTAGATCGCACCCCTCACGGGTGAGTCGACGCATGCCTTTACCTTCAGCGCCCATGACGATGGCCACCGGGCCGGATAGGTCCACCTGGTAAAGACTTTGCGCCGACTCCCCCGCCGTCCCGACGATCCACACGCCATGCGTCTTGAGGCGCGCCATCGCACGCGACAGGTTGGTCGCCTGATAGACGGGCGTGACATCGGCGGCGCCGCAGGCCACCTTGCGCACCGTGGCATTGAGGGGTGCAGCCTTGTCCTTGGGCACGATGACGCCGTGCGCTCCCGCCGCATCGGCGCTGCGCAGGCAGGCGCCGAAGTTATGCGGATCGGTCACCCCGTCGAGTATCAACAGCAACGGCGGGGACGGCTGTTGCCAGGCGCCCAGGCGAAACCACAGCGCTTCCTCGCTCTCAGCCTGCAGCGGTGGCGCGAAGGCGATCACGCCTTGATGCACGGCGCCTTTCGCCACACCGTCGAGCGTTTCGCGAGCGACACCAACGCACTTGACACCTGCCTGACGGGCGCTGTCCAAAAGGCTGTCCAGGCGCGCCTCGGCACGTCCCTCCTGAATCCAGAGTTCACGTGGTGGCTGACCGCGCTCGAACAATGCCCGCACGGCGTGCACACCATAAACGGGGTCCAAGCCTTCAGGCGTCGCGATACGCGCCCGAGAAGATTTAGCTTTCATGATGCCCTGTGTCCCGAATCACGGCGCCTGGTCAACGCTTATCACCTTTACCACCGCCCTTGCCACCTCGCGAACGCCGACGTGGCTTGTTGCCGTCACGTTCCTTCTTGGTCGCGTTGCCGGCTTGCCCTGCGCCTTGCTTGCCGCGTGCCGAGGATCCATCGGTAGCGGACTTCTTGCGCCGGGCGGGGTTCTGCGGACGCGGTTTCTCGTCGGCCAGCTCGAAGTCGATCTTGCGATCATCCAGATCGACACGCGCCACCTGCACGGTGACGCCATCGCCCAGCCGATAGGACATCCCGCTACGTTCACCCTTGAGGCGGTGTTTCTCGGCCTCGTAGTGATAATAATCGGACGGCAGCGAGGTCACGTGGACCAGCCCCTCGACATAGACCTCATCCAGACGCACGAAAACGCCGAACTGCGTCACCGAGGCGATGGTGCCTTCGAATATCTCACCGACCTTGTCCGACATGAATTCGCACTTCAGCCAATCCTCCACATCACGCGTGGCATCGTCGGCACGACGCTCGGTCATCGAGCAATGTTCGCCGAGCTCGAGCATCTGCTCGAAGCTATACGGTGCCCATTTGCTGGGCGGCTCTACCGGCGCACCTTCGGCACGCAACACCGTGTTGGTCTGCCGCGGCCCGCGAATCACCGAGCGAATGGCCCGATGTACAAGCAGGTCCGGATAGCGCCGGATCGGCGACGTGAAATGCGCATAGGCGGGATACGCCAGACCGAAGTGGCCATCGTTCTGCGGCGAATAGACCGCACGACTCATCGAACGCAGCATTACCGTCTGAATGACGTCGGCGTCGGGGCGACCCTTGATCGTCTCGGCAAGATCGCGATAGTCCTGCGGCGTGGGATCGTCGCCCCCACCCAAGGACAGCCCCAGCTCGTTGAGGAACAGACGCAGCTTATCCAGGCGTTCCGGCGAGGGCTTCTCGTGAATGCGATACAGCGCCGGCAGGTCATGCTTATCGAGAAAGCGCGCCGTCGCCACGTTGGCGGCCAGCATGCACTCCTCGATGATCTTGTGCGCGTCGTTGCGCGAACGCGGCACGATATTCTCGATCTTGCGCGCGTCGTTGAAGACGATTTCCGTCTCGGTGGTCTCGAAATCGATGGCGCCGCGTGCCTCGCGGGCTTCCCGCAAAATCGTGTAGAGACTCTTGAGATTCTTGAGCGACGGCACGAGGTCGCGATACTGCTCACGCAGTGCATCGCCTTCGGGACCTTCGTCATCGAGGATCCCGGCGACCTTGTTGTAGGTCAGGCGCGCATGGGACTGAAAGACTGCCTCGTAGAAGCGATAGCGGCTGATCGCGCCGTTCGGCGAAATGTTCATCTCGCAGACCAGCGCCAGACGATCGACCTCGGGATTGAGCGAGCACAACCCATTCGAGAGCAACTCCGGCAGCATCGGCACGACCTGACCGGGGAAGTAAACCGAGGTGCCGCGCGTGATCGCCTCTTGATCCAGCGCGCTGCCCGGGCGGACATAGTGCGACACGTCGGCGATCGCCACCAGCAGCTTCCAGCTTCCGGACTTGGTCTTCCAAGCACAGACGGCATCGTCGAAGTCCTTGGCAGACTCATCGTCGATGGTCACCAACGGCACGTCGCGCAAGTCGATGCGGTGTGCCTTGTCGGCCTCGTCCACGGAGGTGGACATATCGGCGATCTCGGCATGCACGTCGGGCGGAAACTCGGCAGGAATCTCGTAACTGCGGATGGCGATATCGATTTCCATCCCGGGATCCATGCGTTCGCCGAGCACCTCCGTGACCTCACCCACTGGCTGGACGCGCGTCGCCGGCTGCTGAGTGATACGGGCCGAGACGATCTGTCCGTCACGCGCGCCACCGCTGACGCTATGCGGGATGATGACTTCTTGAGCGATGCGCGATTTCTCGGGAATCAGCACGCCGAATTCGGCGGTATTCTGGCGGTAGATACCCACCAGCGACTGCGTGTTACGGGCGATGACCTCGACGATGGTCGCTTCATCGCGCCCGCGCCGATCACGACCGCTGACACGCACCAGCACCTGGTCGCCGTCGAAGACACGCCGCATCTGACGTGGCGGCACCACCAAGTCGGGCTTCTTGCCGTCTTCTCGGATCAAGAAACCCATCCCGTCGCGGTGCCCCTGAACCTTACCCTTGATGAGGTCGAGCTTATCGATCAATGCGTAGGCGCCACGCCGATTGCGCAGAATCTGACCCTCGCGCTCCATCGCCGCGAGGCGACGACGCACGCCTTCCAGACGCTCCTCGTCATCCACCGCCAGCATGCGGCTAAGGTCTTCGGGTGTGATGGGCTTACCGTACTCTTCCAGCCGGGCGAAAAGATATTCGCGACTGGGGACAGGGTTATCGTATTTACTCGCTTCACGTTCCGCATGCGGATCGTCACTGAGTGTCCAATGGTTCATGGTAATGACTTCCTTACAGGCGAAGTGGCAAGTAAACGTCGTGCGCCGATGGCGTTGTTATGAAATTCAATCATGCTGCCAGTATAGCGGGCACAGCCAGTCGACCCAACCATGGCGGCTACCTGCCTTTCACGGCGCAAGACATGAAGCATGGCGAAGTGGCTTGCATTCACGCCCAAAATGGGTATTATACACCGCGCCTTGCCCAGGTGGCGGAATTGGTAGACGCGCTAGCTTCAGGTGCTAGTGTCCGTATGGACGTGGAGGTTCAAGTCCTCTCCTGGGCACCATCGATCCCCCGCTGGATTGATACGAGGCAACGCCCGGATGGCGGAATTGGTAGACGCGCTAGCTTCAGGTGCTAGTGTCCGTATGGACGTGGAGGTTCAAGTCCTCTTCCGGGCACCATCAAAAACATCAGTAAAGTGCATGCCGCGCCCAGGTGGCGGAATTGGTAGACGCGCTAGCTTCAGGTGCTAGTGTCCGTATGGACGTGGAGGTTCAAGTCCTCTC